>NZ_LZSW01000033.1:0-192115 GCF_001665615.1 Mycobacterium sp. 852014-52144_SCH5372336
CGTTGGTTGCCGAGGCGTTGTGCATGGCGGTCGGGTTGGGGGTGTAGGTGAACCCGCCGCCTGGGTTGACGGTGACGTTGCCTTTGGTGGTGGTCGTGGACCCGCTGCAGGTCAAGCCGTCGTTGTTGGGGTCGGTGGCGGTGACTGTGCCGGTGACGATGCCGCTGGACTGATTCGGTTGTCCCACACTGACATCGACACCCGTCGGCACATCGTTACGGGGCAGGATCGATACCGTGATCTCGGTGTCGCGTTGACCCCCTTGCCCGTCGGAGATTACGACGGTGAAGGTGTCTCTGTCCGCGCCGGTGGCGGCGGCATTGCTTGCCGACGCGTTGTGCATCGCCTGCGCAGTCGGCGTGTAAACGAAACTTCCGCCCGGGTTGACGACGACGCTGCCCTTGGTGGTGGTCGTGGACCCGCTGTAGGTCAGGGGATCGCGCTCGGGATCGGTGGTGGCCGCCGAGCCGGTCACCACACCATCGCCGTCGGGCTCGCCGACCACCGGATCGGCGACGTTGGGAGGCTCATTGACGTGCCCGGTCGGGGCGATCGCCACCGTCAACCTGGCGGTGGTCCTCTTACCCGCCGCATCGGTCACCGTGATGGTGAAAGTGTCGGTCTTGAGATACGCGCTGGCCCGCGGCTGAGATGCCGCAGCACGCGCCGCCGCGGTCGGGGTATAAGTGAAGCTGCCATCGGCAGCCACCGACAACGTGCCCTTCCTCGACGTGGTGGTCTTGTAGGTGTACACCCCCGCGTTAGCGGTGGTGACTGCGCCGGTCGCCAACCCCGTGTTGGGATTCGTATGGTTGACCGTCGCAGCAACTTTGAGCGGGCTGACCTTCACGGTCACCGCCTGCTCCACGGTGTGGCCCTGACCGTCATCGACTGTGACAGTGAAGGTGTCAACCTTGTCCGCGGCCGTGGCGCCCGTGCGGGCGGCACCGTGACGCGCCGCCAAGGTGGGGGTGTAGGTGAACTTGCCTTTGGCATCGACAACCACGGTGCCGCCCTTGGCGCTCGCCCCGCCCGCGGGACCGGTGAACGTCAACGGATCGCGGTCCTTATCGGTGGCGGTCACGCTGCCCGTGACGACTCCGGTCGTCGCGTTCGGATAACCGGCGAAGTATCTCGTCGTAGGCGGCTGGTTGACCGCCGCAAGAGTGAACGATTCGCTCGTGCTCAACGGCGCGCCGGCGGGCACCGAAGCGACCCGCTGACCGGACGCGGGTTGGCCGAAGCGGCTGCGCGCGACCGCCAACAGCGCCCACATCGCCGGGGAATCCACCGGAGACTGCGGCCCCCCGCCCAACAGAGCCGTCGACACCACGTCCAACACATTCGATACCAAGGTGGTCGAGGACGTCACCGGTGCCGGAGCCGGCTGCGTTACGCGGGTCTTCAACGGTGCCGAGTCCGCGGCCACGGTGGGCGCCCCAGTCACTTGCACTGTTGCCGCGACCGGGGCTGCAGCCGGCCGTTGGGTTCGCACCTGCGAGACCTCAGTGCCGGCGGCACCGCGGGACACGGCCACCGGGCTGGCCGCGCTGGCGGGTGCCGACACCAGACTCGGATTGCGCTTCGGCTTCTCCGTCTGCCTCGACGGCCGCGATGGCGAGCGATTTTCCACGGTCGCGGTCGGTTTCGCCTTCGCGGTCGGCAGCGTCGCTTCATCGTCTGTGGTATCGATCGTGGTGCCGCTGATCGTCACCTTGGGAGCTCCGTCGCCGCCCACCGTGGTGGTGGTATGCCCGTCGGTCACCGTGGTCGTGCTCGCTTGGCTCGGCGCAGTGCTGCCCGTGTCCGCAGCAGCGGTGTCCCTCGAGCCGGTCGTGGGCTCGCTCGAAGCGGTGTCGACACCCTCGGCGGTCTGCGCCTCTGCGGAATCTGCAGTGGTCGTGTCCTCCGCCCACGCCATCCCCGTGGGCTGGGCGATAGCCACACCAACCCCGAGCGTCACAGCAAGCACACCCACCCGGCCGATATACCGTCCAGAACCCATCACTGCCTCCCCTTTCGGCACCGCACGACCCACGGGGCGCGTTAACAGGCAAATTACAGCGACTTTGCGCTGAAGGAATCGGGAGAAACCCTACGATTGGCAAAGCGAGGGTCCGGGGAAGTGCCGACGCCCCGGTGCGGACGCGAACTCTCGGTGCCAGCCTGCGCGCGAGGCAACGACCCCGACCTCTTTGTGGCTGCGGCGAAGGAACGGTGCTGAATTTGCTGTGGGGAACCGCTCTCGGATCCGGGACTGTACAAATTTCTTCGCTGCCGGGGCATCTGAAGTCGCCTTTGGCTGACACACCGCTTCGCCAAGATCAATTCTTCGCGAGGGAAACAAGTTGAAGACGCTCGTTGCTCTAGACGTGTGGCCGCGCCTAGAGTTACTTTTCGGCCAGCAGCTAAGCGCAACGCGTGGGGTGTGCGTCCGCTGGGGATGATGGGGATTTTAGGGTGCAGCACTTCGCGAACCGTTCAGCAGCACGACCAAGGGTGTCGCTGGGACGGTCGGCTGGGTCCGCGAGGTATATCGGACGCGTCGGTGCGTTGGCAGTCGCGTTGGGCATCGGCGCCGCGATGGCGAGCGGGACCGGAATCGCCGCTGCCGATGACTCGACGTCGGACGCTCCGGGAAGCACCAGCGGGGAAGCCCATTCGCCGGCCGGGACGAGTCGCGCCACCGACTCGACCACCGCCGATGCCACCGCCCGCGGCGCCGAGGCGTCCGAATCCGCGACGCAAGGCCGACGCGGGTCGCCGCGGCCACCGCGGATGCGGCAGAGCAATAGTGGCGGTGCCGTCACCAGCGGCTCGCGCACCGGCGTGTCACGCGACGAGACGAAGCCGGGTCCTGCGGCGGCTGCCCCGTCTCGCGCCGTCGACGCTCCTGAAGAAGCAGACGCTGCTGAAGAAGTAGAGAACGGGCATTCTGTCGTGGCGGACAACCTCGCGCGGCTTCGTGAGCGACTGGCTGCATCGACGCGCCTCTCGACCTTCGACAGCACGGGCGGCCATAGGGGCCCCTCGCCCGGCAACCGCCGAACTTCGCCTGCACAGGACACAGTGAGCCGTGCGCCAAACCCACCCGCCAGCGCCGCCACGGTGTCCACCGCGCGGCCCCGCATCGTCGTCGAGGACAAGATCGATGTCGTGCGCCAGGCGGACGGAGTCTCGACCGAAAAGCCGGTCGCGATCGGTGAAGTCACTTCGAATCGGCGCGCTATCCGCCCGGTGAGTGTTGAAACTGCGACCAAACCAGCTGTCGTCACGGCCGCGCCGCCGGTGGTGAGGACGGTCTCGAGATTCCTCGCCGCGGTTGGCGCCATCACGCCCTTCGATGCGCGCACCGACGATATTCCGGCGGCGCCAAACCTGTTGGTGGCGGGCCTGCTGCATGTGATCCGCCGCGAGATCGACAGCAACAACAGGACCCTGTCATCTAGTGGAACTGCCGCCACCGTGGCTCCGCGCAGTCTCGTCGTTGCCCAGGCGTCGGCGGTGTCGGCGCCCGAGGCCATCGCCGCCTCGGCAGCTGAGCCCCAGCCGGGCGACACAACCGCCACCCCCTACGGCAACATCGGCAAGTGGATGTTGAAATCCAATGGCAGCATTGCGAATTGGGGCGGTCAGACATACCAGGGCAAATCGCTACTGGAGCCGGTCAACGTCGTCATCGTCGATCCGACGTCGACCACCCGTGAGGAGTCCATCCAAAAGCTCAACGCGGCCATGCGGGCCTCCGGCTTTCCTGCCCGGTCGCCCCACAGCACCGGCTATTACGGAGTCATCGACGACATCACGTACGGTCAGCAGCCCAGCGGCTTCCTCCAGGCTTACGCCGACAACGTATCTCTGACCGACCACGGTCGGATGTTCGGACCGGCACCCGCGGCGAACGGGCAAGGATATGTGTGGACAGGCGCTTTCAGCACGCAGGGCGCCACCCACGGTTATGTCTCGTTCAACTCGGCCAGCGAAGAACTCGCGCAGCAACTCGTAAACAGCGGTGCGGCAACACGACTCGACAATGTCTATCTGGGCAACGCGGAGAACTCCGCAACCCAGACCACCGGTGACCACACCGGGTACGCCGTGGTTCTCCAGCTCAACGCTTCGGTGCCGAACCAGCCACCAACCGCGGCCCTCACACAGAGTGCGCCGAATTCGGCGACCGGACGTGTCACTGGCAGGGTGACAGCGGTCGACCCCGAAAGGGACAAGCTCACCTATTCCGGGATGTCGACCGACAAAGGCACTGTCACGGTGACATCGACGGGTGCATTCACCTACACCCCGACACCGACCGCGCGTCACGCCGCTGCGGCGGTGAATGCCACAGAAGACATGAAGACGGACACCTTCGTCATCACTGTGAGCGACGATTTCGGCAACACGACCACCGTTCCGGTGACCGTGACGGTGCTCGGGAAGAACGCCGCTCCGACGGCCAGGGCCACCGTCGGTAAGGCCGATCCCCTCAGCGGCACCGTCACCGGCACGATCGCGGTGACCGACGTCGACGGCGACGGCATCACCTACACCCCGATCAACCCGGAATCGGGCGAGGTCACGATCAACCCTGACGGAACGTTCACCTATAACCCCTACGGTGCTGCTCGTGATCTTGCGCGAGCCAAGAACGCTATCGGTACCGACACGTTCAAAGTCACCATCGACGACGGCCACGGAGGAGTCAGGACGATCACCGTGAGAACCACGATCGCGCCGACGGACCAAGCCCCGGTCGCGGGCGCCCTCGACGTCGGCGTGCCCGCCGCGGGAAACGGTTCCGTCAAAGGGTCGTTGACCGCTTCGGATCCGGACGGTGACAGCTTCTCGTTCTCTGGTTCAACCAGGACTGCGAAGGGTTACGTAACCGTGTCGAGCAGGGGCACATTCACCTATGTGCCTACCGCTGCCGCCCGACGCGCGGCGGCTTCTGCCACAGCCACCGACGACGACAAGTTCGATACCTTCACGATCACGGTGAAAGACCGGTTCGGTGCCACCGTCACCGAATCCGTCACGGTCCCTATTCTCGGTTTCTGACGCGCTGGGGGACCGCGGACGTGGCTTCTTAGGAGGATTTCGTGCCGCGGGGGGCGCGACTACTACGGTCGGAAACTTAGGGATTTCCCCGATATCTATCCTGCGGATCCGCGATTAGTTTTTTTCTCGACGCCACCGTCGCAGTCACACGGTGGTGGAACCGGGAGGCGGTCATGGAATCAGCATGGAATTTCGACCGAATACATGCGTGTGGCGTTGTCCCAAGTACGGGAGCGGCGATCCGCCCTCACCGGGTTGCCCAGGTCGCGAGACACCGCAAAGACGCCGCCTCTTCGCGGTTGCTGGAGACGAAACATTCGGCATTCGACAGCCCGGCTCGCGCCTCGGTTCTTCGTACGCGTCTGGTTAGCGGCTCTTTCTTTTGACTGATCAAAGGTAATCAACGTGGCCGATAGCTGACTTCAGATATTCCACGGCACTCTTGAATTATTGTTCAGACAACTTTGCTGCAAAGTCCACACGCCATCATGGAGGGGTCACCATGGGATATGCGCAACACGTAGGTCGGGTCGGTGCTCTCGCATTCGCTTTGGGGGTGGGCGCCGCCGTTGCTGCGGCGCCGGTGGGGGCGACGCCGTCCGGATCGGGCGACTCGGGGTCGTCCTCGTCCTCGTCATCGTCGTCGAGTTCGTCTTCATCCGGCGCCTCCTCAACCTCGCAGTCCGGAGGGGCAGGATCGTCGAATTCGACTACTTCCAGCCAGGATTCGCCGTCATCGAGCAGTAATTCTGCGTCATCGGACAGCGGCTCGACGTCGTCGGGTGGCTCGTCAAGCAGCGGCTCGACGTCGTCGGGTGGCTCGTCCTCCAGCGACTCCGGGGCGACTTCGCGTGTCAAGCCCACCACGAAGCGATCCAACAACCGCTCCAGCAAGCGAGCTTCCGTGACAGCGGACACATCGACAGGCAAGAAGCCATCCACGACGGCGGTGGGCGACTCCGACACCACTTCGGCGACAACGCGATCGACCGCCAGGACAACGAATACGGTCAGAGACACGAAACCTGCTACGAGCGAGCCGAAGACGACCGTCAGTTCGTCACAGGACTCAGTATCTTCGACCGCGGCGCCTGTCACCTCCCCACTGACATCGCAAACCGTTTCGATTTCTCCAGTCCTGTCTCCTTCGCTGGTTGCGCCGGCACCCGAGGCGAGAGCAGCCGCCGAGCCGGCGACCGTCGCAGTCGCAGCGCCCACGGCGGTTACCAAGGTCGCCTTCGGAGTTTTCTCGGCCCTGACGCTCCAAGTGGGTGCGACCGGAATACCCGGTGCACCAATTGAATCGCCGGTGAACTGGATGGCACTCGCGGTCGCCCGCCGTGAACTGGGCACCCTCGAGGCCGCCAAGATCGCCAATCCCCCCGAGTACATGCAAACGACCGAACAACTCGTGCCCGCAGCAGCTATCTCAGCGGCCGCCAATGCCCAGCCGACTGTCGTCAGGACAACTGTGGGGACTCCGGCGTTCTCGACGGGTGTCGTCAAGGGCTCCGTCACGGTGAAAGACCCGGATAATGATCCTCTGACTTACACGGTCGACTCGCTTAGCGCCAAAGGCGGGCAAGTCACGATCGACCAGAAGGGCAAGTTCGTCTACACACCCACCTCTGAAATGCGGCATGCGGCCGCGGTCGTCGGCGCAGACAAAACCGACAGCTTCACCATCACGGTCGACGATGGCCAGGGGAATGACGTCCTCGTGCCCATCACGGTTCAAATCAGGCCTCAGAACGCTAAACCCACTGCCCCCGGCGCTGCGGTCGGCATCGCGAACCCGAACACGGGCGTCATCACCGGCACCGTGTTCGCCTCGGACGCCGATTTCGACAACCTCACGCTGACTGGACCCCTCACCACCAAGAAGGGCACGATCACCTACGACGACCAGACCGACAGCTTCGTCTACACACCGACAGCCGCGGCCTTTGCGGCCGCGAATGCACCGAAGGCAAGCGCTGCTGCCAAGACAGACAAATTCACCGTCATCCTCAACGACGGACATGGCGGCACCGTCACAAAGGTGGTTACCGTCAACCTCGCGAGCGTCAATCAGACGGAGTTCTCCGGCGTCACCATCGGCCCGATGATCACGGACTCCACCGGGACCAAGTATCAGACGATGCTCGCCACGGACAGGTTCGGTCGGAATATCGGCACGAAGGTCGTAATCATCAATGCCGACGGTACATCGACCAGTACAGCGACGATAGCCGGAGTTCCGCAAGGGGAAGAGGCTCTTCTCAGCGTGGCGCCGGACGGCGGGGTGTACCTCGCGACGAGGAGGGGCAACAACGTTCAGGTCTCGGTGATCGGCCCCACCGGCGCTGTCACGAGTTCGAAAGCGGTGGTCGGCGCGATGGGCGGGCCTATCACCGTAGCTGCGGACGGGACGGGGTACGTCACCGTCGGGAAAATGGGGGCGGCACCAGCAGCGCGCCGCTATCCATCATCTCCATGAAGCCCAACGGGGCCATCACCATTCGGCAAGCGAGGGGAACGGCTTTCGGCAATCTGTCGGTCGGCGCTGACGGTAGCGCCTATCAAGCCTTCCAAGAAAGGAAGGTCGCGAAAGTTCTTGTGGTTGCGCCCAATGGATCCGTCCGGACCCTTTCGGCGACCGGAACCGGAGTAGCGGTGGGTGTGACAGCGGGCGCCGGTGGCAGCGCCTACTTGACAACCGCCGACGACGCTGCAGCCACAACCAGCGTTCATGTGATCACATCCGCCGGAATCTCCGATCCATTCGTCATACCGGGTTACGCGAGGGGCGGGGTCGTTGTGGCTCCGAACGGAACCGCTTATCAGCTCAGCGAATATTCAAGCGGGCTCGACGAGAAATCGTACATTTCGACCATCACGCCCACCGGCGTGGTCACTAAGGACTTCGACGGCGAATTCGGATACTTCGGAAGTGGCGACTCACTCCAGGTGGCCGCTGACGGGACGGGTTACGTTGTCATCTTCGATTATCCCTCCGGGCCCGTTCGCTGGGCCGTCGCTCACCCAGACGGTGAGGTCACCCTGGTACCGCAGCCTGCCGGCACCGATGTCTTGGATTACACATTCGAAATAGGGCCTGACAACAAGCTCTACGCCTACAGTTTCTTCGATCCGGCGTACACCGTCTCGCCCGCCGGGGCGACCACGATCTTGCCGAATTCATCTGGCGCGCTGGAACTCGAGTTCGGTCCGACGGGCACACCGTTCATCGCGCAGCTGTCGGGGTCGAGTACGCAGTTCGTGAACATCAGCACCGGTGCTGAGAGTGCGACCATCCCAGGCGGTAATCAGGGTGACTTCGATCGGCTCACGATCGGGTCCGACGGCACGGTGTTCGTCAAGGCTTACGCCGGCACCAATCCGGGTGATACGGCAGAGGTTTCGGTACTCGCAGGCACCGCGGCCGGCGCAACGATCGCTTCATTCACCGACCTCGGAAATACCGCGTACGTGACACCCGCGGGTGGCGGCGTCGGTTACGTCACGGTATACGACATAGCTTCTGATACGACCAAGGTGTGGAAGCTGAGCTCGAATGGAGCAGAACAGCTGGATACGTTCAGTGGCATGGCCGTGGGCGGTGTCGCCTTTGGCGGTAACGGCAAGCTGTACCTGACTACGTCAGCGGACGCCCAGACACAGCTTCACATCCTCGATGCTTGAGCGATCCGGGCCGCGCGCATTCGACGGTATGACCCGCTGACTCTACTCATCTGGTGGTGGCCGCTGGGCCCATTCGATCCCGGCCGCGACGCAGATCAAGCTGTCGCGCCTAGAAGACCGGTTTCGGTAGCGCGCGTACGGTGCTGACGTATTGGCCGGTAGCTTCGTCGATCTCGCTTACGGTTACATACGCCGTGCTGTCGCTCTGCTGTACGGTCACCGCCGTGACCAGGGCGGTGTCGAAATCCATGACTTTCGTCTTCGACTTTCCCTTAATAGCCCAAATCTCGGCCCCGCCAGACGGATTGTCGAGACCAGCCGAAATCGTGACGTAGGCCGTCCCATCCAGAGTCAACACCACGGGCCTGGCTCCGAATGGTCCTGCCAAGTTGTCGACCGCCAGAACTATTTCGCCGGGCGCGGTGATTTTGGCGATCGTCTTGGCGGCCGACGTAAAGGCCAGTACCGTCGTCTCCCGTTCACCGGCAGCGTTCTCAGCGCTGGTGACGAGATACCCGTTGCCCTTGAAGTCGATGGCCCCTGCGACGAGTTCGCCTGGAATCTCCTCGGTGCGCGCACCGGATGACAAGACGATCGCTGAGGTGGAAATGGCACCGGTAGCTTGGTCGATGGTCTGAACCGGCTGGGCTGCAACGCCTCTGATCGTGAAGTAGACGCTGTGTTTGACCGTGGTTCCGACTGGCATGTCTTTGATCGTCGTACCGCCCGTGGGTGTGACGATAGCGACGTGATAGCGGCCGTCGCTGTCGACGTAAGCGACGTATGCCTTCTTGTCGAACCCGACGGTCAGCGCCGCGCCACCGAGATTGTCGATCGCTTGCGCGAAGTTACCGTTGATCGGCACGGTCTTTGTCTTGCCCGCCGCGCTTACGATTCCGAGGTAACTCTGTGGTCCCGGCCAGTTGAGGAGCACGTAGGTGGTGCCATCGCTCGCCACCGCCGGTTGTCCCACGGGGAAACCACCGTTGATGACACTGGTTCGAAGCGTGGTGGCCGTCAGTTTCGTCACGAATGCATGCGGGTTCCCGTCGGCGGTGACCAGGTAAACCGCACCTTTGGCCCCCACGACGGCGGAACCGACCTGCTGCCCGGTGACTTCGCGTTCCGTGTATGCGGTGCCCGTGAACGTCAGGATCTTGGTCGCGGTTACCGAAGATACCGTCACATACGCTTTACCATCGGATGAGATTGTGACGGGAGCAAGGGAACCCGTAGGGAGGCCCGTCCCCACCGGCGTGGTCGTCGAATCACCATTCGGATCGATCGCCAGGACCGAAACCATTCCCGCGCCGTCTTTATATACGACATAAGCACTGCCGTCGGGTGCCAGCTTCACGGGCGGGCCCGATGTTGGTGTCGATCCGTCGATGATGTACGTCTGAGACACATTGGTTTTCGAGATCCGAATCAACTGGTGAGCACTACCGGTGGCGTCCACATCGGTCTGCAGGAACGCCGCGCCGTTCGACGCGATGAAGATCTGACGGCTAGCGGCTCCAGTCAGCGATCCCACCGGCGTAGCGACGCCCGACGTACTCACCGCAGTGACGGTCGTGGTGTTGGTCACCGCGTCGTAGGTCGCCACCAAAAGGCTGCCGTCCGCGCGCTTTATCGGAAGTGCACCGCTCGCCGTGCCGGCGATGTCCTGTGTTGTTGTGATGACCCGGCCGTCTGCGTCCAGGATGCTCACGCGAGTGGAGCCGTTCGGCTGCAATGTCGTTGGGTCAACGTCCGTCATCACCTGGTAGCGCGTACCGAACGCGCCGATGATGACATTGCCGACGGGCGCGCCCGGCGTCGAGACATTGGTGACGGGTAGCACGGTGATTACCCGAAGTCCGGTGTCGGAGGCGTAGTAGAACTCGCGCCCATCTGGAGACAACACGAGGCCGGGGTAGTAACCCACGGTGGTCGCTCCGGTGGGCAAGCTCGCGATCTGAGCATTGGTTGCGGTGTCGAACACCACGACGGAGTTGGTGGTGGTATCCAGACTGAAGAGCAGGCCGCCGTCACGGCTTAGGGTCAGAGTGCCCATCGTTTCCGGCGTGACCGAGATGGTGCCCACCAGCTTGTTGCTCGCGTCGAAAACCCTGATGGTGCCCGCGTCGGCATCATTGACGTAGACGCGGGTGCCCGCCGGGTTGATGGCGACGTCGGTGATGTACGTCCCGGTCGTGACAAGCTTGGCTGTTGTTGCGGACGTGGCGAAGGTGTAGACCGCCGACGTCACGTTCTCGGGATCGTCACTCGCCAGATCGGATACTACGTAGACTTTCTTGCCGTCCGCGGAAAACTCGACGTCGTAGAATACGTCCGAGGAACCGGGTAGCTTCACGGTTCCGCTGACCTTGCCGGTGGCGGTCGCCACCTTGGTTACCACAGGCGTCCACGTGTCGGTTTTCGCGTCATACAAGGCGCCGGTCGCCAGGAGTGTCTTGCCGTCTGGTGAGACAGCGACGGAGAGCGGATAGCGGTTGGGGCCGAAGTCGATCGGGGCCAGCATGGTGTTGTTGGTCGCATCGATGACGTGGATCAGGTTCGTGGTGTCGTCCACGACGTAGACGCGCTTGCCGTCGGCGGTGACCTCTAACGAGACCGGCTGCTGATCGAGTTGGATAGTGGCGACGGTGGTGCGATTGATGGTGTCGATGACGGTGATGGTCTTAGCCGCGGTGTTGGCGACGTACGCGCGTGTATTGGTGACGGCAATGGCATCCGTCGAACCACCTGTCGGGACTGATCCGGCGTCAACCAAAGGAGCCGGATTGATCGCCACATTGACCGTGACGGTCTGAATGTTGGCCTTCGCGCCATCGGATACGGACACAGTGAACTGCGCGTAATCGGTATCGGGAGTCAAGCCCGCCACGACTCGCTGCGAAGCAGTCGGCGTATAGGTGAAGGCGCCGGTCCGCTTGTCGAATACCAATTTGCCCTCGGATGGGCCAGAAGTGAGTGCGTACGAGAGCTTCTTTCCCTCTGGATCTTTGGCGACGATTTGTCCCGCTGTGGCACCCGTTCTCGGATCCGGCGTTCCGAAGGCCGGCTCCTCGATGATCGGTGGCTGGTTCACGACCGCGGCTGCGGTCACTGGGGCGCTCGTCACGCTGTTCAACGTCTGAACCGTCGCCATCTGAGCGGCCGGCTGGACGGCGGCGTCTGCATCCGCCTCGGCGCTGAAGCGGCGGGCGGCGGCGAGCACCACCCATGACAACGGCGACTCCGCAGGTGCGTCAGGTCCGGATCCCAGGAGCGCACTCGCCAACGCTTCGGTCACTGTGGGCGTAGCGCTGACGGGCACTGTGATGGTCGCCGCGCTGGCGAGAGGAGGTGCGCTTATCGGCGTAGAGACCACGGCCGAGCTCTCGCTTGCGACACGAGGAGTCTGCACGGTCGACGCCACTGCAGCGGACGTCTGCGGCGGGGTTGGCGTGGGCGCGCTCTGACGGTCTCGAGATGGTGCTCGAACCGCAGTTGTGTTTGAAGACTTCGGAGAAATGGGTTTCGAGGGGGGCTCGACTACCGCCGATGCCCTCTTCTTCGTTGACTCCCGAGAGTCATGACGATTGGTCGAGGTGTGCGCCCCTCCCGAGCTGGAGACCACCACTCCGGGAGCGACCTCTACAGTCGTTCCAGAAGGCGATGAACCCACTTGGCCACTTCCAGTGGAACTGGAATCGGTTGCGTCGTCGCCGGATTCGTCGTCCTCCTCGGACGAGGCGGACGAGTCGGCCTGTCCCGTTCCCCCCGTCTGCCCCGTTGTTCCCCCGGTCTGGCCGGCTTGGCCCGGCTGGCCGGCTCCGTTCGTATTGTCCGTGCTTGTTTGACCGGCATCCCCGGAAGGAGTGCCATTTGCTTCCGAACCTGTTTCGGCGCAGGCCACACCCGATCCGTCCGCGAGGGCGAAGCCGATGCCCAACGCAACCGCAAGAGCGCCCACACGTCCCACGTGGCTGTTGCACCCCATGCGATCCCCCTACTCTCGTTCGCTCAGCAGCGAACTTCGCCGATGGTGCAAGCTAACACCAATTCGACGGAAATGAGCTGAATTGACGCTGGTGTCACGAACGAATGCGAACAGCGCATACGCCTCGATGCGGGCAACGTGGGCCGGCGTTGTCAGCACTGCAAGTAGGAGCCGCGGTATCCATGAACAGCGCCGGCGACAATGCCCGCCGGGACCCCTCGATGAGACGGCCCCGAGGTCGCTGCTCGAATTCCCCGACAGCAACCGCATGGTTCGTGCTCAGCGAATCTTCAAACAGCTCCTGCAGCTACCCCACGCTGACTAACACGCCGGAATTGCTGACGTTCGCTGATGCCGGCCCAAACGAGGGGGTTTCCGGCGCTTTTCGCTCCGCGACGGTCGTCTCGAAGTCATCGGTCTGCCAGGCCTTCATGAAGACGCCAAGGGGAACCTTCATGTTCTTGCCCTCCTCGGCGAACCCGCTGTCGTTCATGTAGACGATGTTCTTGACGCGGTCGACGCCGAGAATGACCACCTGATGGTTTGCCGTGTTGATGCCCTCGGGCAGCGGCTTGCCCTCGACGGCGTTCCAGACGGTTTCGCCGTGGACGCCGACCATCACCGCTTTGTTCTCGGCCAGCGCCATCGTCAGGGCGTCCAGAGCCTTCATGCCGTCCGCCCTGTCATATTCCGTGACGGTGGCCGTGATGCCGTGGCGGTCGAGCAGAGCGACTGCATCCTTGATGTCGACGCCGTTATCGCTCGTCGGACCCAGGTACATCATTCGGCCTGGGTTGGCGACGCTCTCAGTCTCCTGTGCCTCCTTGACGATGTCTTCCTCGCTCGGCATGGTGCCGTTGAGTTGACCGATGATCATCGTGGTCGCCATCAGAACGCAGTTGTTGCCGTGCGACTGCGCTTGCCAATACTGCGAGTTCTTCTCAGGATCGCCATACAGGCCTCCCGGGCCGGCTCCACCACCGCCGCCTACCGGGGGAGCGACGCGATCGGCCAATGCATGGAAGCGCTCGACTGCCGCAAACCGCGCGACGAAGATGCGTTCCACGACGTCGAATCCCGCGCTCTGCAGGCGTTCGGCCACCGCGAGCAGCCGGGTACGGACGCGTTCCGCCGTCGGGGAGTCCGGGTACCTGTCGGATATTCTTTCCGCGATTGCCGATATCCGCTCGACTTGCTTGTCGTAGTGCGCCGCGGTCCGCTCAGCGATTCTGTCGTAAAGCGTTGCAGTCCGCTCGGCTTGCTTGACGAAGAGCGCCGCAAGGCGTTCGTTGGGCGTGGGCACGACCTTCGGGACCTCCGGTGCCGCGGATTCCGATGTCGTCCCTACAGTGACCGGAAGCCACTCCTCCGAAGTGGTTTGGGTGGTCAGCATGTTGGCGACCTGCTGCGGGTCGACGGTCAATCGATCGTCGTTCATCCGCTCCAGATCGCGGCGCACCAAGTCCAGCGAGCCAAGCAGTATCACGCCTGAAGGCGGCGCCACCGGGCCGTCCACTGTGGACCACGGTGAGCCGACACCGACCGCCGACAGCAGGCCCGACACCACATCGATCGGCGCTGTCGACGGGGCGGGACTGGGCGCTTGGGCCACGACAGTGCTGTGGTTGTCAGCACCCGAGCTTGCCGATACCGGCGGCGCCTCGATCACCAGCGTGCCCGCTTCGGTGGCGGCCTCGACACCGGTGGTTTCGGCTGATGCTGTGACATCGGCTGGGCCGGAGTCGGTTACGTGTGCCAGGGATCGAGCGCTGAGGTCGCTGTCGGGCCGGCTCACGTCCGTCGCCCCCACAGCGGTCGCGGTGGTCCTCTGCGGGGCCACCGAGGACTCGGTCGGCACGCGGTCGGATCGATTCTTCTTCTGCTCCCGCTCGATCGGGGCCTCGGAAACGACCGGCTCGGCCGGCGGGACCGAAGTATCCACCAGCACAGGCGAACTGGTGTCGGCCTCGCCGACAGTGCTCGTAGCCGGCGTCGACGCGGCCTCAGCTGCGTCCGACTCTTTGGCCGACTCTGTCGCCGACTGCTTCGCCGATGAGTCCGCGGACTGCCGCTCGGCTGTCGACCTCTTCGTGGAGCGTGTCTCGGATGCATCTGCGTCGGGCTTTGTCGTCGAGCGCCCCGAACCCACAGATGTCCTGGACTTTGTCCCCGAGACCGTCGACGCCGAGGAACTGCCCGTCGACTTCGAAGCTCCGTCCTTTGTCGACGAGGAAGACTCCGATGTACCCGTCGACCCCGATGACGTGCTGCCCGTCGATCCGGATGACGAGCTCGCCGACCCCGCCGATGAACTCGAAGACGACTGTCCTCCATCGTCGGCGATCGCCGTCCCCATGCCGCAGGTGCCGACCAACCCCGCAACGCCGAGCGAGAAGGCAACGGCCCCGACCCGTAACGCCACCCTTGCCGAATTCACGAGCGGTCCGACACCTCCGTCGGACCGCTGACGTGATGGGTCATCAGCTGCTCAGCCAGACGTACCAGAGGCCGTCGCCGCCCTGGCGGCAATCCCAATGCCCGTAATTGGCGTCGCCCTGGGCGATCTCGACATTGGGGCCGTCTACATTGCAGGCATCCAGCGTCGAGTAGCCGCCCTCCACCTGAACCTCATCGGCATGCGCCATACCTACGCCGAGGGTGAACAACCCGCCCAGCGCCAGCGCCCCCGCGGCGATCATTTTCTTCATGCTTGTGCCCTCCATAGCTGCTGCTTCGACCCCCGCGATTTGTTTGCCGGCGTACGCCGCGTGCGGATTGAGAATTATTAACGGAACCGTTATGGAGCTGGCGGCAAAAAGTTACTAATTCATCTGTTCAGACGACGACCGGCCGGACTCACAGATCGTCGACGCTGAGGATCTCGTCCTGGATGGCTCGAGCAACAAGAGCCGCCTTGGTCGGCGCAGGCCGGCCGACCGCCGCATACTTCGCCCTGACCCTTTGCAGGTGGGTCGCGACCGTGGAGGGCTCGATGTACAACCGTTCGGCGACCGCATTCTTGTTCTCCGTCTGAAACCAGGCGATGAGCACCTGCTGCTCTCGGTGGGTCAGCTCCGGTCGTGCCTTCTGCCGCCCGCTGTGCAAGGTCGGAGCCGCTCTCGTGACCACGTGCGGCCGATCGGTGTGGGCTGCATCGATGGCCGCTGCCAGTACGTGTTCGGGTTCATGTTTGGCGATGCAGCTGACCGCCCCCGCATCGAGAGTGGCGGAGACGACGTCGTCGTTGACCGAACAGGTGTAGACGACGACACGGTGGCCTGCGCTGCAGACCTGGCGTAGCGCATCGAGGTCCGGACCGCCGCCGTCGCAGGGCAGGTCGAACAACACCACCAGCCCGGGCGCGGCGGTCTGGTATGCCGCGGTGAACTCCGCTGGACTGGTGAAATGGCCGATGATCTCGGTGCGTGGGTGGCTGCGCCTCAACCACGACTCGATGCCTGCGTATACGACTCGCTGATTGCCGACCACCACGACCGATATCGAACGCTCCTCGTCGTCCGGCGGTGGCATGCCGCAGACCCCCTATGTCGTACAGTCGGCGCTGCAGTTGTTTGCTTATGAAAGCATTGCTACGCCGCCCCCGACTTCGGTTTGCGCTAAATCGAACTCATGGAACGGTGAGCGTCTGTGCGTCAGGCGGATGGTTGCCCATAACTGTACTGATTGAAACCCGCCAAGGCCCCGGGCGGCAAGGCCCGGTACAGCAGGCACCGTCTGGTACGCCGAGACGTCTCAGCAGAACTGGTATTCGACGTCCCAGAAGCCGGGCGAAGGGATCCAGCGGGCCGAGAACTGTCCGCCGAGGGCGGGATTGGCGTCGTGGATCATTCCTGTTCCGCCGACAGCCGGGACGAAGCCCGGCGGATCCCAGGAGATCGAGACCGGGTCACCCGGCGTATCCGGGGTGCAGCCGATCTGCTTGACGAGATAGCCGTCGGTGATCGTCCACTCCGCGCTGGCCTGATCCGGGCTCGGGGGAGGAGGGGAAGCGTACGCGACAGCCGACGCCCCGATGGTGGCCGCAGTCACCACGCCCGCCACCGAGACTATGAAACGCTGATTGCGCATCCGACACCTCCTTGCACCCACGATGTCTGTGACGTTAGACCGTTCGCGATCGGGTGGTTTCGTTTCGGCTAGTTCGGGATCGAACCGCCTCCGCGTCTGGACGTCAACGGTTTCGAACCTGACGGCAACATCGACGCAACACCGCGTGGGTAGCTTCGGGCGACCGACAACCCGGGAGTCATCCAAATGAATGAGCCGTTCGCCGAAACCGCTGCCGAAACCCTCGCCAGGGGGAATCGGGCGTCGCGATTTCGTTCGCGCGGTGGCAGCGGTGGGCGCCGGGACGGGCATCGGCGCCGTCGCGGCCGCCTGTGCCACGGGTGACACTCCCGCGGCGACCGGCGCCACGACCGGACGCTTCGAGATCCTCCAACCCGACCACGGTGACATCGCCGGCGACCACTATCTGCGTTCGACACCCGACCAGGTGCTGTGGGGTTATGTGCCGACAGTGCATGCCACGCCGGTGATTCGGATGCGTTCCGAGCAGACGATCACCGTGGACACCGTCTACCCACGAGGGCATCCTCGAGGATCAGGGCCGCAATCCGGTCGAGTACTTCGGCGGTAAGGGCGTCAGCGAATCCGACGTCCTGCAGGACGCCATTGCCGTCGCATCCGAATACGACCGCACACCGCGCAACTTCGACAAGGACGGCCCGCATGTGGTGACCGGCCCGGTATTCGTCGAAGGTGCTCAGCCCGGCGATGTCCTGAAAATCGAGACGCTACAGGCTATTCCGCGGGTACCCTATGGTGTCGTCTCGAGCCGGCACGGTAAAGGCGGGCTCGCTCGCAAGGCGGACGGATCCGCCCCGGACGGCATCAGTATCGAGGAAGTGATGCCGCCCGTGGCCACCGATCGCAGGCCCAACGCGAACCCCGTCGAGTACGGCAATGTCTCCACTTTCACCGCCGTGGAGGACGGCCACGGCGTCATGTCCTACGGTGACGCGCGCGTGCGGTTCCCGCTATCACCCTTCATGGGCCTGATGGGTGTTGCCTTCTCCCAGGACCGGGATATCACTGCGCCGACCGCGAATTCGATTCCCCCAACCGTCGGGGGCGGCAATATCGACATCCGACTGCTGGGCGAGGGCTCCACGCTGTACCTACCTGTTTTCGCGGAGGGAGCCCTGTTCTACGCCGGTGATCCCCACATGGCCATGGGGGACGGTGAAGTGGCGCTCACCGCGATGGAGGGCTCTCTGCGCGGCACCTACCGCTTGACGGTCTGTAAGCCGGGATCAGGAGATGCGCCGTCGGTCGCATATCACTATCCGTTCGCCGAAACCGAATCCGCCTGGGTGCCAATAGGGCTGTCCGATCCCGACGGGGCAATCGGAGGCAGCAGCAGCGATCTGAACATCGCGATGCGCCGGGCGGTGGTCAACGCCCTGGACTTCCTGCAGACCGACCAGGGAATGGACCGCGCCACCGCCTACGCCTACCTCTCGGCTGCATCCGATTTCGTTGTCTCCCAGGTGGTCGACCGAACCGTTGGCGTGCATGGCCGGATCTACAAGTCGCACTTCGCAGTGTGAGACGGACGCCGTGGTGGTGCCGTCACCCTCGTGACAGGTACTTGTCGAGCTTGTCCAGCTGAGCCTTGTAACCCCACTTCATGCCGAATGCGGCCATCTTGGCCTTCGCGCCGATATTGGTGATAGTGACGTTCAACGCGACGGTCGTCATCCCGTCCTTCTCGCTGAGGATGACGTCGTTGACGTGCTCGATCGTTGACCCCTCTTCCTCGCCCTCGGTCCACGATCGCGCGTCATACGTCAGGCGCGCCCGTTCCTCAATACGGGTGAAGGTGCCGCTCATCGGCCAGCGTGTGCCCTGGTACTTACCCATCGCCTCGCCCGCTTCCATGACGATGTAGATCTTTCCGCCGACCACAAGGTCGATCTCACATTCCGGCACGAACGTCTTCTCCGGACCCCACCACTCCCGCACCATGTTGGGGTCCGTCCAAGCCTGCCAAACGGTTTCGATAGGAGCGCGGTACGCGCGTTCGAGGTTCAGCTTCTTGGTCTTCTTGAACATCTGCATCAGCATGGCGAATCCTCCTTGTGTCGATCGGCGGTCAAGCGGTGCAGCGGTCAGTCGTCATCGGCCCGATCCTCAGTGCCTTCAGCGATGGACTCGAGATATCTGCCCAACGAGTCGAGGCGGGTCTCCCAGAGCTGCGCGAACGATTCGGCCCAGCTGCCGATCGCCTCGAACGGTGCGGCCTCCAGGTGGTAGATCCGCCGCCGAGCCACGGGTTGGCCGGCGACGATCCCCGAATCACCCAACACCCGAAGGTGCTTACTGACCTGCGGCTGGCGAATTTCGAGTGCCTCGGCGATCTCGCCGACCGAAAGCGGCCCAGCACGCAACAATTCGACGATTTTCAGGCGGCTTGGCTCGGCAAGAGCTCCGAAGACCGTCGACTGCACGGGTTCGACGCTAGGGCCCATGACGTATTCCTGTCAAGGAATATGTTCGAGGGGCTACCGTGGAGGTATGGCTCGCATCTTGATCTTCGGTGGCCACGGCAAGGTGGCCCTGCACCTGTCCCGGATCCTCAGTGAGCGAGGAGACGAAGTGACCTCGGTGTTTCGCAACCCGGATCATTCGGAAGAGGTGATGGTGACCGGGGCCCAGCCACTGGTGGGCGATATCGAGGCGCTGGACGTCGACGCCCTCACCGAAATCGTCGAGGGACATGACGCCGTAGTGTTTACCGCCGGCGCCGGTGGCGGCAACCCGACTCGCACCTATGCGGTGGATCGCGATGCCGCCATCCGCATCATCGATGCCGCCGAACGTGCGGGGGTGGCCCGGTTCATCATGGTGTCGTACTTCGGCGCAAGCCTCGATCACGGTGTGCCGAAAGACAATTCGTTCTTTCACTATGCCGAGGCCAAGGCCGCTGCCGATGCGCATCTTCGGTCCAGCGGTCTGCGTTGGACGATACTGGGTCCGGGCCGCCTCACCCTGGAGCCATCCACCGGCCGGATCGTCGTCGGTGCCGACGCGGTCGGCGGCGAAGTTTCCCGCGAAGACGTTGCGCTGGTCGTCGCTGCATGCCTGGCAGATGAGGCCACCATTGGGCGCACGGTCGAGTTCAACAACGGGGACATCCCGATCGCCGAGGCACTGTCGCGTCACGCGTGAGCACCTCTTAGCCATAAGGCTGCAAATTCGGTCGCCGAGTCAACTGCGCGACGGAAAGTCCACCGGAGCCGACACCGCTGTGGTCGTCTGGCCCCCATTCCCGGCGCTGCAGTCATACGATCGGCGCAACCGTCGCACGCCGAGCGGCCACCGGGAAGGACACCGCGCTTGACCACACACGAACCAGCACGAGAGCCTGTGCGCTGGGCGACGCCGTCACGAGTTTTGGCTCTCGTTGCCGCGGGAGTGTTGGCGGCGGGATGCGGAAGCTCGGGAGGAGAGGCGGCGGACACCCACGACGCGGCGAAATCGCCTACCTCCCAGGGGTCCCCGGCTGCGCAGAACCCAGACCCACCACCGGACCCGAGCGCGCCTGCCGACGGCGAGATGGTCGTCTTCTATGACATGGCCACCACCCCCGAAGCGACGAATGGGCGCAACATCATGCAGGACGATCAACTGCTCGAAGCCCTCGCAAATGACATCAACGAGACGCTCAAGTTGCCCCACAACATTTCGTTGCGCGGCTCGCAGTGCGACGAGCCCAACGCCTATTGGAGCGCCGACGACAACACCATCACCCTCTGCTATGAGGATGTGGACTGGGCGCAGCGAGTCTTCACCGAAGCCGGTGACCCCGATCCGAAGGCGTCGGCGCTCAATTCCGAGTACGCGACGTTCTACCACGAGGTCGGGCACATGGCGATCAGCATCTACGACCTTCCCGTGACCGGGCGCGAGGAGGACGTGGCCGATCAGCTCGCTGCCTTCGTGCTGTTGGCGCCCGGCGAACACGGTCACGCCGACCCCGAATCGGTACAGGCGGTCAAGGATTTCGCGCGGGCGTTCGGCGCCTCCGGTGCGCAGGCCACGGAGCTGACCGCAGACGACTTCGCCGACGAGCACTCGCTGGATGAGACCCGGATGTACAACCTGGAGTGCTGGATCTACGGCTCTGATCCCAAGGCCAACGCCGACCTCGTCTCAAGCGGTCAGCTCCCTGAGGAGCGGGCGTCGGGATGCCCAGCGGAGTGGGAACAACTCGATCAAGCCTGGTCGACGTTGCTCGATCCCTATTTCAAGTAGCGGTCACTCCTCGGTGGGGCACAACAGCGAGTGCACGAGACCTGGTTCCTCGTAACGGAATTCGTGCGCGGGATGTCGCACGGGCTCGACGGTGGCGTCGTGGTGCACGATGACCCCACCACCGGCGGGGATGCCGATCCCGGTTGCGGCTCCCTGCAGCGAATGGATTGTTCCTGACAGCCGCGCCCAGCCGGAGCGCTCGTCGTGCGTATCGATGATCGCGGGAACGAACTTGAACACGTTGAGCAGTTCTGTGGCCGCCGACTCGGATGTCTCGACGATTCCGTAGCGGCCGAGCTGGATCGCACCGGCGGAGATGCCGACCAGGACAGCGCCATGCGCGTACCGAGCCCGGATCACGTCCGCCATGCCGGTGCTCTCGAAGACGTTCCAGCCGATCCGCACATCGCCGCCGGCGAGGACGACCACGCTGGCCCGCTCGAGGAACGCGCGATCGTCCGCGCCGAACGACGAGTCGACCATGCGGAGGTCGGCGATTCCGACGTCGTCCATGGCCGCTTCGAAGATGTCGTAGAACTCCGGACGATCACCGTTGGACGCGCCGATGTAGGCGGCACTCAGGGGCGCGTGTCGAGCCAACTCGTCGACCGCGGGCTCGAGCAGCAGCCGCTCCTGTCGTTTCCAGAACAGCAGCTGACTGTCTGCCAGTAGGAAGAGCGGTCGAAGGTGGCCCTGGGGAGCCGACGTCAACTGGCGTCCCGGGACCGGGACCGACCCAGGCGCCACTTGTTCTTCTTGGGTGTCTGGTACGCATCGTGAGTCCAGGCGTCCCACATGGCCTCGGATTCCTCCTGGACCGGACTGTTGGTGACCTGCCATCCGAGGTTGCCGATTTCGGTTGTGCACCAACGGATCAGCGATCCGTCGGCGCCGATCTCCTGGGCGAGTTGGACTCGCTCGTCGGTGCTGAGCTCGTCGCTGAACGCCTGCATGGTGGTTTTCAACCGCCAGTAGGGCACGACACCGTCGCACTGGCGGCAGAGTGCCAAGAGCTCCACTCGCGCGCGTCCGAGCAGGGACGTCGGATCTTCGTCGGCCGCGGGGCTGTCAGTTGTCTGCGCGCTTTCCGCACTGGGTTCGTGCGCTTCCTCAACCTGCCCGCTCAGTCGGCGATACTTGATGCGGAGCTCGTCGAGCTCGGCCTCGACGGTCAGGGCTCGTTCGCGCCACCATGCGGCGTGGTACTGCGCCAACTTCGCCTCGCAGTCCGCGCAGACCGCCCCTTCGCCCGCGACATCGTCGAGCGTCGTGACCTTGGTGAGCACGAGACCGCAGAGCGCCTTGTGGGCATCGCGGTTGATGTAGTCCCCGTGGTGCACCACCGACGCTGATGTGTCCCGAACGTAGCTGTGGGGTGGTTCCACATCAGCCAAAGTAATTGAGCGGGAGCGACGTTTCCGTTGGTTCAGTGAAAACGGTCGACAGCCCCGGTGCTGTTGCCCCGGGGCTGTCGAATGAGTGAAGTACTACTTGTTGTTGTCCGAACCGTCGTCCCCACCTTCGCCGGCGCCGTTGTCACCGGTTTTGGTGCCGGGTTCGCTGTCGTGCGTGGTGCCGGTCTGCGTGGCAACCGTCGTTTGCTTCTTCTTCGAAACGTCGACGTCCCCGACCTCTTTCGCGCCTTCACCCGTCGGGGCCTGCGTTCCTGCGTTAGCGCCCGGAGAGAAGTTCGCCGACTGCCTCAGCACATCGCGGGTCAGCTTTTGCGTATTGGCCAGCAGGTCGCGGAGACGCTTAGGCTCTTGCTTCGGGGGCTTCGGCTGTTCGGAGGGCTGTTCGGAGCCTTGTTCCGCACTGAGTTCGGTCTTCTTCACAATCGGGCGCTCATCCTGCGGCGATACCTTCGGCGCCTCTGCCGCAACGCCGGCTACCCCCTGGCTGTCCGTCGTCAGGGGGGCCTCCTCCTGCTCTGCCGGGGTCTCGTCCCGTACGACGATGTCGCGGATCGAGCCGTTGATCCGCTCGGTCGCGCTCCACAATCCGTTGCGGAAATTTTCGACCAGATTGCCCGGGCCGCCGATCGGGGCCGGCAGGGCATCGCGAAGTCCGTAGAGCGCCGGGTCGGCCACCCACAGCGGACCGTCGACGATGTTCTCCACCGCGGCGAGGGCTGCTTCAGTGTCACCCTGGGCGACGGCGGCGACCGCCTGCACGATGCCCACCGGACCGAGCACGGCTGCTGCGGCCAGCCGCAGGGTCGACGCGATCGCACCCTCGGTGACGCGCGAGAGCCCTTCGATCGGTCCATCGACCCCGTCGTACGCGACGGGGCCGGGCTGCTCGAACGCCTGGATCGTCCCGTCGACGAAGCGCTGGACCAGCGCGCCCGGGTCCTGCAGCCCCTCATTGATCTCGAGGGTGAGCCTGTAGAGCTGATCGCGGATGGTCATAACGAGCCCGCCGGGTCCTCCCAGCGGCGCCGGCAATGCGTCACGCAACGCGAACAGCGCGGGGTCGATCGTCCACAGCGGTGCGTCGACGATGTTCTTCACGAATGCTCCGAAGCTCGCGGAGCCGTTGCCGTCGCTGATGGCTTGCGCGAGTTCGATCAGGCGAAGAGGCGCGAGCGCGGTGGTCCCGAGCCGAAGTCCGGAAGCTGCGAAGCCTTGGCCGATGCGGCCCAACCCCTCGACGACGCCGGTTGTCGGGTCGGGGTTGTTGACGGCCTCCCCGCCGGGCCGGTTGAACGCGGCGAGGGTGCCCTCGATGAAGTCCTCCAGCGCGGCACCGGGTGCGAACATCTCCAGCAAAGCCTGTTGCGCTTCGAATTGACGTTGGATCTCGCTGGTGTTCGCGGCCATCAGAGCCACGTTGTGCGATCGACTTTCTGCGACGGTGTTCGCTGGTGCCTGTGCGATCGGACCAGCGGCGATGACGCCTGCCCCCACAAGTGCCACACCGGTCGTCACATATTTCTTGGCGCTGGCCTTCATCAAGCCCCTCCCCTTGTTTGCGCGCTTGCTACGAGTAGCAACCTACGCCTGTGTCGATACCGATGGCAAGTTACCCTGAAATCGTCGACGGAAGGAATTGCTGCGATCGATCATGCCTGATCGTCCATGACCGAAAAGACACTTCTGAACAGCTCAGACACTCTCGAAACGTACCGGATCGATCGTGAGCGCTGCGAAACGACTTCGCTGATGTCTCGAGCACCTGCACGTCCGCAGGGGAGCGGCGAGAGCTGTGGCAAATAGAAGCGGCATGCGTCGACGGGTAGCTGACACCTTCTCAGAGTCCATGGCGGGCAAAGCAGGCGCCGCCTCGGGCAGGAGGCCGCTAGGCAGCGTCGGCTCACTGTCCAGTTTGCGAAGGTCGGCAGGGCTGCAAGCGTCAAGCCCGGGTCATTACGCGACCGGCTGGTAGGGGCCAAGGCGGCAAGGCGGAACGAAAGCAAACGCGATGGACGTCGAGTTCGTTGCCCGCATTCGTGGCGTGGACCGCCCCGTATAGGGCGGCCACGGCGACGTCTACTGCACCAGTGACGGGGTGCTGAAAGGTTGGCTGTCCCTGGCCGCCAGGTATTCGGGCCTCGGAGTCTCGGCTCGGTAGGGCGCCACGAGCTGGTTCTCGACGGAGTTGAAGACCAGGAAGACGTTCGAGCGCGGCAACGGCGTGATGTTCGAACCCGAACCGTGCATCACGTTCGAGTCGAACCACAGCGCGGTACCGGCAGGCCCGGTGATCTGGTCGATGCCGTAGCGGGCGGCGGCCTCGCTAAGCGTGGCCTGGCTCGGAACGCCGATCTCCTGTTTCACCAACGAGGAGGTGTGGTTGTTGCGCGGAGTGGCGCCGACGCACGGGTAGAACGTCTTGTGCGAACCCGGCATCACCATCAGCGAGCCGTTGTAGGGGTAGTTGTCGGTCAGCGAGATCGAACACGACACGGCCCGCATGGCGGGCATGCCGTCCTCGGCGTGCCATGTCTCGAAATCGGAATGCCAGTAGAACCCGGTCCCGGTGAATCCCGGCATCAGGTTGATCCGCGCCTGGTGCAGGTAGACGTCACTGCCCAGCAATTGACGGGCCACGGGCAAGACCGTGTCGAGGGTGACCACCTCGGCGATGACATCGCTGAACAGATGGGGTTGAAACACCGACCGGATGCTGCCGCCGGGCTCACGAATGATCCGCGGGTCCTCCGGGTCGGCCTTGGCGCCGATGTTGTTCAACTCGCCGCGCAGCGTCGTCAGCCAGTTGTCATCCACCGCCGACCGCTGCACCAGGTATCCGTTGGCGTCGATCGACTGCAGGTCGGTCTCGAACAGCGGACCGTCCGACTCCTGGCCCCACACCGTGGGCTCCGCGCGTGGAATAGGATCGCTCGGTTCCGACAGCCGCGTGGGATATCGGTCCCTGGTGTCGGTAAATATGTTGTCGCTCAACTCGCTTGCACCGCCGGGGGAGGGTAGGTACCAGTCTCGTCGTGAACCTCTTGTCCGGTCACGGGAGGATTGAATACACACAGCATCCGCAGCTGAGTATGGCATGTGACGCGGTGGCGTTCATGCCCGTCGAGCAGATACATCGTGCCGGGCCGGAGCGGGTGTTCCTCACCGGTCTCGTGGTTGGTCAGCGTCCCCGTGCCCTCGACCACCCAGACCGCCTCGACGTGATGGCGGTAGTGGAAATCGCTGACCGAATTCGCGTTGATAGTGGTCTCGTGGAAGGAGAATCCGACTCCGTCACCCGCCAGGATGATGCGCTTGGATCTCCAGTCCTTGGCCGACACGTCGCGTTCGGTGCCGGTGATCTCGTCAGTGGTGCGCACGATCACGTCGTGCTCCTTTCGGCGTGATGTGGTCAAGAAAGCGTTGCGGCGACCGAGTCGGCGAGGATGTCGATGCCCGCATCCAGATCCGACTCGGAAGTGGTCAGCGGGGGAAGCAGCTTGACGACCTCGTCCGAGGGGCCGCTGGTCTCCATGAGTACCCCGCGATCGAACGCCGCGCGGCACACGGCCGACGCCATCGGCGCATCCTCGAACTTGAGCCCCTGCGCCATCCCGCGCCCGCGCGCGGAGACGCCGGGATACTTGTCGGCGATGGTTTCCAGCCGGTCTCGGACCTGCCGGCCCTTGGCGATCGTGTCGTCACTGAATGTCTCCGTCTGCCAATAGATCTCGAGCGCCTTGCTCGCGGTGACGAACGCCGGATTGTGGCCCCGGAAGGTGCCGTTGTGCTCGCCGGGGGTCCACACGTCCAGGTCCCTGCGGAACAAGGTCAGTGCCATCGGAAGGCCGTATCCACTGATCGACTTGGACAACGTGACGATGTCGGGGACGATGCCTGCCTCTTCGAAGCTGAAGAACCGGCCGGTGCGTCCGCAACCCATCTGCACGTCGTCGACGATCAACAGGATCTCGCGGCGGCTGCACAGCTCGGCGAGCGCCTGCAACCACTCCATCCTCGCGACGTTGAGACCGCCCTCGCCCTGCACGGTTTCGACGATCACCGCGGCCGGGTGGTTGAGCCCGCCGCCCGAGTCGTCGAGAACGCGCTCGAACCAGTGGAAGTCCTCGGTGGCGCCGCCGAAGTAGTTGTCATACGGCATCGGTGTGGCGTGCACCAGCGGGATACCGGCACCGGCGCGCTTCATCGAATTGCCGGTGACCGACAGCGCGCCGAGGGTCATGCCGTGAAATGCGTTGGTGAAGTTGATGATCGATTCGCGACCGGTCACCTTGCGGGCCAGCTTGAGCGCTGACTCGACGGCGTTCGCCCCGGTCGGCCCCGGAAACTGCACCTTGTAGTCGAGGTCGCGAGGCTTGAGGATCAGCTGCTCGAAGTTCTGCAGGAACTCCGTCTTGGCGGCGGTCGCCATGTCGAGCGAGTGCACGATGTTGTCGTTGGCCAGGTACTCGATCAACGGCCGTTTCAGCTCGGGGTTGTTGTGGCCGTAGTTCAGCGCGCCGGCTCCGGCGAAGAAGTCGAGGTAGCGCCGCCCGGAGGTATCGGTCATCCACGAGCCCTGCGCGACGGCCATGGTGGTCGGCCATCCACGGCAGTAGCTGCGTACTTCCGATTCGACCGAGTTATAGACCTCGGGAAGGTCGGATTCGTCGGGACGGGGGAGTGTTGCTGGCGTAGACATGTGTCCTTTCTGAGGGGTCAGTCGGCCAAAGGTGTCGTGATGGGTCCGATGCGGACAGTCGGCTCGTCCTCGTGGGACTGATCGGCCGCCAGGTGTGCGGCGGTGAAGCGGGGTTCCTCGATCAGTGGCACCCCGTGACGCCGAGCAAACGCGCCGAAGAACGCGCGCGAAGCCGAGTTACTCGGTGCCACCGTGGCCTCCACCGTGACCGGATGGCCTCGGCGGTTGGCGCGAACACGGTGGACGAGGCCGTCGAGCATGGCGCTGGCCAACCCGGTTCCACGCGCAGCCGCCGAAACGGCCACCTGCCAGACGAAGAGGACTTCGGGGCGTGCCGGCGGATGGTAGCCAGTGATCAGTCCACAGATGCCGCCGTCTTTCTCCGCGACGATGGACGTGCTGGCAAAGTCCGTGGCCATCAACAGGTACGTGTAGGTGGAGTTCAGATCGAGCACTTCAGTCTCGGCCACCAGACGATGCATTGCGATGGCATCGCCCTCATTCGGCGAGCGGAGATGATTCGTCCACGAATCTGGCTGCACTGCTGGCGCTTTCAAACCAGCCGTCCGCTCCTCCGGGACTGGGTCCCGGTCGCGAATGGTCACTTGCGTTGTCACCACCGAACAAAATCATCGAATCACATCAGTTACGTCATCGGCGTTATGACGGTATGCCAGCAAAAAATGACAGGCAAGTTTCCACAGCTCACGCGCACGCGCCGGGCGGCGCCCGGGTACGGGGGTTACCTGCGCGGATGGTGAAGTGTGAGACGGCGGTCACTTGATCAAGCCGTTATCGAAACGTTACCTATCGACGGCGGAAATGATTCGTTCCCCTAACAACGGGTACGTTATGACGCGCCCGTCAGTGTGGATGGCGTGTCGTCAGGGCACGCGGGTGTCGGGGTTTCGCGCTTTGGCGCTCGGCCGGGTTCCTGGTGCGCCGCGGACATCAATGACCAACCAAGCGGAGGGGTTCTTGTGCGACGCATCTTCGGACTATTCATCGGTGCTACCGCCACAGCAGTCGCATTCGCCGCGCCGGCAGCGGCCGATCAGGCGGAGTTTGTGCGCAAGCTTCAGGAGACGTATGTCTTTCTGTCGGCGGACCAATTGATCGCCGCGGGCAACAAGGTCTGCGCCAACGCGGCGCGTGGCGTGCCTGCCGCCGAATCGATGCTGATGGTGCGCGAGGACCTGGGCGTTTCGGTTACCGCCGCAGCTGACATCGTCAGCATCGCGACCAACGAACTCGGTTGTTGATCCGCGGCCGCTGAATCGGCGGCGGAGGTTTGGTCACAAGCTGGTCAAGCGCTGCGTGGCACGCTGAGCATGCCGCCGCCGAATTGCTAGCTTGCCCGCGTGAAATCGTCTCTGGGCCGACTCTGGGCTGCGCTGATCGCGATGCTGCTCGTCTGCGTTGGGATCCCGACGCCAACGGCCGCTGCGTATTCACGTGACGGGTTGCCGGTGGAGACGCTCGAGGTGCCGTCCCCGTCGATGGGGCGAAACATCCGCGTGCAGTTCCAGGGTGGCGGTCCGCATTCGGTGTACCTGCTCGACGGCCTGCGCGCGCAGGAGGATGCCAACGGTTGGGACATCAACACCGGTGCGTTCGAGTGGTTCTACGAGTCCGGTATCTCGGTCGTGATGCCCGTGGGCGGGCAGGCCAGCTTCTACACCGACTGGTATCAGCCTGCGGTGGGAAGCGCAGGCACCGTGACCTACAAGTGGGAGACGTTCCTGACTCAGGAACTGCCCGCGTGGTTGGCGGCCAACCGGGGGCAGGCGCCGACCGGCAACGCGGTCGTGGGTCTTTCGATGTCGGGCAGCGCGGCGCTGACCCTCGCCGTATGGCATCCGCGCCAGTTCATCTTCGCCGGTTCGCTTTCGGGCTACCTCAACCCGTCGAGCGGTCTATGGCCCACCCTGATCGGCTTCTCGATGAAGGACGCGGGCGGCTACAGCGCGACCCATATGTGGGGGCCGACGTCGGATCCGGCATGGCGGCGCAACGATCCGATGGTCAACGTCAACACGCTGGTCGCCAACAACACCGCGCTGTGGGTCTACTGCGGAAACGGCGCGACCTCCGAACTCGACGACGGCGCGAACTTCGGTGCGCAGTACAGCGCGCAGTTCCTCGAGAACATCACGCTGTCGACGAACAAGGAGTTTCAGCAGAAATACCTCGCGGCGGGCGGACGGAATGCGGTGTTCAACTTCCCGACCGACGGGACGCACACCTGGGCGTACTGGGGTTCACAGCTACAGGCGATGAAGCCTGACCTGGTGCGCATCCTCGGAGGCGCGCGCCCCTGACAGGGTTCGGTCATACGATGGCCGGGAACCGATCGTATGGGGTGAGATATGACGGATCTGCGCGGCGGCGCTCTCCACGAAGAGATCGCCCGCTTGGCACGAAGCCTGCACAGCCAGAAGAGCGCCGACATGGACGTCGACAACCTCGTCGACGAGGTGACCGCGACGGCGGTGCGCATCCTGCCCGATGTGCACCACGCCGGAATTTCGCTGGTGGAACCCAAGAGCCGGCGGGTGCGCTCGGTCGCAGCCACGGGTCCGGTGCCCAAGGACCTCGACACCTTGCAGGTGGAGCTTCACCAGGGACCCTGCGTCGACGCGATCCACGAACGCGTGACGGTGCGCATCGACGACTTCGAGACCGAGGACCGATGGCCCGAGTTCATCGGACGCGCCCTGGAAATCACCCCGGTGCTGTCCAGCTTGTCCATCCAGCTCTACACCCACGATTCGGAGATCGGTGCGCTGAACCTCTACTCGGAGCGGGCCCGTACCTTCACACCCCACCTCGAGGACCTGGCGCTGGCGGTGGCGGCGCACGCAGCGATCGGTTTGGCGACCGCGCGCCGTGACGACCAGTTCCAAACCGCTCTGGCATCACGCGACATCATCGGTCAGGCCAAAGGCATGATCATGGAGCGCTTCGCCGTCGACGCGCCCGCTGCGTTCAACCTCCTGGTGAAGCTCTCCCAGGAGAAGAACACGCCGTTGCAGCTGATCGCGGTGCAACTGGTGGACACAGCGCACCGGCCAACGTAGTAGCCAAAGCCGAGTTATTGCGGCCTGACCGGCGCGGATGGGTCCCCGTTTAGGTATCGGTACCGTGAAGCCGCTACCCTATTGCGCGGGTTAAGACTGCAGCCTCGCGCGATCGGCCATGACCGCTACGGTGGTTGCCAAACAAGAGGTGAGGCTTGGACGGACAACTTTGTACCGAGAACTGGGTGGGACGCGTCGCTGTCGTCGCCGCCTCCGGTGACCTCGACATGCTCACGGCACCGCAGCTGCGCGATGCTGTGCAGGCGGCGTTGGGCAAGGATCCGGTGGGCTTGATCGTCGATCTGACGAGCGTTGAGTTCCTGGGGTCCGCGGGCATGCAGGTGCTGATGGAGACCCACAACCAGACCGACGGCACCGCGACCAGGTTCGCCGTCGTCGCAGACGGATCCGCCACCAGCCGGCCGTTGAAGATCACGGGGATCGCCGACCTGATCGACCTGTTTTCCTCGCTGGACGCCGCGCTCGACAACATCACAGCGTGAACTCGGGCCGGACGGGGTAAACACAGAGCACCATGAACGCTCCGACGGAACTCGGCTTCTCCAGCAACGGCCCCGCAGACGCGCAAACCGTTGCCGAGTTCCGCAATGCCTTTGCGCAATGGCTCCGGACGAATTTCGCGCTCGACGCCGACCGGCTCAGCGACATATTGCTGGCGGTGAACGAAGCGCTGACCAATTCCGCTGAATTCGCCTATGTCCAGGCTGGACAGGCCGGAAGCATGTCGGTGACGGCCCGGTACGACGCCGAGGATCGGCGCCTGGTCGCGACCATCTCCGACCAGGGAGCCTGGCTGGAGAAGGAGCCCGACGGCAAGCCGAACACCCGCGGTCGCGGCATCCAGCTCATGCGCGCTCTGTCCGATCGGGCCACGATCGACGCCTCGGCGTTCGGCACCCGCGTACAGCTCGAGTTCGACGATTGCCGGCTCGCCTCCGAGGAGCCTTTCGCAACTTCTGCGTGATTGCGTTTGGCGGGCGGCCGGCGCGGGTAAAGGCGCATCGCTGACTTCCATCGCAGAAAGCGAGCGCAGGCATGGGCGAAATCTTCCCGGGCGTCGACAGTGCCCCACTCGATATCTGCGCCGAGCGCGGAATCAGGCAGCGGTAACCCGGACGCGGTCGGGAACCGGAAATGTCCGTCGCGGCGATCGAACGCCCGTCATCGCAGCCCAGGCGCGCGCTGTCCGTCGCCTCCGGCACCGGTGCAATCGGTGGGCCCGGCCACGTCGTCGTGACGGTGACCGGTGAGGTCGATGCCGCGAACGCCAAGGAGTTCGCGGCTCTTGTCGTTGAAACGATCGCGGACGCACTACACGTCACCCTTGATCTGTCCGGTCTGGGCTTCTTCGCCTTCGACGGGGTCACCGCCCTTCACGCCCTCAACGCCCGGCTCCTTCGGGCCGGTGTGCCGTGGCGCGTGCTGCCCGGTGCCGCCGTGTCCAGGGTTCTCGCACTGTGTGATCCCGAGGAGCTGATTCCGGTGATCCGCGTGAACCCGCCGACGCCGCCTCGCAGGCCCCGACTGCGGCTGGTGGGCTAGTTCGCACCGCGTCCTGTGACGGTCGTGGCGCCTGTTGTTGATTTGCTGTCGTGTCGCCTGTGATTTAGCGCTCACTTTGTCGTCGAAAGGTAAGAAACCTTTATAAATGCCGTCGGCCACATTATTCGGAAAGTCTTGCGACAGCGGTATTTACACAGGTCATGGACTGTCTTGGAGTTGCCGAAATTTGGTAACAATCGGGTAACGCACGTTTTTCTAAGCGGTGTCTGAGAGGTTTACAGGTCGTCTCCGGTGCCGCTTTTCGCACCCAAGTGGGATGTCGGATTTCGTCGCTAGAATCAGTTCAGACCGCGCCGATTTGGCGCGTTACGACTTGAAATCTAGGCCGGTTGCACGCGATGCCGGTGGAGGTACCGATTTTCGATGGTTGACTTTTTGATGCCTGAACATGCGCCTACGGCGATGGGTGCGGTGAAGCTGAGCCGAGGACCGATCGGCGATATCGCCGCAACCGGCACCGGTGCAACCGTGGTGACGCACCCGGGCGACGACAGTGTCGCGGTGCTCAATCCCCGCACCCTCGCCGCTGAGGCCATCGTCGCGGTCCACGGTGAGCCCTTCGCGGTGGCAGTCCACGACGACCGCGCTTACATCAGCACGTCGTCCTGGACCCACAAGGACGAGGTGACGGTCCTGGACACCGCGACCAAGTCGGTGATCGCTTCGTACCCACTGGCGGACAACGTCACGGCACTGGTCGTGAGCCCCGACGGCAAGCGCGTCTACGCCGGTCGAACCGGTGACGGGCGCATCGACGTCGCGGTGATCGACATCCCCGCCGACCGCGTGGGCACCATCGACATCGCGACCGGCGCGGGCATCGGCATCGATGCCCTCGCGATCGACCCGACCGGAACGCGACTGTACGTCGCGACCACCGACGCGCGGGGCAGCGCGGTCCTCACCGTCGAACTCGAGACCGGCCGGGTCGGCGGTGCGGTGCGTATCGGTGCGCCGATTCGCGATATCGCGCTCGCCGACGGCGCGGCGTTCGTCCTGAGCTCGGACCGGACCCGCGGTGGCGTGGTCCACGTGATCGAGTTGTCCTCGGGACGCATCACCGATGTCATCGAGGTCGGCGGCGCCCCAACGCAGCTCGCGATGGGCGAGGACAAGAGTAGGGCCTACATCGTCGACTATGACCACGTCGCGGTGCTGTGCACGCTGACCCTTCAGATCGTCGACACGATCACCGTCGACGGCCGGCCGTCCTGCGTGGCAGTCGATTCGCACGGTGGCCGGCTCTACGTGGCCGACTACTCGGGCGGGGTGGCGATGTTCGCCGTCAACGCGTCGATGCCGCTGCTGTACTCGGAGTTCGTCGCGACGGACCCGATCGTCGCCCCCAAGGTGCGCGAGCTGGAGCCGGTCACCGCTTAGGGAGCGCAGCAAGGGTCACGACATTCGCAGCTCGTCGCCCGCAGTCATATCGTCCTTCCACCAAATTGCGTTGAACCTTCACCGCGGCTGTCCCGTCGTACCACCTGAAAGGCCACCGGGGCCTTCGGGTCACGAAGGGAGCGCGGTATGCGCGCAATACTGTTGACAATGGTCGGGCTGGCCGCGGTGGCATGCGGTGTGATTCTCACGCCGGCGGCCATCGCGTCGGCGGCCGATTCGGCGGAGCTGACCATCGCCACACTCGAGGCCCAAGGCTTCGACGTCAAGGTCAATCGGATCGGAAGTGCGCCCCTCGACGAGTGCGTCGTCACCGATATCCGAAATGCCCGTGAGCGAACCGAATTGGTGCGACGAGGCGACGATCTGGTGCAGGTGGTGGCCCAGCGCACGATCACCGTCACCGCGGATTGCTCACGCTGATGCGGCGGCTTCGGTGTAGTTGGTCGCGCTTGCCGCAACCAACCACACCGAAGTCGCTAGCGACCGCTGCAGTCCAGCGACACCGAGATCGGCTTGCTGATGGTCGCGGGGAACAGCACCCCGTCCTGATTTCCGCCGAGCAGCGGCACCAGCTGGGTGAACTCCTGGGGATTGCGCACGCTGGTGACCACGCAGTCGGACAGCGGGGCCGTGCCGATCTTGTCGATGGTCACGTTGTACCCCTGATCCTGCAGCTTGCTGATGACCTCCTGGGCCGAGTCCTGATCGTCGGCCGATGCGACGCCCGCGGGCAGCATGACAGCCGCACACACGACGGTGGCGACTCCGGCGAGGATCCGTGTGGTCCGCATGCGGTCCATGATCCCCTATCAGCGCTCGGCGCGCTGGTAAGCGGTCACAACCGCGGCGCCCCCGAGCCCGATGTTGTGCTGCAGCGCGGCGGTGACGCCCTCGACCTGTCGCTTGTCGGCCGCACCGCGCAACTGCCACGTCAGCTCCGCACACTGCGCGAGACCCGTCGCACCGAGCGGGTGTCCCTTGGAGATCAGCCCGCCGGAGGGGTTGACAACCCACCGCCCGCCGTAGGTGGTGTCGTTGTTGTCGATGAGCTTGGGCGCCTCACCCTCGGCGCACAGGCCCAGCGCCTCGTAGAGCAGTAGCTCGTTGGCCGAGAAGCAGTCGTGCAGCTCGATCACCTGAAAGTCGGCCGGTCCCAGCCCCGACTGGTCGTAAACCTGCTGCGCGGCTTTGACATTCATGTCGTAGCCAATGAGGTTCTTGGCGCTGCCGTCGAAGCTGGACCCGAAGTCGGTGGTCATCGCCTGACCGACGATCTCCACCGCCTGGTCTGCCAGGCCGTGCCTGTCGACGAAGTCCTCGCTTGCCACGATCGCCGCACCGGAGCCGTCCGACGTGGGCGAGCACTGCAGTTTGGTCAGCGGGTCGGAGATCATTTTCGCGGCCAGGATGTCGTCGAGCGTGTACTCCTCCTGGAACTGCGCATACGGATTGTTCACCGAATGCTTGTGGTTCTTGTACCCGATCTTCGCGAAATGCTCTGCGGTGCTTCCATGTTGGCGCATGTGCTCGCGACCCGCGGCGCCGAACATCCACGGTGCGACGGGGAATCCGAACTCGTCGATCTCGGCCATCGCCGCGACGTGCTTAGCCATCGGAGATTCCCGATCGTCGTGGCCGCCTTGGAGTGACCCCGGCTGCATCTTCTCGAAACCAAGAGCGATGACGCAGTCGGCGAGCCCGCCGCGAATCGTCTGCGCGGCAAGGAACAGCGCCGTCGAACCGGTCGAGCAGTTGTTGTTGACGTTGGCGATCGGAATCCCCGTCAAGCCGAGTTCGTAGAGCGCCCGGTTGCCCGAGGTCGAGTCACCGGCGACGTAGCCGACGAATCCCTGCTGGACTTCGGAGTAGTCGATGCCGGCGTCGTCGAGTGCCTTGGTGCCCGACTCCTTGGCCATCTGAGGGTAGTCCCACCCTTCACGGCGGCCCGGCTTCTCGAACTTCGTCATTCCGACACCGACGACGAAGACCCTGTTTTTGGCGGTCGACATTGATGATCCTTTCGCTGCGCTGCGATCGACAGAAACATACAGCGCGCCACCTGTCTAGCGGCCGAGGAAAGCGTCCAGAAACTGCCCCGGGAGCCCCGGGGCGCCGAGCCCGATCTTGGTTACGGCCTTCGCAGCCATTGTGGCCCGCGCGGGACGGGTTGTGGTGTAGACCTGCAAGAGTAGAACGTGTTCTAGTTTTCGCGTGAGGAGTCGGTTATGGGCCTACGGGTGGTGCAGTGGGCGACCGGTGGCGTCGGCGTCGCAGCGATCAAGGGTGTGCTCGAACATCCCGACCTCGAACTCGTCGGATGCTGGGTGCACTCGCCGGCGAAGGCAGGCAAGGACGTCGGCGAGATCGTCGGCATCGGGCCGGTGGGCGTGACCGCGACCAACAGCCTCAACGACATCCTCGCCCTCGACGCCGACGCGGTGATCTACTCACCGCTGTTGCCCAATCCGGACGAGGTGGCCGCATTGTTGCGGTCGGGTAAGAACGTCGTCACCCCGGTCGGATGGGTGTATCCCAGCGCCCGGCAGGGCACGCCTTTGCAAGAGGCGGCGCTCGCGGGAAATGCCACGCTGCACGGCACCGGCATTGCGCCAGGCGGGATCAGCGAGAAGTTTCCGCTCTTGTTCTCCGCGTTCTCGACCGGCGTGACATTCGTTCGGGCCGAAGAGTATTCCGACCTTCGCACCTACGAGGCACCCGACGTCGTACGGCACGTGATGGGCTTCGGTGAGGTTCCGGAGAAGGCGCTCAGCGGACCGATGCAGAAGCTGCTCGACGGCGGCTTCATCCAGGCGGTGAAGATGATCGTCGACAAGGTGGGTTTCCGTGCCGATCCAAAAGTCCGCTCCGCGCAGGAGATCGCGGTCGCCACTGCACCGATCGAATCACCGATCGGTGTCATCGAACCGGGACAGGTCGCGGGCCGCAAATTCCACTGGGAGGCCCTCGTCGACGAGGAACCGGTGGTGCGAGTCACCGTGAACTGGCTGATGGGTGAGGAAAACCTCGACCCCGCCTGGACATTCGGCCCCGAAGGCCAGCGTTACGAGATGGAGGTCCGCGGCAACCCGGATGTCAACATCGTCGTCAAGGGCTTTCAGTCGGCGGTCGGCGGAGAGGGCCCGGAGTACGGCATCGTCGGCACCGCGGCGCACTGTGTGAACTCGGTGCCCGCGGTGTGCGCCGCAGAACCCGGCATCGCAACGTATCTCGATCTACCGTTGATCAGCGGCAGGGCGGCGCAGGGCCTCGCGTAGTGTTGGGGGCCGCGCGGGCGACGCCGCTCACCTGGCACACTCACGGGCTGTGACGAGACGTGCTTTGGTACTGGCCGGGGGCGGCGTGGCGGGTATCGCGTGGGAGACCGGCATCCTGACCGGCATCGCCGACGAGTCGCCCGCGACCGCCGATGCGTTGTTGGCCTCCGACGTTCTGGTCGGCACATCGGCGGGTTCGACGGTCGCCGCACAACTCGGGAGCGGCCTCGGCCTGCCCGCGTTGTTCGACCGGCAGACCTCGGCGACATCGTCGGAGATCAACCCCGGCGCGGGGATCGAGACGATCACCCAGATGTTCCTCGACGCGATGACCGCTCCCGGCTCGAAAACCGAGAAACTGCAGCGGATCGGTGCGATCGCGCTCGCTGCGGGCACCGTCGCCGAAGACGTGCGGCGAAGGGTGATCGAGCAGCGGCTGCCGTCGCACGACTGGCCCGACCGCGATCTGCGCATCACCGCCATCGACACCGAGACCGGGGAACTGGTGGCGTTCGACCGCACCTCGGGCGTCTCGCTGGTCGACGCGGTCGCGGCCAGTTGCGCGGTGCCCGGTGTGTGGCCGCCGGTCACCATCGGGTCGCGCCGCTTCATGGACGGCGGCGTCGGTAGCACCGTCAACCTGGCCGTGGCCGACGATTGCGATGTCGTGGTCGCCCTGATCCCACAGGGCCTGTCGTCGCCGTCACCGTTCGGGACGGGCGCCAGGGACGAGGTCACCACGCGCAACACTTTCGGCGTGTTCGCCGACGACGAGTCGCTGGCGGCGTTCGGCGCCAACCCGCTCGACCCCGCGTGCCGGACACCGTCTGCGCATGCGGGACGCAGACAGGGCCGCGGCGTCGCCGCTCAGATCGCCGAGCACCTCGGCCTCTAATCTTCGGTCACGCTAGGCGATTCGGGCTTGGTGTCGAACGCGTCCAGTGCGGCGGCCGCCAACTCGATACCGATGTCGATCACCTCGGCGGCGCGGTGAAATTCCAGGCTCCGACAAGCCGAACGGGGTACCTCGATGAGCATGTCGGGCGGATAACCGGCGAGCTGGTGCCTGGCGAGCGCCGCCTGCGCGATGTCGATCGTGCGGTTCATCACCTCGAAGCTCCCGAGCTTGGGCACCACGGACGCTTCCTTCGTCGCGTCGACGAGCTCCTCCTCGCTGTCCCCGCCCGCCGGATCGTCCTCCGGTCCCGATCCCGTGCGGTTCAGCATCGCATTCGACTCGAACAGTGACGCGGTGCTGCGCCACACCCTGGCCAGCCACTCGGTGGTGGCGCGTTGACCCTGTCCCGCTGGTTCTACAGGTTCTTCGCCGCCGCCGGCCTCGCTGCCGGCCAAGGACACCGCGATGGTGAGGTCGGCGTTGACGGCTGCGATCGGCGCCATGGGCAGCGGTTCGAGGATGCCGCCGTCGGCGAGCAGACGCCCGTCGAGCACATGCGGTGCGATGACGCCGGGGATCGCGATCGACGCGCGGATCGCGGCGTCCACCGGGCCCCTCTGCAGCCATACCGACTTGCCGGCGATGAGATCGGTCGAGACCGCCGTGTAGGGGATCGGCAGGTCCTCGATGCGCACCTCGCCCAGGATGTCGCGAACAGCGTCGAGGATCTTGGTCGCGCGCAGCACGCCCGCCGCGGTGATCGAGGGATCGAGCAGACGCAGCACGGCGCCCTGGGTGAGCGACTTCGCCCAGTCGGAGAACTCGTCGAGCTTGCCCGCCGCGTGCAGCCCACCGACGAGAGCCCCCATGGACGATCCTGCGATGCCGACGATCTCGTAGCCGCGGTCCTGAAGTTCCTCGATCACCCCGATGTGGGCGTAGCCGCGGGCGCCGCCGCTGCCCAGCGCCAGCGCGACCCGCTTGCCAGCCATGCCGCCATTGTCGCCTGCCGGCGCCGATTCTGGCCGCCGGTTTCAGGCGCAGAGGCCGTCGGCCGCCGCCTGCACGGCGACGATGACCGCGGCCTGACGCGGCGGCGGCAACTGCGTCCACGGTGTGCCGTACGTTCCAGGCCCCGCCGAATCCGTTGATTGCACCATGCCGAGGTAGGGCTCGATCTGTGACTTCGGGTCACCACCCTGTTCGTCCATCCACTGCCGCGCCGTGGCGCAGGCCTTGAAGTACTCCTCCTCGGTCGAGTCGGCGGGAGCGCCGACCGCGGTGGTGACACCGTCGGGGGAGACGGCGACCGAACCCGGTGCCGCGGTGGGTGTTTCCGAGCTGGTGGCCGTGGGCGTCGAGTCGGCCGACGGCTCGGAGGTGTCTTCGGTACCCGACGAACATCCCGCGACGACACCCACCATCACTGCGGCCGCCGCGACACCGTGACGCATGCGCATGCCCGTCAATCTAGGCAACGGCTCGCCCGCGACCGACACCGGCTGCACCGATCGCCGAGGTTGCGCTCACGGTGAATCTATCCGCCGATCCCGCAAACACGCGTCTGGCCTGCGACGACAGGCTCCGAGCGTGCGGGACCGTCGCCTCCGGCCGGGTTGGAATGGCACGCCCATGCCAGGCTTGCTCTCATGACGACCGGACGCCAGGAGTGTTGTCGGCCCTAGCGCCGCCCCTGCCCGATTCCGGTTCTCTTGGAGCTTTCATGGCCTCCCCTGCAGCCCTGCCCACTGCCGTACCCGCGGTGTCCGCACCGACGCGGCTGCGGCTGCCCGATCTGTTGCTCGCTTCCGACCGCTGCGCCGACGATGTGCTCACCGGTCGCTACGACCACCTGCTGCCTGCTGGCGGACCGCCTGGCGACGAACGCTGGTTCACCCGCCTCCATGGTGATGACGAGCTCGACATCTGGCTGATCAGCTGGGTGCCCGACCGGTCGACCGAGATGCACGACCACGGCGGCTCCCTTGGGGCCCTGACGGTGATCTCGGGCGCGTTGCGCGAGACCCGCTGGGACGGTGGAGCATTGCGGCGACGCAGGCTGCACGCCGGGGATCAGGCCGCCTTCCCGCTGGGATGGGTACACGACGTAGTGTGGGCACCCGATCGTGACACCTCGGCCCCGGTCACCCCCACGCTGAGCGTGCACGCGTATTCGCCGCCGTTGACCGCGATGTCGTATTACGAGGTGACGGCACGGAACATGTTGCGCCGCAATCGGACCAAGCTGACCGGCGGACCGGAGGGCTGATCGTGGCAAGTCGCATCGACCGGATCCTGGACGACGCCCGCGCCCGCCTGCACAGGTTGCCGGCGGCCGAGGTGCCCGCGGCGTTGGACCGCGGCGCGATCCTCGTCGACATCCGCCCGCAAGCCCAACGCGCACGCGAGGGGGAGGTGGCAGAAGCGTTGGTGATCGAACGCAACGTACTCGAATGGCGTTGCGACCCGACCAGCGAGGCGCGGCTGCCGCAGGCCGTCGACGATGACGTCGAGTGGGTGGTGCTGTGCTCGGAGGGCTACACCTCCAGCCTGGCCGCGGCGGCGCTGCTCGATCTGGGCCTGCACCGCGCGACCGATGTCATCGGCGGATATCACGCGTTGAAAGGCGTTCTGGCCTAATCCTTTTCGCTAATCCTTCTCGTCGCTGCTCAGCAGCGGCCGCAGGCGTTCGGTCTTCTCCGGTGTCCAGCCCGGCGGCTGCAGGATCGCCGCCCACGCGTTGGCCACATCCTTGACGTAGACGTGGCCGTGCCCGTCGGGCACATCCACGGCCACGGCCATGTCCGCCGACACCTGGAGGAACGTCACCACGGGTATCCACTGCATCCGGCCGGAGACGTCGTAACCTCGTGGCTCCTTTAGCCAGTCCGGTTCGGCGAACAGCAGATCCGGGTTGAACCACGCGATCGGGTCCGACGCGTGCTGCAGGTACACCACCCGCGGATCCCCCCAGGGGCCGTCCGGCCGGCTCAAATCCTGGGCGCTGGCGGCGAAGTGGACGTTCTCGCCGTCGTCGTAGATCGGCAGCCACATCGGGGAGCCGGGGTCGCGGTCACGGGTCAGCTGCGTCCAGATCGTGTTGTTGAACGTGGGGCCGCTGAACAGTGCACCGTCCGTGCGGGCGATGAGGTTGTTGAGCGCGAGGAAAGGCGCTTCACCGCCGAACGATCCGAGGCTCTCCCCGAACACGACCAGGCGCGGTCGCTGCGCCTCGGGGATCTCCCGGATCAGCGCGTCGACGGCCTCGAACAACGCCTGACCCGCCTGCCGCGCGTTCTCCTTGTCCACGAGGAACGACAGCCAACTCGGCAGAAACGAGTACTGCATCGACACGATCGCGGTGTCGCCGTTGTACATGTATTCCAGCGCAGAGGCTTCGGCTTCGTTGATCCAGCCGGTGCCGGTGGTGGTGGCCACGGCGACGACGTCGCGGTCCAGCCCGCCGGTGCGCTGCAGTTCGCGGGCCGCCAGCGCGGCGGTTGCCTTGATTCCGTCCGCGGAATGCAGACCGGCGTAGACGCGGATCGGTTCGACGGCAGGCCGGCCGTTGAAATCCGTCAACTGCTCGACCGTCGGCCCCGCCGCCACGAATATCCGGCCCTGGTGGCCAAGGGATTCCCAGCTGGCCAGCGACTGGGGACCGCCGGACCGCAACGGTGATGTGGGCGCCGTGAAATCAGGGTCGGTCTCGTCGTTGACTGCCGCGAACGTGTTGTTGATCGTGCTCATCGCGAAGCGCACCACGATGCCGTTCAGTAGCGCGATGGTGAGCGCGATCAGCAGCACCACCACCACAACCGCCGAAACCCTCGGCGGTGCAACGCGTTCGAGTTGCCGGACCAGGAAGCGCACGAGCCTGCCGATCAGCTGCCCGATCTCGACGAGCACGAACAGCGTCACGATGGACAGCACGGCGGTCAGGGGATGATCCCAGAAGCCCATGCGCGGAACACCGTTGAGATCGCGGACCTCGTCCTGCCAGATGTGGAAGTAGACGATCATCAGGATCTGGCCGATGACGCCGATGACCACCAGGGCGATCCAGGCCTGTCGCGGGGCGGGCGGGCTGCTGTCCTTGGACCGCATGTAGCGCACCAGCCACACCACGAACACGCCGAGGGCATAACCGAAAGCGCCTGCGCCTCCGCTGACCAGCCCCTGGAACAACGGACCTCGCGGGAGCAGCGACGGCGTCATCGACAGCCACAGGAACACCAGGCCCAGCGCGGTGCCGGTGAAGGTGTAGTTGCGCACCCACCAAGGCGTGTCCTTGGACGTCTTGACCGGCTTCTCCCGCGGTTCTTCGACCGTGGTGTCGGTGTCGTCGCGGGTGTCGGTCACCACCGCAGATTAACGGTGGCGGAAGGCCGGTGGGCGCTTCTCGGTGAACGCGTTCATGCCCTCGGTCTGGTCGTCGGTCGCGAACGCCGAGTGGAACAGCCTGCGCTCGTACAGAAGGCCCTCGGCCAGAGTCGATTCGAAGGCACGGTTGACGGCCTCCTTCGCCATCCGCGACGCCGACAGCGACATTCCGGCGATGGTCTTGGCGACCGCGTTGGCCTCGTCGAGCAGTGTGTCGGCGGGCACCACCCGCGACACCAGGCCCGCGCGTTCGGCCTCCTCGGCGCCCATGTTGCGCCCGGTGAGGATCAGGTCCATGGCCTTGGCCTTGCCGATGGCGCGGGTCAGCCGCTGCGAGCCGCCCATGCCGGGCAGCACACCGAGCTTGATCTCGGGCTGGCCGAATTTCGCGGTGTCGGCGGCGATCAGCAGATCGCACATCATCGCCAACTCGCAGCCACCGCCGAGCGCATAGCCGGCGACGGCCGCGATCGTGGGGGTGCGGGTGGCGGCGAACGAACCCCAGGCTGCGAAGAAGTCGCTGGCGAAGACGTCCGCGAACGACAGGCTCGCCATCTCCTTGATGTCGGCTCCCGCGGCGAACGCCTTCTCGTTGCCGGTGATGATGATGGCGCCGATCGCCGGATCGTTGTCCAATTCGGCTGCCGCGGAGGTGACTTCGTCCATCACCTGGCTGTTGAGCGCGTTGAGTGCCTTCGGCCGGTTCAGCGTGATGGTCGCGACACGGTCGTCACGCGTGACAATAATGGTGTCGTAGTCGGTCATGAGAACTCCAGTTCGCGATCGGCCGGCGCGAAGTAATCCTCCACGTCGGCTGTGGTGACCGCCGCCAACGAGGCGGGCGACCATTTCGGATTGCGGTCCTTGTCGACAACCTGGGCGCGGATACCCTCGACGAAGTCGTGGGAGCGCAGCGCCCCGCACGAGGTCCGGTACTCCTGGCGCAGCACGTCTTCGAGTGTGTCGAGTTTCGCGGCGCGGCGCAGCGCTTCGAGCGCGACGGAAACCGAGACGGGCGAGCGGCTCTCGATGAGATCGCCCGCCTCGCCGGCAGCCGCGTCGTCGTGACCGCGCAGCGCGGCGACGATGTCGAGGACGGTCTCACCGGCATAGCACCGGTCGATCCATTCGCGTTGCCGCAGAAGGTTACTCGGCGGTGGCTCGACGGCATGGGCGGCCAGTGCGTCATTGATCCCGTCCGCGAGGACCGCGGCCTTGAAGTCGGCGAGCTTATCGTGGGGTACGAAGTGGTCGGCGAATCCCATCGCGATCGCGTCGGCGCCGTCGAAGTTCGCGCCCGTGAGCGCGGCGTGGTAGCCGAGCAGCCCGGGTGCGTGCGACAGGATGAGCGTGCCGCCGACGTCGGGGACGAAGCCGATGCCGACCTCCGGCATCGCCATCTTGGTGGTGTCGGTGACGACGCGCACGCTGCCGTGGGCGCTGACCCCGACGCCGCCGCCCATCACGATGCCGTCCATCAGGGCGACATACGGTTTGGTGAACCGGCCGATCTGGGCGTTGAGCAGGTATTCGTCGTACCAGAACAGGCGCGCTTCACGTCCTTTGTCAGGTCCCTCGGCCCTGGCGCTGTGATAGAGCGCGACGATGTCGCCGCCCGCGCACAGGCCGCGTTCGCCGGCGCCGTCGACGATGACGGCGGTGACGGCATCGTCGTGGGCCCATTCGGCCAGCACACGCGACATCGCGGTGACCATGGAGTGGTTCAGCGAATTGATGGCCTTGGGCCGGTTGAGGGTGATCAGGCCGACGCCGCGGTCAACGGTTACTAGGACATCCTCGTTTTCGCCCACGAGTATGCAATGTAGAACGTTGCCCGACCTGCGAACGCTTTGGGTAGGGTTTCTTGTGAACCAGCTGGGAAAGTGATCGGCACGGCCGGGAACCGACCAGGGACATGATTCGTTGACGGTGTGTTCGCCGATTGACGATCGACATCATCAGGAGAGGAACCCACGGTGCGGGAATCCAGCAACCCCGTATTTCGATCCCTGCCAAAGTCGCAGGGCGGATATGCGCAGTTCGGTACCGGGGCCGCCGGCTACGGTACGCAGGCGGTTCACGCCGACCCCTATGTGACGCAGTACCCGGAGCAGCGCCAGGCCGGCGTTGCCCGCCCGATGACCATCGACGATGTCGTCACCAAGACCGGCGTCACGCTGGCGGTGTTGGCGGCCGTCGCAGTCGTCACCTACTTCCTGGCGGCGGTGAACCCGGCTGTTGCCCTTCCGCTGGCGATGGTCGGCGCGATCGGCGGCCTGGTGTTGGTCCTGGTGGCCACCTTCGGTCGCAAGCAGGACAACCCCGCGATCGTCTTGAGCTACGCGGGCCTGGAGGGCCTTTTCCTGGGCGCCATCTCGTGGGTGTTCGGTAGGAGCGTCGAGATCGCGGGCGGCAGCGCGGGCGCGCTGATCACCCAGGCGGTGCTCGCCACGTTCGGCGTGTTCTTCGGCATGCTCGTCGTCTACAAGACCGGCGCCATCCGCGTCACCCCGAAGTTCACCCGCATGATCGTCGCCGGCCTATTCGGTGTCCTGGTGCTCATGCTCGGCAACCTGGTGCTGGCGATGTTCGGTGTCGGCGGCGGCGAGGGCATGGGCCTGCGCGCCGGTGGTCCGATCGCGATCATCTTCTCGCTGGTCTGCATCGGCCTGGCCGCGTTCAGCTTCCTGATCGACTTCGATTCGGCCGATCAGATGATCCGCGCCGGTGCACCGGAGAAGGCGGCGTGGGGCGTTGCGCTCGGCCTGACCGTCACGCTGGTCTGGCTGTACATCGAGATCCTGCGACTGCTGTCGTACTTCCAAAGCGATTAGCAGCTTGACGAGAAGGCCCGGCACGAAATGTGCCGGGCCTTTTCGTTTTCGCGGGCTCTTCGCGGGCTAGGACAGCCGCTCGATCACCATCGCCATGCCCTGGCCGCCGCCGACACACATCGTCTCGAGGCCGAACGTCTTGTCGTGGGTCGTCAGGTTGTTCAGCAGTGTCGCGGTGATCCGCGCGCCGGTCATGCCGAACGGATGGCCCAGTGCGATCGCACCACCCGAGACGTTGAGCTTGTCCTCGTCCATGCCCAGTTCGCGCGCCGAGCCGAGCACCTGCACCGCGAAGGCCTCATTGATCTCGTAGAGGTCGATATCGCCGATCGACATGCCGGCGTTGGCCAGCGCCTTCTTCGTCGCCTCGATCGGGCCGAGACCCATGATCTCCGGCGACAGCCCGCTCACTCCCGTCGACACGACACGCGCCAGCGGCGTCAGACCCAGCTCGCGAGCCTTGGTGTCCGACATGACGATCAACGCGGCGGCGCCGTCGTTGAGTGGGCAGGCGTTGCCGGCGGTCACGGTGCCGTTCGGCCGGAACACCGGCTTGAGTTGGCTGATCTTCTCGTAGGTGGTCCCGGCCCGAGGACCATCATCGGTGGAGACGACGGTTCCGTCGGGCAGAGTCACCGGGACGATCTCGCGCTCGAAGAAGCCGTTCTTGATGGCCTCCTCGGCGCGGTTCTGCGACCGAACACCCCAGTGGTCCTGGTCCTCGCGGCTGATGCCCGTGTACAGCGCGACGTTTTCGGCGGTCTGGCCCATCGCGATGTAGACGTCCGGCAGCAAGCCGTCCTCGCGCGGGTCGTGCCACTCCTCGGCACCGGCGGCCGCCTGATCCGAGCGGCTCATCGCGTCGGCGAACAACGGGTTCTTGCTGTCGGGCCAACCGTCCGCCGTACCCTTCGGGAACCGCGAAACCGTCTCCACGCCAGCCGAAATGAACGCATGTCCCTCGCCGGCCTTGATCGCGTGGAACGCCATGCGCGTGGTCTGCAGCGACGACGAGCAGTAGCGGTTCACCGTCGTGCCCGGCAGGAAGTCGTAGCCGAGCTGCACGGCCACCGCCCTGCCGACGTTGAATCCGGCCTCGCCTGCGGGCTGGCCGCAGCCCATGATCAGGTCGTCGATTTCCCGCGGATCCAGTGCGGGCACCTTGTCCAGCGCCGCGCGCACCATCTGCGCGGCCAGGTCGTCGGGACGGATGTCGACCAGTGAACCCTTGGCGGCGCGGCCGATCGGCGACCGCGCGGTCGCGACAATGACGGCTTCAGGCATGGTGTCTCCTCGCATTGACGGCTATGAGGAGAACCTAGCTCGCGGACGCCACGATGGGTGCGGGGACCCCGGTCGACCGCCGCCACAGCCTGCTGAATCCGCCCACCCGGGCCAGCAGCGCGAAGCCCTCACCCGAGCGCGTCCGCCACGGTAACTCCGGCGCCGCGCCACCGAGCCAGTCGCTCAACGCATTACACAGCGCGGGCAGCAGTTGGTTGGCTGCCAGCGCATAACCCGCGCCCGACGGGTGGAACATGTCGGGGGAGAACAGCACGTCGGGGGTGGACCGAAAGTGCGGCGCCAGCAGGTCGGCCAGCGGCACGGGAACCCCGCCCTCGGCTCGCACCGCAGCCGTCTGAACCCGGGCCAGCTGAAGGCCGCGGCTGCGTGTCACCGCGCGCAGGGGCTGCGGTATCGCGGTGATGACGCCGAAATCAGGGCAGGTGCCCACCACCACGACGGCGCCCGCGGCCCGCAACCGACGCACCGCCTTTCCCAGTCGGCGCGCCGACGGTCGGATGCCGTTCGGCCGGGTGATGTCGTTGGCGCCGATCATGATCACCGCGGCGTCGGGCGGTGGGCCCGCGACGAACATCGCGTCGATCTGGCCCGACAGTCCCTTCGACGTCGCCCCGACGATCGCCTTGGTGCTCAGCCGGATCCGCTTACCGGAGACCTCGGCCAGACCCCTCGCGAGCAGGACTCCGGGCACCTCCTCGGCGGAGGTGGCGCCGTAACCGGTTGCGGTGGAGTCGCCGAAGACCATCAGGTGCAGGTCGAACGGCACGTCACGGCGCCAGCGCTCGACGGGACCGCCGCCAGGTGCGTAGACGCCGTCGGCGCGGGGCGGGATGTCCCACGCGTGCGGAATGACGCGACGAGCCTGATCGGCCTGCCCGATCAGCAGGTTGCGCGCCCCGATATAGGCCGAACCGACCGAGCCGAGCGTGGCCGCGGCTGCAAAGGCGATGGTGCTCGTCCGTCGTGGTGTGCCCACGTCGGCAAGTTTAAGAGGCTTTTCCGGGGCTATCCGCGTGGCGAGAAGCGTTAAGGGGTCACATTGCGGTATCAACTCCGGTATCGAATATGACTCGCTGATTGTTGAAACGAACATAAGGTGTCAAGCTAAGATGCGAGTCACGTCCAGAAAATTAGGCGTGCTCGACACCACGGCGGCTTGAAACGTCGGAGGGGGTGGTTGTAATGACCGCACCAAGCAAGGTTGGCCATGTTCGCCGGCCAGGAGTATCGCCTGTTCACGCGCGTAAACCGCGCAAGTTTCCAGTCAGCGACGGAGCGCCGGTAGAGGTCGTCGAAGACGGCCCGAGCCTCGGCGGTCGGCTTGCATCGCTCGCGGCCCTGCTAACTGTTCGGCCCACGCTAGCTATCGGCAGCTATGCGCCGAAGCTGCCGTGGCCGTGGGGTCTTGTCGACTTTGTCTCGCGCATCGCGCGGCCTGCGCCTGGCACCGTGCGGGCCACGATCTCTTTGCCGAAATGCACTGCGCAACTCGTCAGGGCGCCTGGTGTGCTGCCCGCGGACGGCAAACGCGGCGTCATCCTCTACTTGCACGGCGGCGCATTCCTGACCTGCGGTGTCAACTCGCACGGCCGCCTGGTGCAGGCGCTGTCGGGCTACGCCGATTGTCCGGTGCTGGTCGTCAACTACCGGATGATCCCGAAACACTCCGTCGGCATGGCGATCGACGACTGCTACGACGCCTACCAGTGGCTGCGCCTGCACGGCTATGAGCCCGACCAGATCGTTCTGGCCGGCGACTCCGCGGGCGGCTACTTGGCGCTGGCCCTGGCCGAACGCCTGCAGCGCGAAGGCCTCGAGGGTGAGGTGCCTGCCGCGATGGTGACGATGTCGCCCCTTTTCGAGATCGACAACGAGGCGCGGGCCAACCACCCGAACATCCGTACCGACGCGATGTTCCCGCCGCGGGCATTCCACGCGCTCGTCGACCTGATCGAGGATGCGGCGCGGCATGGGCGCAAGGATGGCAAGCCCGAAGAGGTCTACGAGCCGCTCGACCACATCGAACCCGGCCTGCCCCGCACGCTGATCCACGTCTCGGGCTCCGAGGTACTGGTGAGCGATGCGCGCAAGGCCGCGCGGCGCCTGGCTGCGGCCGGTGTGCCGGTCGAAGTCCGCGTCTGGCCAGGGCAGATGCACGTGTTCCAGATCGCGGCGCCGATCGTGCCCGAGGCGAAACGCTCGTTGCGCCAGATCGGCGAATACATCCGCGAGGCCACCTGGTAGCCGACCTGGTGACGGCGGGAGTCGCCTGACACGATGGAGTCATGCGGATCGCCCGGCACGTCAGTGAGCTCATCGGCAATACCCCCCTGGTGCAGCTGAACTCTGTTGTACCGCCGGGGGCGGGCATGGTCGCGGCCAAGATCGAGTACCTCAACCCCGGCGGCAGCTCGAAGGACCGCATCGCGATCAAGATGATCGACGCTGCCGAGGCCAGCGGGGAGCTCAAGCCCGGCGGCACGATCGTCGAACCGACGTCGGGGAACACGGGGGTGGGGCTGGCGCTGATCGCCCAGCAGCGGGGTTACAAGTGCATCTTCGTCTGCCCTGACAAGGTCGGCGAGGACAAGCGCAACGTGCTGCGCGCATACGGCGCCGACGTGGTGGTGTGTCCGACCGCGGTGCCACCCGATCATCCCGACAGCTACTACAGCGTCTCCGACCGGCTGGTCGGAGAGATCGACGGCGCGTGGAAGCCGGACCAGTACTCCAACCCGATGGGGCCCGAGTCGCATTACGAGACCACCGGACCGGAGATCTGGGCCGACACCGACGGCAAGGTCACGCATTTTGTGGCGGGTGTGGGCACCGGGGGCACCATCACCGGCGCCGGTCGCTACCTGAAGGAAGTGTCCGACGGCAAGGTGCGGGTCATCGGCGCCGATCCGGAGGGTTCGGTGTACTCCGGTGGCTCGGGACGGCCGTATCTGGTGGAGGGCGTGGGCGAGGACTTCTGGCCCAAGGCCTACGACCCCGCGGTGCCCGACGAGATCATCGCGGTTTCGGATGCCGATTCGTTCGAGATGACGCGCAGGCTTGCGCGCGAAGAGGCGCTGCTCGTCGGCGGGTCATGCGGTATGGCAGTGGTGGCCGCCAACAAGGTGGCCGAACAGGCCGGCCCCGACGCGCTGGTCGTCGTGCTGTTGCCCGACGGCGGAAGAGGTTATCTCGCAAAGGTTTTCAACGACGACTGGATGTCGTCGTACGGCTTTTTGCGTAGCCGGATGGACGGGTCGGTGGAGGAGTCCACGGTCGGCGAAGTGCTGCGCGGCAAGTCGGGGGCGTTGCCCGACCTCGTGCATACGCACCCGTCGGAGACCGTCCGCGACGCCATCGGGATCCTGCGCGAATACGGCGTCTCACAGATGCCCGTCGTCGGCGCCGAACCGCCGGTGATGGCCGGGGAGGTCGCGGGCAGCGTGTCCGAACGCGAACTGCTCTCCGCCGTGTTCGAGGGACGGGCCAAGCTCGCCGATGCGGTGGCCGAGCACATGAGCCCGCCGATGCCGCTGATCGGCGCCGGCGAACTTGTCAGCGCCGCAGCGAAAGAACTTCGCGAGTGCGACGCTGTGATGGTGGTCGAGGAGGGTAAGCCCGTCGGCGTGCTGACCCGCCACGACCTGCTCGGTTTCCTGTCCGACGGAAGCAAGCGCCGGGTTCGCTAGCGTCTCACCGTCATCGGGCCGTCGACGCCTGGCAAACAGCCCGACAGGGTCTGGCGAAGCGGTGTCTGCCGCAGAGTTGCTGACTTTTGGTAGCGGCGGTGTGTTTCGCACAGAAAACCCTGCACAAAGCCGCTTCTCGGGTAGATTAGGCACGCTTGAACCCAGCTAAGCCATTGACTGGAGCCGTCCATGAACGATGAACCGCCGCCTCCGGCACGCGGTCCGTCTTCACCCGACGGTTCGCAGGGCGACGGCACTCCGCCACCGCAAATGGCGACCAGGTATCCACCTCCAGCGCAACCGGTTCAAGCACTACCGAGAGAGGCTTACACGCCCTGGTTCACCCGCGTGTTGGCCTGGCTGATCGATAACATTCCCACGTTCCTCATCCTCGGCATCGGCTGGGCCGTGTTACTCGCAACGCAGGAAACCACCTGTGTGACAGAGTATTCAGACGCCGACATGCGTGAGATCTGCGTGATGGAGCCGTCGATGCTGGGACAGGCGTCGGCTTCCTTCATCGCTCCGATTCTCGTTCTGGCATACGTGATCTGGAATTACGGCTACCGACAGGGCACCACCGGCTCCAGCATCGGCAAGTCGCTGCAGAACTTCAAGGTGGTCAGTGAAAAGACCGGGCAGCCAATCGGTTTCGGTATGTCTGTCCTGCGGCAACTGGCGCATACCATCGACGCCGCGATCTGTTATATCGGTTATCTGTTCCCGCTGTGGGACGCCAAACGGCAGACCATTGCGGATAAACTCATCAGCACCGTCTGCTTACCATTGTCGTCAACCGGGAAGGTCACATGACTGATCAACCGCCTCCTCCGCCGGGAAACAACCCTCCGCCACCTCCCGGTGGTTATCCGCCACCGGGGCAGGGCGGTTACCCGCCTGCAGGTGGCTATCCGCCACCGGGCGGGCCGGGATACCCTGGCGCTCAGCGGTATAGCGTCGGAGAGGCGTTCTCGTGGGCGTGGGGCAAATTCACCTCCAACGCCGCCGCGTTGATCGTTCCGACGCTGGTATACGGGATCATCGTCTTCGCGGTGCAAGCCTTGTTCAGCGCGCTATCGGCCGTGGTGGACCCGGAGTCGACGAGCTACTCGTCGGACGGCGACGGATTCTCCTTCTCCTACAGCGTCTCCGGGCCCGCCAGTATCGCGATCACCATCCTCGGCTGGATTGTGGCGCTGGTCGTCGGCGGAATCATCCAATCTGCCTACTACAACGGCATGTTGGCCATCGCCGACGGTCAGCCGGTGACGATCGGTTCGTTCTTCAAGCCGCGTAACGTCGGCGCGGTCATCATCGCGGGCGTGATCGTCGGGCTGTTGACCTCGATCGGCTTTGCGCTGTGCGTCCTCCCAGGATTCATCGTGGCCATCTTCACGATGTTCACCGTGATCGCCCTGCTGGACCGCAACCTCTCGCCGATCGACGCGATCAAGACGAGCTTCGACATCGCGAAGAACAACTTCGGTCAGGTGCTGCTGACATTGCTGGCTGTCTTCGCCATCACGGTCGTTGGGGCGTTGCTCTGCGGCGTGGGTCTGCTCGTCGCGCTTCCGCTGGTCGCGCTCATCGAGGTGTACGCCTATCGCAAGCTCAGCGGGGGTCAGGTCGCCGACCTCAACCCGCAGCCATTACCGCCCGGTCCGCCGCCTCAGGTCACTCCGCAGCAGTAACCGATCATCGGAAGGCGCTGACGCCGGTCAGCGCCTCACCGATGACCAACTGATGCACCTCCGAGGTGCCCTCGTACGTCAGCACCGACTCCAGGTTGTTGGCGTGCCGGATGACCGGATACTCCAGGGTGATCCCGTTGGCGCCCAACAGGGTTCGACACTGACGGGCGATCTGGATGGCCTCGCGGACATTGTTCAGCTTGCCGAGGCTGACCTGCTCGGGCTTGATCTTGCCCTCGTCCTTGAGCTTGCCGAGGTGAAGGGCGAGAAGTTGAGCTTTGCCGAGTTCGACTGCCATATCAGCGATTTTGGCTTGAGTCAGCTGGTAGCCCGCCAGCGGTTTGTCGAACACCTCCCGTGTGCCGACGTAGTCCAGCGCGCTCTGCAGGCAGTCCCTGGCGGCGCCGACACTGCCGAACACAATGCCGAACCGGGCCTCCGACAGGCAGCTGAGCGGCCCGGACAGTCCCCGGGCGTCGGGAAGCTTCGCGTCGGCCGGCAACCGGACGTCGTCGAGGTGTAATTCCGAGGTGACCGAGGCCCGCAGCGACAGCTTGTGTGTCATGTCGGTCGCGGAGAATCCCGGCGTTCCGGCGGGCACCAGAAATCCGGCTATCCCGTCGTCGGTTCGGGCCCACACGACCGCCACATCGGCAACCGACCCGTTGGTGATCCACATCTTCGAACCGCGCAGGATCCAATCCGATCCGTCCCGCTTGGCGGTCGTGCGCATCCCGCCCGGATTGGAGCCGAAGTCGGGTTCGGTCAGCCCGAAACACCCGATGGCCTCACCGGTGGCCATCGCGGGCAGCCAACGATTGCGCTGCTCCTCGCTGCCCCAGCGGTGGATCGCGAACATCGCCAGCGAGCCCTGCACCGAGACCAGGCTGCGCAGCCCGCTGTCCACCGCCTCGAGTTCCTGGCACACCAGGCCGTAGGCCGTCGCGGTCGATCCGCCGCAGCCGTAACCCTTGAGGTGCATGCCCAGAAGCCCGAGCTTGCCGAACTCGGCGGCCAGTTCGCGAACCGGCACCTGACCGGTTTCGAACCACTCGGCGATGAACGGCCGCAGCCGCTGTTCGCCGAACCGGCGCACGGTCTGGCGCAGCTCGATGTCCTCGGGTGAGAGCAGGGAATCCAGCTCGAGCATGTCGTCGAGGCGGGTCGCAGAATTCATGGGACATGTCTACCCGGTCGGCATGCGGCACAGTCGTGGCTAGGCTGAGCGGTGATGTCGAAGAACGAAACGCAGGGCCTTTCTACTCAGGGTCTTTCCACGAAGGCCATCCACGCCGTCCGACCCGATCTGACAACGGGTGCCGTCAACGCGCCGATCTACGCCAGCTCGACGTTCGCGCAGGACGGCGTCGGCGGGCTGCGCGGAGGCTACGAATACGCCAGAACCGGCAACCCCACCCGGGCGGCGCTGGAGGTCTCCCTCGCCGCGGTGGAGGCCGCGGCCTACGGGCGGGCGTTCTCCTCGGGTATGGCGGCGACGGATTGCGCGTTGCGGGCGGTTCTGCGGCCCGGTGACCACGTGGTGATGCCCGACGACGCTTACGGCGGGACATTCCGGCTGATCGACAAGGTATTCACCAAGTGGGGCATCGACTACACCGCCGTTGCGCTCGCCGATCTGGACGCGGTGCGCGCGGCGATCACGCCGAACACCCGGTTGATCCTGGTCGAGACGCCGACCAACCCGCTGCTGTCGATCGCCGACATCAGCGCGATCGCGCAGATCGCGGCGACGTCGAATGTGAAAGTGTTGGTGGACAACACCTTCGCCTCACCCGCGCTGCAGCAGCCGCTGCTGCTGGGCGCCGACATCGTGTTGCACTCGACCACCAAGTACATCGGGGGGCACTCCGACGTGGTGGGCGGCGCGCTGCTGACCAACGACGAGGAACTCGACGCCGCGTTCGCCTTCCTGCAGAACGGTGCGGGCGGGGTGCCCGGCCCCTTCGACGCCTACCTCACCCTTCGCGGCCTGAAGACACTGGTGATCCGCATGCAGCGGCACAGTGACAACGCGGCCGTCATCGCCGAGTTCCTCGAGGGACATCCCGCGATCGAGACCGTGCTCTACCCGGGGCTGCCCACGCATCCGGGCCACGAGGTCGCGGCAAGGCAGATGACCGGCTTCGGGGGCATGATCTCCGTGCGACTGCGCGGGGGAGCGGAGGCCGCACGCAAACTGTGTTCCCGCACAGAGGTTTTCATTCTCGCCGAGTCGTTGGGCGGCGTCGAATCGCTGATCGAGCACCCCGGCGCCATGACCCACGCGTCGACCGCCGGTTCCCAACTGGAGGTCCCCGATGACCTGGTGCGGCTGTCGGTCGGTATCGAGGACGTCGCGGATCTGCTGGCCGACCTCGAGCAGGCGTTGAGCTAGCGGCTAGGTCAGCGCCGAGCGCAGCGCCGAGGCCGTGACCGCGAGGTTCATCTCGGGCAGCGCCGTCGGTGACTCTTCGACCCAGCTGCCCAGCGCGATCTCGCCGGCACGGGCATGCACCCACCGCCAGCCCCGGTCATTGAGGCTGAGCAGCGCGCCCAGACCGTCGATCGCGTGCAGCAGCGTGATGATCGCGGCTGTGGTCGGGCCCGGCGGCCTGCGATCGAACAGCGCCGACAACAGCGCCGAGCGCGCGTGGCCGACGCGGTTGCGGTTGGTCAGCGGCCATGCGAACTCGTGTCCGAACCGCCTGTCCGGCAGAGGGATACGTCGGATCTGACCGGTTCGCTCCAGATGGCCGACGACGTTGCTTTCGGTGTGCTTGGCCAGCCGCTTGACCGCCGATCGGGGCCGCAACGGGCGGCGCTGCAACAGCGAAAGCGCCGGTTCTGCGACCGGGTCCGTCGTGCCGGCCACCGACAACGCGATCAGGCGGCCCGGTTCGACCGGGTCACCGTCGACCGAGGGGCGGATTCGGCAGGCCAGGGCCAGGTCGAGCAGCACCGCGGCGGCCAACACCCGCTCCCGGCGCGGACGGTCGAGAACCGGTTGCGCCGAAGCGTTGTCGAGCAGCAGCAGGAAAAGGTCCTCGGCGATCTGCGCCATGAGCGGATGCTAAACCGCATCCGGTCCGCGACTCGAATTCGGCTGGGGGTGGGCCGGGCCGTCAGGCGTGATACGGCTCGGCCTCGAGCAGCTTCACCTTGACCGTGCTGCCGCTGGGCACCGTGTAGGTGCGCACGTCGCCGACCTTCGCGTCGAGGAGCGCCTCGCCCAGCGGAGACTTCGGCGAGTACACCTCGAGCTTGCCGTCGCTGATGCCCTCTTGGCGGGTGGCGATCAGGAAGGTCTCGGTGTCGCTCTCGTCGTCGCCGTACTGCACCTTGACCACCGAGCCGGGCAGCGCGACGCCGGACTGCTTGGGCGCCTCGCCGACCTTGGCGCTGTTGAGCAGTTCCTGCAGCTGACGGATCCGGGCCTCCTGCTGGCCCTGCTCCTCGCGGGCGGCGTGGTAGCCGCCGTTCTCGCGGAGGTCACCCTCTTCGCGGCGGTCATTGATCTCGGCGGCGATGACGGGCCGGTTGGCGATCAGCTGGTCGAGCTCCGCCTTCAACCGGTCGAATGCCTCCTGGGTAAGCCAGGTGACCTGCGTATCGGTCATATCGTCGCGCTCCTGTCCTTCTGGGTCTTGCGGCGTGCTCGCGCTTTTCTCGCGTAAGACGTCTCGTGGTACGGCGCCGGGGCTTGACGTGTATTGCCGCGGTTCACGTGCTCAAGCACAGCACCAAATGCAGCAATACACGGCTCCAGCAGGAACCGTGTACCCGACCATGGTAGCACCGACGGGCCAACCGGATTTCACGAATTCGCAGTTCGCCGTTTGCCGGACCGACGAATCAGCGTGATTTCAAGGGGCCACCAGATACGACGGCACGTCGGTTCCGCACCCGTAAATATCGCCGATCACGGGCTGGCGTGTCGCTTTGACCGGTGCGGTCACTTGCACCGTCTGTTGCGAGGCCGGCGGGACCAGCACCTCCCGACGGCCCGTCTCGGCGCCGTCGATGGAGCGGGCGCGCACGATGCAGACGACCGGCTGGGACGGGTCCTCGCGGGTGACGCTGATCGTGACCGACACCGTCTCGTCGTCGACCAGTTCGTAGGCGCCCAGCTCGCCCGTCACGGGCTCGCTCTCGAACCGTCCGAACGCCACCACGGCGACCGTCACCCCCACCGCCAGCGCGAGCAACGTGAACGCGACCGCGACCCAACGGCGGCGGTTACCGGGCAGCCGCTCGCGGCCGTAGCGTGCGGCGGGGCGCTCGATCATCTGGTTTTCTATGCCCGTCGGTCGGATAGATCTACAGAACTGGAACTATAGGGACTATTGAGACGTCTCGGCGGGTTGATATCGCCGGAGACGACAGCGCGATGATAAGGCAGAGCAGGTTGAGTGAACTGCGGTTGATGGCGGTGCACGCCCACCCGGACGACGAGTCCAGCAAGGGTGCCGCCACCATGGCTCGGTACGTGGACGAGGGTGTGCGCGTGCTTGTGGTCACGCTCACCGGCGGCGAGCGCGGCGACATCCTCAACCCGGCCATGGACCTGCCCGAGGTGCACGGCCGGATGGCCGAGATCCGCCGCGACGAGATGGCCAAGGCCGCCGAGATCCTCGGCGTCGAGCACCGCTGGCTCGGCTTCGTCGACTCCGGCCTGCCCGAAGGCGACCCGCTTCCGCCGCTGCCGGAAGGCTGCCTCGGCGTGGTGCCGCTCGAGCAACCGGTGGAGGCGCTGGTGCGCGTCGTGCGCGAGTTCCGGCCACACGTGATGACCACCTACGACGAGAACGGCGGCTATCCGCATCCGGACCACATCAGGTGCCACCAGGTGTCGATGGGTGCCTACGACGCCGCCGGTGACCACCTCCTGTTCCCCGACGCCGGCGAGCCGTGGGGTGTCCAGAAGCTGTACTACACGCACGGCTTCGTGCGACAGCGGATGCAGCTGCTGCAGGACGAGTTCGCCAAACACGGTGAGGTCGGCCCGTTCGAGAAGTGGCTCAAGCACTGGGATCCCGAGCACGACATCTTCGCCAAGCGGGTGACCACCCGCGTCGAGTGCGCCAAGTACTTCGCGCTGCGCGACGACGCGTTGCGCGCGCACGCCACCCAGATCGACCCCAACGGGGACTTCTTCCGCGCGCCGATCGAATGGCAGCAACGGCTTTGGCCCACCGAGGAGTTCGAGTTGGCCCGCTCGCGCGTGCCCGTATCGCTTCCTGAGGACGACCTCTTCGCCGGGATCGAGGGCCGATGAACCTCCTGCTCGCCGTCGACCTGCTGGCCCAGCAGGAACCACCCAGGGACACCGGACCGGACTTCGGCAAGGCCAGTCCGTTGGGCCTGCTGATCGTGGTGCTGCTGCTGGTCGGCACGTTCCTGCTGGTCCGGTCGATGAACCGGCAGCTGCGCAAGGTGCCGGAATCGTTCGACCCGCCGGATGCGGAAGCCGACCAGATCGCCGAGCCGCCCGACGAGCCCCAGGCGCCGATCGAGTCCGATGCGCCGCCCGACGGGACGAAACGTGAGCCCGGGGGCTAACACACTCTCGCGGGCCACCAGCCCGTATCTGCGTCAGCACGCCGCCAACCCGGTGCACTGGCGCGAATGGACGCCGGAGGCGCTGGCCGAGGCTGCCGACCGCGATGTGCCGATCCTGCTGTCGATCGGCTACGCGGCTTGCCACTGGTGTCATGTCATGGCCCACGAGTCGTTCGACGACGACGAGGTCGCCGCGGTGATGAACGACGGCTTCGTCTGCATCAAGGTCGACCGCGAGGAGCGTCCCGACCTCGATGCGGTGTACATGAACGCGACCGTTGCGCTCACGGGGCAGGGTGGCTGGCCGATGACCTGCTTCCTCACTCCCGACGGCAGGCCGTTCTTCTGCGGGACGTACTACCCGAAGCCGACCTTCCTCCAGCTGCTGGCCGCGGTCATCGACACCTGGCACAACCGCCGCGGCGAAGTCGAGCAGGCGTCCGAGAAGATCACCGAGGAACTGCGGACGATGGCGGCCGGGTTGCCTGGCGGGGGACCGCCGTTGCAGCCCGCGCTGTGCGACCACGCCGTTGCCGCGGTGCTGCAGGACGAGGACGTCGCTCGCGGTGGATTCGCCACCAATCCCGCTGGCGCACCGAAGTTTCCACCATCGGCGTTGCTCGAGGGTCTGCTGCGCAGCCACGAACGCACGGGCGACATCATGCCCATCGAAACCGTCGAGCGGACCTGCACGGCGATGGCGCGCGGCGGAATCTACGATCAGTTGGCGGGCGGCTTCGCCCGCTACAGCGTCGACGCGGCCTGGGTGGTTCCGCACTTCGAGAAGATGCTGTATGACAACGCCCTACTGTTGCGGGCGTACGCCCATTGGGCGCGACGTACCGGAAACCCGTTGGCGCACAAGGTTACCGTTGAGACGGCCGCATTCATCGTCGACGAACTCGGCGCCGACGGCATGTTCACGTCGTCGCTGGATGCCGACGCGGACGGGGTGGAAGGCCTGACGTACGTCTTCACCCCCGCGCAATTGCGCGAGTTCCTCGGTGACGACGACGGGCAGTGGGCGGCAGAGCTTTTCGCCGTGACCGAGGCGGGCACATTTGAGCAGGGCGCGTCGGTGCTGCAGTTGCCACGCGACTCCGACGACCAGGACCGGTTTGCCAGGGTGCGTGCAGCGCTGCTGGCGGCCCGGCTCGCCCGGCCGCAACCCGGCCGCGACGACAAGGTCGTCACAGCGTGGAACGGGATGGCCATCACCGCGCTCGCCGAAGCCGCCGTCGCGCTCGAGCAGCCCGAATTGCTCACCGCCGCAACGAATTGTGCGCGCGGCGTGTGGGATCTGCACGTCGTCGACGGCAGACTGCGGCGGGCGAGCCTGGGAGGTTCGGTGGGCACGAGCGCCGGGATCCTCGAAGACCACGGCGCGTTGGCCACCGGCCTGCTGACCGTTCACCAGATGACGGGTGACCCGGACTGGCTGGAAGCCGCGATGACGCTGCTCGACATCGCGCTCGAGCACTTCGCCGACCCGGACCGGCCCGGCCGGTGGTTCGACACCGCCGACGACGCCGAGGCATTGATGGTGCGGCCAGCCGATCCGCTCGACGGCGCGACGCCGTCGGGTGCGTCGCTGATCGCCGAGGCGCTGCTCACCGCAGCGCACCTCGCCCCCGCCGCGCGGGCGGATCGCTACGGCGCGGCGGCCGAGGCCACTCTGGCGGCAGCCACGCCGATCCTGACCCGGTTACCGCGCTCGGGCGGACACTGGCTCGCCGTCGCAGAGGCGGCGGTGCGCGGGCCGATCCAGATCGCGGTGGCGTGCGATCCCGCCCGGTCGGAGTTGCTGTCGGCGGCGCGGCGTCTCGCGCCGGGCGGAGCGGTCGTCGTCGGCGGCGCGGTGAATTCGTCCGAACCGCTGATCGACCGCGACCGCGTCGGCGGTGCCGACGCCGCCTATGTGTGCCGTGGCAGAACATGCGACCTGCCGGTCACCACGGCGCCGGAACTCGCTGCCGCCCTGGGCGCGTCCGTGTAGCGTTCGGCGCATGCCGACGCCGGAAGACAACGCCAAGACCGTCACCCGTTACCTCGAACTGGCTGCGCAGGGTAAGGCCGATGACATCGCCGAGTTGTACGCCGACGACGGCACCGTCGAGGATCCGGTTGGCGGCGAGGTGCACATCGGCCGCAAGGCGATCCGCGGTTTCTACGACGCGCTCCCCACGACGGGCGCCCAGGCCGACGTCGTCACGCTGCGGGCGTTGGGCAACGAGGCGGCGTTCTTCTGGGCGCTGACCATCGACCTCGGCGAGAACAAGATGCGCATCGAGATCATCAGCGTGATGACCTTCAACGAGGAGGGCAAGATCGCGTCGATGAAGGCCTACTGGACCCCCGAAAACGTCACCCAGCTCTAGAAGACCGCGAACCACATCGCGATGTAGTGGCAGATCGCCGCCACCGCGGTGCACGCGTGAAAGAACTCGTGATGGCCGAACACCGTCGGCCACGGGTTGGGCCACTTGAGCGCGTAGAGCACACCGCCGACGCTGTAGAGCGCGCCCCCGACGATCAGCAGCACGAGCGCGGCCACTCCCGCACCGTGCGTGATCGGTCCGACGAACCACGCCGCCACCCAGCCCAGCAGGATGTAGAGCGGCACGCCGACCCACCGCGGCGCCGACGGCCAGAAGCACTTGAGCAGCACGCCCGCGATCGCACCACCCCACACGATCCAGAACAGCACCATGCCGTCGGTCTGTGGCAACGCCAGCAAGGCGAACGGCGTATAGCTGCCCGCGATGAACACGAAGATCATCGAGTGGTCGAGTCGCTTCATCCACTTGCGTGCGGTCGGTGACTTCCAGTCGACCCGGTGGTACGCGCCGCTGACCGCGAACATCGCCACGATGGTGAGCGTGTAGATCAGCGTCGCGACGCCCGCGCGCGTGGACTGGATCGACCACGACACCGACACCAGCGTGGCGCCGCAGATGGCTGCGATCCCCGCCGCGTACACGTGTATCCAGCCCCGTGCGCGCGGCTTACCGATGAAATTGGCGAGACCGTCGACAACGGCTTCCGGAAAGTCCTCCGCAGGGTTCTGCGGGTCGCGGGACTTATCGGAATCGGTGCTGTCGATGGATCGGGTCATGTCACCTCCACTAATGCCATGGGGGTTTTCGAACCTCACAGTAGTCTGGATCTTCGTGGAGCTCATTCCCCCGCGACTCAAAGAGCCGGCCTATCGGCTGTATGAGATGCGGCTGCGCCAGGAGCTGGCACGGTCCAAATCCCAACTGCCGCGCCATATTGCCGTTCTGTGCGACGGCAACCGCCGATGGGCACGTGACCTTGGACACGACGACGTCAGCGTCGGCTACCGGATGGGCGCCAGAAAGATCGCCGACATGCTGCGCTGGTGTCAGGAAACCGGCATCGAGATGGCGACGGTCTATCTGCTGTCCACCGAGAACCTGCAGCGTGCGCCCGACGAACTGTCCCCGCTGATCGACATCATCACCGACGTCGTGGAGGAGATCTGCGCGCCCGCCAACCACTGGAGTGTGCGCACCGTCGGCGATCTGGAGCTGATCGGCGAGGAGCCCGCGCGCCGGCTGCGTGACGCCGTCGGGTCCACCGACGCCGGTCCGGGCTGCTTTCATGTCAACCTCGCCGTCGGTTACGGCGGGCGCCAGGAGATCGTCGACGCTGTACGACAACTGCTGAGCAAGGAGCTGGCCAACGGCAGCGCCGGTGAACAGCTGATCGAGGCCGTCACCATCGACGCGATCTCGGAAAACCTCTACACCTCCGGACAACCGGACCCCGACCTGGTGATCCGCACCTCGGGGGAGCAGCGGCTGTCGGGCTTTCTGCTGTGGCAGAGCGCGTACTCCGAGATGTGGTTCACCGACGCCTACTGGCCGGCGTTTCGGCGGGTCGACTTCCTGCGCGCGCTGCGCGACTACACCGTGCGCCATCGCCGGTACGGAATGTGATGTGACGCCGTAGTTGATGGAACACTGAAGTCATGGCTGCGCTGTCGGCGGTGGTCTTCGCGCTCAGCTGGTGGTTGGGGCTGTACCTGCTGGCCCGCGACCCGCGTAAGCCCGTGCTTGTGCTGGCCGCGATCGGGTTGACGAGCTTCGCGGCGGTGGTCGCGCTGGACGCCGTGCGGACCGTCAGCGGCGCCGACGTGCTCAGCCGCATCGAGGTCTACCTCGTCGCCGTGCCGGGCATCGCCTGGTTCGCGGTGCTCCTCGAGCTGTCCCGGCCCCGTGACACCTGGCGTGGCCGTGCCGGTGAGCTCGGCATGGTCGCCGCGGTGGCCGCGACCGCGTTCGTCGGCGCCGCGATGGCCGGAAGCGTCGACGGCCCGTTGCGCCTTGGCCACTGGGTGATGTTCGCGGCGGTCTCGGTGCCCTCGCTTGGCGCCATGGTGTACGCGGTGCTGCGCCAGTCGCAGCCGGTCCCGGTGGTCGGTTTCGTGGTGGTCGCGACGTTGTTCTTCGCGTTGGGCAACGCGATCCTGATCATCCCGCTGGGGCTGGTGCCCAGCTGGTTGGCGCTCGCTTCGACGGGTTTCGACGTGGCGCTGCTCGGTGTCGCGGTCGCGATCGGGGATGCGTTCGACGAGGGGCAGGCGTTGCGCGCCGACATGCTGCGCTCGTTCGCGGCGACGACGGTGGTGGCGGTGCTGTTCGGCGGTCAGGCGTTGATCGGTCTGGCGGTCACCGGTCACGACACCGCGCTGACGGTGCTGCTGTTCACCAGCCTGGCGGTCGCGATCGCGATCAACGTCCTGGCCGACCCGCTGGCAGGTGTGCTCGACCGGTTGGCGTTCTCGCGCTCGCCCGCCCTGCGCGCCGACCGCGCCGCCCTGCGCAGCACCGAGGCTGCGCTGCCGCTGCGCAAGGACAATCCGCTCGACGGCATCGACGAGCAGACGTTCGTCCGCCTCACCCGCCGCGCGCTCGGGCACTACGGCGACCTGTCCAAGCTGATCGCCAGCCCGCTGACCAACCTGCCGATCATCGACCAGCGGTTGGCCTCGCGCGGCGCCTCCGGCCAGCCGCTGGAGCGGGCGACCGAACTCAAGGCGCTGCTGGCCGAGCGCATCGCCCGGCTCAAACCCCGCGACGGCGGCGAGTTCGGCACCACCGAGGAGTGGCGGCACTACAACTCGCTGTACTTCCCGTATGTCGCCGGGGTGCGGGCCTATGCGCAGAACGCCACCGCGGCGGGACTCGACCCCGTGGCCCGCCAGGCCTGGCAGTGGTTCGTCACCGAAGTGCCCCAGCGGTCGCTGCACAACTGGCAGAACGCCGCCGCGCGGCTGATCGCTGCCGATCTGCGCGGCAACCTGGTGGCCGCTCAGGACTGACGCGCATCCGCATCGGCGCCAGCGTTGGGCCCGATACCCACGTGACCTGCGGTTGGCAGTAGCTGGCAGCGTTCTGCGTCGATCTGGCAGCGGCATCTGAGCACTGTCGGTGACATGACCACCGCAACCACCCACCCGGTAAACACCACCGGCGACCTCGATGCGACCGACTCGCTGCTGCGCGTTGCGCTGCGTGCTGACGCGACGCTGTGCGGGGGTCTCGGCCTGGTCATCGCTATGGCCGCCGACCCGCTGTCCCGACTGAGCGGTCTGTCGGCCACCAGCGAATGGATCGCCGGCGCCGCGCTCGTCGGCTACGGCGCCGCACTGTTCCTGGCGGCCGGGATGGCCGACGTCCGCCGCGTCGGTGTCGGCGTGCTGGTCGGCAACATCGTCTTCGCGCTTGTCGTGACCGCGGTGCTGGCGACCGGCGTGCTGCCGCTGACCGAAGCCGGCGTTGCGGGCATCGCCGGGTTCACCGCCGTCACCCTCGCCTTCGCCTACGCCCAGTACCTCGGGGTGCGTCGCCTGACGTGACCCCCCTCATGGCTGGTCCGGAGCCGCCGTCGTCAGAGGTTGCGGCGTCGGCTCCGGAACGGTCCCTCACCCCCACAAGAAAGGAAACCATCATGACCGCACTCTCAGAACGGCTGAACGAGTCGACGGACGCCCTACTGCGTTTCGCGATGCGTGCCGACGCGATCCTCACCGGCCTCGCCGGTATCGCGGCCCTTCCGCTCGCGGGCTGGCTGGCCGACACGTCGGGCACCACCGTCGCCTTCGAGTACGGAATGGCGGCGTTCTTCATCGCCTACGGGGCAGCGGTGCTGGGTTTGGCGGCGCTGCAGTCGCTGAAGGCGGCTGGCATGGCGGTGATTGTGGCCAACGTCCTCTACGCCGTTGCAGCGGTGGTGCTCGTGATCTCGAATGTGTTCCCGCTCACCACGATCGGCGTGGTCCTGACGCTGGCCACCGGCGTGTACACGCTGGCGTTCGCCGAACTGCAGTACCAGGGCTGGCGCCGGATCAACCGGTAGCCGGTTACAGCTTGCGCAAGCGCAGCCGGTTGATCGAGTGGTCGGCGTCCTTGCGCAAGACCAGCGTCGCCCGCGGCCGGGTCGGCAGGATGTTCTCGATCAGGTTCGGCCGGTTGATCGAATGCCAGATGTCGCTCGCGGCGAACACGGCCTGCTCGTCGGTGAGCGTGGCGTAGTGGTGAAAGTGCGAGGCCGGGTCGGCGAACGCCGTCGTGCGCAAGCCGAGGAACCGATCGATGTACCACTTCTCGATGTCGTCGATGCGAGCGTCGACGTAGACCGAGAAGTCGAACAGGTCGGACACCATCAACGTCGGCCCGGTCTGCAGCACGTTGAGGCCCTCGAGGATCAGAATGTCCGGATGCCGGACGATCTGCTTCTCACCGGGCACGATGTCATAGAGCAGATGCGAGTACACCGGCGCGCACGCGTACTCCGCGCCGGACTTGACCGTCGTCACGAACCGCATCAGCGCACGACGGTCGTAGCTTTCCGGGAAACCCTTGCGGCCCATCAGGTTTCGTCGTACCAGTTCGGCGTTGGGGTAGAGGAACCCGTCGGTGGTCACCAGGTCCACGCGCGGGTGGTGCTCCCATCGCGCCAGAAGTGCCTGCAGCACACGGGCCGTCGTGGACTTGCCGACCGCGACGCTGCCCGCGACGCCTATCACGAACGGCACCGGCCGGTCGGGCTGAGAGTCGCTGTCTGAGTCGCCGCCCAGGAACTCGGCGGTCGTCGCGAACAACCGCTGGCGCGCGGCGACCTGGAGGTGGATCAGCCGGGCCAGTGGCAGATAGACCTCTTCGACTTCGAGCAGGTCGATCTTCTCGCCGATACCGCGCAGCTTCTTCAGCTCGTCCTCGGTGAGTTTCAGCGGCGTCGACATACGCAGGTTCCGCCACTGACTCCGGTCGAACTCCACATATGGGCTGGGTTCACTCAGCCGCGCCATGCGCCCAGTCTTGCATTTACGGTTGAGATCATGGACGCCAGCACCTCAGATTCGTTGGTCCGCGAGTATCTGCTGCTCGGGCTGCGCTTCGACCGGGTGGAGGAGGGTTACGTCGACTCGTTCACCGGCGACCCGGCGCTGCGCCGTGCCGTCGCCGCCGAACCACAGCCCGTTCCCGCGGACCTGGCCAGGCAGGCCGACCGGTTGCTGGGGCAATTGACCTCGGTCGACGGGCTGGAGCGAGCGCGTATGGACTACATCGGCGCCCACCTGCGGGCGCTGGCGTGCGCGGGCCGCAAATTCGCCGGTGAAGACGTCGGCTTCGTCGACGAGGTTGAGGCGTACTTCGACGTGCGCATCACCAAAGGGGACCCCGAGCGGTACCGGCAGGCCCATCGCCAGCTCGACGAAGTGCTGAGCGGGTCCGGACCGCTCGCCGACCGGATGCAGGCCTACCGCGCGGCCGAGGAGATTCCGCCTGCGCGCCTCGAAGAGTGCATCCACGCATTCTCCAGCGCGCTGCGTGACCGCGTGCGCGCCGAGTATCCGCTGCCCGACGCGGAGACCATCACCTATGAGGTGGTTTCCGACAAGCCGTGGTCGGGCTTCAACTACTACCACGGGGATTACAAGTCCACGGTGGCCGTCAACGCCGACCTCAAGCAGCAGATGTCGAACCTGCCCCGGCTGGTCGCGCACGAGTCGTATCCGGGACACCACACCGAGCACTGCCGCAAGGAGGCCGGGCTGGTCGAGGGCAGGGGACAGGCTGAGCAGACCATTTTTCTGGTCAACACCCCGCAGTGCCTGATGGCCGAGGGCTTGGCCGACCTCGCGCTGTACGCGGCGATCGGGCCCGAATGGGGTGTGTGGGCCGGCGAGATCTACGCCGACCTGGGGCTGCGGTTCGACGGGGAGCGCGCCCAGGCGGTGTCGGAGGCGACGGCGGCGCTGGCCGAGGTGCGCCAGGACGCGGCGCTGATGCTGCACGACGAGCACCGCGACGTCGACGATGTCGTCGTCTTCCTCAAGCGGTGGCTGCTGGTCAACGACCAACGCGCCCGCCAGATGCTGCGGTTCCTGTCGTCGCCGCTGTGGCGCGCCTACACCAGCACCTACGTCGAGGGGTACCGGTTGCTGCGGGGCTGGCTGGATGAACGCCCCGAAGAGGTCAGCCTGACCCAGCGGTTCGGCACGTTGCTCGACGAGCCGTTGATCCCGTCCTCGCTGCGGGCCGCCTGAGCCTGAGCCGCCGCCTGAGCCGCCGCCTGAGCCTGAGGCGCCGCCGAACCGCCGCCGAACGTGGGTTACCGTCACGCCGACGGCGGGTGTGGCGTGTGTCAATCCCACAGTCGGCGGCCCAGGTATGGGCATCGAGCGGCCCAGGTATGGGCATCGAGCGCCCCAGGTACGGGCATCGAGCGCCCCAGGTGCAGAAAGTAGGCTAACCCCATGACTGCAGACCCCGTGACCTCCAACGCTGCCGCTCCCGGTGCCGAGTACGCCGAGACCGCGAGTGCGGCCTACCGGGCCGCGTTGCAGGTGATCGAGTCGGTGGAGCCGCGCATCGCGGCGGCGACACGTAAAGAGCTTGCCGATCAACGGGACTCGCTCAAGCTCATCGCCAGCGAGAACTACGCCTCGCCCGCGGTGCTGCTGACGATGGGCTCCTGGTTCTCCGACAAGTACGCCGAGGGCACGATCGGGCACCGGTTCTACGCGGGCTGCCAGAACGTCGACACCGTCGAAAGTCTCGCCGCCGAACACGCCCGTGAGCTGTTCGGCGCGCCCTATGCCTACGTCCAGCCGCACTCCGGTATCGACGCCAACCTCGTTGCCTTCTGGGCGATCCTGGCCACCCGGGTCGAAGCGCCCGAACTGGCGGCCCTCGGCGCCAAGCACGTCAACGACCTGTCCGAGGCGGACTGGGAGAAGCTGCGCAACAAGCTCGGCAACCAGCGGCTACTGGGGATGTCGCTGGACGCGGGCGGCCACCTGACCCACGGTTTCCGGCCCAACATCTCCGGCAAGATGTTCCACCAGCGCAGCTACGGGACGGACCCGAACACCGGATTCCTCGACTACGGCGCGGTGGCCGAGGCCGCCCGCGAATTCAAGCCGTTGATCATCGTGGCCGGATACTCGGCCTATCCGCGTCGGGTCGACTTCGCCAAGATGCGCGAGATCGCCGACGAGGTCGGCGCCACGCTGATGGTCGACATGGCGCACTTCGCGGGTCTGGTCGCGGGCAAGGTGTTCACCGGTGACGAAGACCCGGTACCGCACGCCCACGTCACCACCACGACCACCCACAAGTCGCTGCGCGGACCGCGCGGCGGGATGGTGCTCGCCCAGCCCGAGTACTCCGACGCCGTCGACAAGGGCTGCCCGATGGTGCTGGGCGGTCCGCTCTCCCACGTCATGGCCGCCAAAGCGGTCGCGCTGGCCGAGGCCCGCCAACCGGCCTTCCAGGCTTACGCGCAGCGCGTCGCCGACAACGCCCAGGCGCTTGCCGACGGTTTCCTCAAGCGTGACGCCCAGCTCGTCACCGGCGGCACCGACAACCACATCGTGCTGCTCGACGTCACCTCGTTCGGGCTGACCGGGCGCCAGGCCGAGTCGGCCCTGCTCGACGCGGGCATCGTCACCAACCGCAATTCCGTGCCCGCAGACCCCAACGGCGCCTGGTACACCAGCGGCATCCGGCTGGGCACTCCCGCGCTGACCACCCGTGGATTCGGGGCCGACGACTTCGACCGTGTCGCTGACCTGATCGTGGACGTGCTGTCCAACACCGAACAGCAGGGCACTTCGAAGGCCAAGTACACGCTGGCCGACGGCACCGCCGAGCGCGTTCACGCCGCCTCTGCCGAGCTGCTGGAGGCCAACCCCCTGTATCCGGGGCTGACGCTGTAGCCCCCGCCACGCCGGTCGGGAATTTTACGATTCCCACAGAATTGAGTTACTGTAACCGCATGGCACAGAAACCTGTACCGAATGCGCTGATCCTCGAACTCGAGCCGGTCGTGCAGCAGGAGCTGCGTCGTCACATCGACAGCGAGGATCTCTGGTACGCACACGACTATGTGCCGTTCGACCAGGGCGAGAACTTCGCCTTTCTCGGCGGTAAGGACTGGGACCCGTCGCAGGTGACCCTGCCCAAGGACGTCACCGACGCGCTCGAGATCCTGCTCATCACCAAGGACAACCTGGCCAGCTTCCACCGCGAGTTCGTCTTCAGCTTCATCCTCGAGGAGAAGTGGGGCCGTTGGATCGGCCGGTGGACCGCCGAGGAGCACCTGCACGCGATCGCGTTGCGCAACTACCTCGTCGTCACCCGGGAGATCGACCCGGCCGCCAACGAGGACGTCCGCGTCGAACACGTGATGAAGGGCTACCGTGCCGACACCTACAGCCAGGTCGAGCGGCTGGTGTTCATGGCCTTCTTCGAACGTGCCCACGCCGTCTTCTGCCGCAACCTCGAAGCCCAGATCACCGAGCCGGTGCTGGCGAACCTCATCGGCCGCATCGCCAAGGACGAGGAGCGGCACGAGGAGTTCTTCGCCAACCTGGTCGCCCACCTGCTGTCGACGAGCCGTGACGAAACCGTCGACGCCATCGCGCGACGCGCGGCCGAACTCGACGTCGTCGGCGGTGACATCGACGCGTACGCCGACAAGGTGCGCAACGTCGCCGAAGCCGGAATCTTCGGACCGGATCAGCTGCGTCAGGTGATCGCCGACCGGATCGCCGCGTGGGGGCTGACCGACGAGCCGAAGATGCGCGAGTTCACCTCCGCGTAACCGCGCGCTCATCGCCGCGGACGAGCAGCGGCGATCACTACGGCGCGCCTGCACGGCGCATGTGCCGCAACGGGAGTAGCGTCGTTTGCGATGGCTAGCGACGTGCTTTGCTGTCCGGGCGGTACCCGATCGTTGCGATCACGAGAGGGCCGGCCCCGGCCCTGGTGCCGCAGTGTCCGCCGACGGTTCGCGGGGGACCCGCGGATACCAGGAGCGCTACGTGATCGATTCGCCTCTCCGGACCTACGTGCTCGACACTTCTGTGCTGTTGTCAGATCCCTGGGCCTGCACGCGCTTTGCCGAGCATGAGGTCGTGGTCCCGCTGGTGGTCATCAGCGAACTCGAAGCCAAGCGGCACCATCATGAGCTGGGCTGGTTCGCGCGTCAGGCCCTGCGACTCTTCGACGATCTGCGGCTCGAACACGGTCGGCTCGATCAGCCGATTCCCGTTGGCACACAAGGCGGTACGCTGCACGTCGAGCTGAATCACAGCGACCCTTCGGTGCTGCCCGCCGGCTTCCGCACCGACAGCAACGATGCGCGGATCCTGACGGTCGCGGCCAACCTCGCCGCCGAGGGCAAGCACGTCACGTTGGTCAGCAAGGACATCCCGCTACGCGTGAAAGCCGGTGCGGTCGGGTTGTCGGCCGACGAGTACCACGCCCAGGACGTCATCACCTCCGGGTGGGCGGGTATGGCCGAGGTCGAGGTCGTCTCCGATGAGATCGACGTGCTGTTCGCCGAAGGCGAGATCGATCTGGAGTCGGCCCGAGATCTGCCGTGCCACACCGGCATTCGCCTGCTCGGTGGTACGTCGCACGCGCTCGGCCGGGTGACGCCGGAGAAGCGGGTGCAGTTGGTGCGCGGTGACCGGGAGGCGTTCGGGTTGCGCGGCCGCTCCGCCGAACAGCGGGTGGCACTGGATCTGTTGCTCGACGAGTCGGTCGGCATCGTTTCGCTCGGCGGTAAGGCCGGCACCGGCAAGTCGGCGCTGGCACTGTGCGCGGGACTGGAAGCCGTGCTGGAGCGCCGCACGCAACGCAAGGTCGTGGTGTTCCGTCCGCTCTACGCGGTCGGCGGGCAGGACCTGGGCTACCTGCCGGGCAGCGAGAGCGACAAGATGGGGCCCTGGGCGCAGGCGGTCTTCGACACGCTGGAAGGACTGGCCAGCCCGGCGGTGCTCGAGGAGGTGCTCTCGCGCGGCATGCTCGAGGTGCTGCCGCTGACCCACATCCGGGGGCGCTCGCTGCACGACTCGTTCGTGATCGTTGACGAGGCGCAGTCGCTAGAGCGCAACGTGCTGCTGACCGTGCTGTCGCGTCTCGGCGCCGGTTCCCGTGTGGTGTTGACCCACGATGTGGCACAGCGGGATAACCTGCGAGTCGGCAGGCATGACGGCGTCGCGGCCGTGATCGAGAAACTCAAGGGCCACCCCTTGTTCGCTCACATCACGCTGTTGCGCAGCGAGCGCTCACCGATCGCGGCGCTGGTGACCGAGATGCTCGAGGAGATCAGCCCCGGCGCGCTGCCGTGAACTCCGCTAGAGGCGGAGACGATTGCGACGGGCCAGGTACCAACCGGCGGCCGCCGCACCGCTGAGCGCCACCACCCGGTCCGCGCGATCGCCACGCGGCAGGTCCAGTAGCGAAACCAGGCCCAGCACCGCGAACCCGGTGTCCAGGGCCGGCTTGCTGGTGGCGGTCGTGACCAGGGTGTTGTCGCCGTGGTCGGTCAGCGTTGCGGGAGATTCGTCGAGACGCACCGGTTCTCCAGTCGATGGTGGCGGACAGCGTTACGACGGTAAGTCCTGTGACCCGACCGGAGGAATAGGGTGTTTCCCTATGTGTGGTCCCCTTTTTGGGGCCCGCTCGGCCGCCCGACATGTCGACCCAGTTCAGCCCGCGACTTGATTCCCAGCTTGCGGTAGATGCGCGCGAGGTTGGCTTCGACGGTCTTGGGGCTGATGAACAGCGCGGCCGCGACGTCCCGGTTCTTCATTCCGCTCGCCACGAGTTCTGCAACCCGTTGTTCGGACGGTGTCAGTTGCCCGCTGCGCTGAGGTCCGGCGCTCGCCCGCGAGAACTCCGCGCGGGACTTTGCCGCCCAGAGCGGGATGTTGAGATGCTCGAAGACCTCGAGGGCCTCCTGAAGATGTGCCGACGCCGATTCCTTCTTGCGTTGCCTGCGTTCAATCTGACCGAGGGTCAGCAGGGTCCGTGCGCGCTCGAACGGCATCGGCAGACGGCGATGGGTGGCCATCGCCCGCTGCGCAGCGTCGTGGGCGGCGTCGAGGTCGCCGCGCGCTGCCAGCAGCACGGCGCGCGATCGCGCACCGACCGCGAGCATCCAGTCCCGGTTCGTCCTGCGCCCGTTGTTCTCCAGCGCGGCGGTGAGCCGTTCCGCCTCATCGAGGCGGTCGAGATGGATCAGCGCCTCGATCGCGTCGGGCAGGTAGGCGGCATTGGGCAGTTCGGTCGGAGTGCTGTCGGGGTCGAACTGGAAGAGCATCGATTGCAGCGCGGCTGCCGCGGCTTCGTAGTCTCCCAGCGAGACCTCGAGAAACCCGAGGGTCGCCCGGACCCGGTCGGCCATGCGCAATGTGCCGGTCTGCCTTGCACATTCGAGGGCATCCTCGATCGCCCTGCGGGCGGTTTCCTCGTGGCCGGCGAACGCGGCCAGCTGGGCCCGCAAGCTCTGGGTCAGGAACTGCGAGGTGTTGCCCCCGAGTTGTCGGGCCTTCTCCACGGCGTCCTCGGCGACCAGGTTGGCCGTGACGAAGTCACCGCGCGCGATCGCGTTCGTCACCACGTGCTGGGAGACGAAGACGTGCTCGCCCTCCTCGCCCTTCTCCAGGCACCGCGCACAGATCTTGTCCACGACACCGCGCGCTTCGTCGAGCCGGCCGGTCCACTCCAGCAGCAGGGCTTGTTGCATGGTGGGCCGGAAGACCAGCGGTGTGTACGCCTCGGGGTCCTCGAGCTGCAGCGCGCGCTGCAAGGTCTCCTCGTCGTAACCGTGGCCGGCGGCGAACCGCAGTATGACCAGCATCCCCAGCGCGATGCTGAGCAGGTGCGGCTGGTCGAGGGGCTCGGCGTTCGCGACGGCCTGCGCGGCGGTGTCCAGGCCCTGCTGCAATTGGTTGGCGTGAAAAAGCGTGTACGACAACGTGATCAAGGTCTGAACGCGCAGCGCGTGGTTGTCGTGCGCCTCGTCGAGGGCCTCGCGAAGCAGCCGAGCGCTCTCGATGAATCCGTCCCCGTACAGGCGCACCACCGCCAGTCGGCTCAACGCTTCGGCGCGCAGCGCACCGGTGGGCAGCTGTTCGATGGCTTCGGCGAGGACGGCCGCCGCGCGTTCCTGTTCTCCGGCGTCGAAGTGGTGCAGTGCCGAGCGAAGCCGCCGCTCCGCGGTATCGCCGCCGAGGCTGATGGCCAGGTCCATCAGTTCGGCCGCCGCCGCGGGCGCACCGCGCATCCGCGCCGATTCTGCCGCCCTGTCGAGGGCATCCAGCGTGACCTCGTCGCCTTTGGTGGCCGCCAGCGCCAGATGTCGGGCCCGAAGTTCGGGTTCGTCGACGATCTCGGCGAGCCGACGGTGCATCGACCGGCGGCGGCCGGGGGACGCCTCGGTGTAGACCCCGCTGGCCAGCAACGGATGTGCGAACCGGATCCGGTTGCCGTCGATAGCGATGATGCCCTTGCTCTCGGCGATCTCGAGCAGTTCGACCAGCCGGTCCTCGTCGTTCGTCGTCGCCTTCGATACGAGCTCGACCGTCGGTGCGGCAAGGCACGAGGCGGCCAGCAGGGCGTCGTGGACATCGGTGTCGAGGCTGCCGAGCCTCGTGCGCACCACCTCGGTCAGGGTGCGAGGCAGCGACGCGTCGATGCCCGGGGCCCGTTCATCGAGGGAACGGGCCAATTCGATTGCGTAGAACGGGTTCCCGCCCGACACCTGGTGGATCCGGCCGATGGTGGGGCGTGAGAAGGGTCGTCGCAGCCGTGTGGAGACCGCCCGATGCAGATCCTGGACGTTCAACGGGCGCAGCCGGATTCGATTCACCGCGTCGGGGCGCGATAACTGCAGCCAGTCGTCTACCGCACGGTCGTCGGATTCGGTACGCAGGCTGGCCAGTAGACCGGTACGCCCCGTGAGTCTGCGCACCGCGAAGGCGAACACGTGCTTGCTCGACGGGTCGAGCCACTGCAAATCGTCGATGGCCAGCAGGACGGGGCGGTCCTCGCTGAGCCGTTCGACCACCGAAAGGAACGCGGCGGCCACGGCACGCTGATCGGTCACCGCGTCGTTGTCCGCGCGCAGCAGCACCTGGTCGACCGCGAGGAGTTGCGGCGTCGGCAGGTCGGCCCACGCGCGCGTGTCGGCCTCCTCGAGCAGGTCGGCCAGCGCTGTGTAGGCGAGCACCGACTCCGCGGCCGCCGGTCGGGTCGACAGGACGTGAAATCCGCGCTGTTGCGCCTGCTCGACCGCGGCCAGCCACAGCGTGGTCTTGCCGATCCCGGGTTCACCGTCGATCAGTAGGGCCGACGGGCCCAGCGCCATCGCGTCCAGGAAGGCAGCGACGGCGTGCTGATGTGTCGACTGGCCGATCACGGTATCCCCTGGGTCCCCTCGCGTCTCCCAAGAATTGCAGCTGAGCCGGAAACGGGCGACACCTCTATACCCCTCGGCGGCCGGACTGACCCATAACCCGGGTTAGTTCGGCCCGGGACCGGATGTCGAGCTTGCGGTACACCCGCGCAAGGGTGGCCTCGACGGTCTTTGCGCTGAGAAAGAGTTCACCGGCCACGTCGCGATTCGTCAGGCCGACGGCGGCCAGCTCGGCGATGCGCAACTCGGCGGCGGTCAACGCGTCCGGCCTCGACGCGGCGGAACGGAGTTCGTCTCGCGAGGATTTCGCACGCTCCGCCCATACCGGCGTGCCGATGGCCTCGAACGTCACCAGCGCCTCGTTCAGCGTCGAAGCGGCCTGCCGGTCGCGCAGTCTGGCCTGCAACTGCCCGAGCAGCAGCTGGGTACGAGCGCGTTCGAACGGCATCGCCAACCGGTGATGGTCCTCGAGCGCGCGGCGCGCACAGCTCGCGGCGTCGCGCAGATCGCCCTCGGCCGCGTGAAGCATGGCGCGGCACCGCCCGCCCACCGCCAGCATCCACGCCCGGTCGAGGCGACGGCCGTTGCGTTCCAGTGCGGCCACCAGCGGTTCCGCTTCGGTCGCGCGGCCCAGCTCGACCAGTGCCTCCACCGCATCGGGTATGAACTCCGCGGCTTGAATCTCGGTGGACTCCGGTGCGAATCGCGACACCAGCGGGTCGAGGAACTCCATTGCCGCACCGTAGTTTCCGAGTGATACCTCGAGAAATCCGAGCGCCGACAGCGCCCAGTCCTCGTGCCACGCGGTGCCGCTGCGTCGGCAGGCATCGATCGCGTCCGCCGCGGCCAGGCGGGCCTTGCTCTCTGCGCCGTCGTAGGCGGCCAGCCAGGCCTGTAGCACCAGGCTGAGCATCGCGGGGAACTCGCCACCGAGTTGCCTTGCGAGAGCAGAAACTTCGTGGGCCACCCGCTTGGCCTCGGGGAAGTCCGCGCGCCAGATCCGGGTCAACGCGACGTAGAAGTCGACGAAGACGACTTCGCCTTCCTCGCCGCGGTCGGTGCAGCGGCGCGAGATCTCCCGCATGCGCTCATAGGCGGTGTCGAGGTCACCGGTGCAGGCCAGCATCAAAGCGTCTTCGACGCTCGGCCGCAGCATGATCGGCGTGAAGGTTTCGGTGTCTTCGAGTTCGAGGGCGCGGCGCATGCTCGCATCGTCCACGCCGCCGCCGAGGAAGAACTGGATCGTCGCCCGGACCCCGAGTGCGAGGCTGAGCAGGCCGGGGATACCGACCTGTTCGGTGTAGGCCACCGACTCCTCGGCCCGGAGCCAGGCCGACGCATGGTCACCGGTCATGTAGAGGCCGTACGCCAACGTGGTCAGCATGACCGCCTTCGCCGGGCCCTCGGTCGCGTCCTCGAGCGCCGTCGTGAGCAGTTCGACCGCTTCGGTGTAGCCGTCGTCGACGAACCGCACGACCGCGAGCATGTGCCGCGCTTCAGCGCGTATCGGTCCCGGCGCCAGATCGCCGACCACCCCCTCCAGCAGCGCGCGTGCCCTGGACGGATCCCCGCCGTCAAAGCAGTACGCCGCCAACCGCATTCGTCGCTCGGCGGTATCACCGCCAAGTGCGATGGCGAGCTCGATCAACTCCGCGGCGGCGACGGGCGCACCTCGCGCGTGAGCGGAGGTCGCCGCCCGCTCGAGCGCGCTGACAGTGGCGTCGTCACCGACGGTCGCGGCGAGCGCCAGGTGGCGTGCCTGCAATTCGGGCTCGTCGACGAAGCCGGCGAGCCTGTGGTGCATCCGCCTGCGGTCCTCGGCGGCGACGCCGGTATACACACCGGTGGCCAGTAGCGGGTGGGTGAACCGGATCCGGCTGCCCTCGATGACGACGACGCCGCGCTGTTCGGCGGTCTCGAGCAACTCGACCGCCCGCTCGTGTTCGGTGCCGACTGCGGCGGCCACCAGATCGACCGAGGGGTTGGCCACCGAGGCGGCGGCCAGGAGTGCGTCCATCGTCTCGGGATTCAGTCCGCTGAGCCGGGCTTCCACCACGGCGGCCAGCGTGTCCGGCAGCGGAACTTCCGGCCTGCCGTCGGCGACCTTGGCCAGTTCGATCGCATAGAAGGGATTGCCACCGGAGATCTGGTGGATGCGGGCCAGCTTCGCACGCGGCAGCGGATGCTCGAGGTGTTGTGTGACCACGGCGTGGAGCATGCGGGACGTCAACGGCTGCAGTGAGATTCGTTGGGTGGCATCCGGGCGCCGCAGCTGCAGCCAGGTGTAGCCCTCTGTGCCGTCGGTGCGCAGGGTGCCCAGCACGCCCACCGGCCCGGAGAGCCGACGTGCGGTGTAGGACAACACATGCGAGCTGGACGGGTCGACGCACTGCACGTCGTCGATCGCCAGCAGCAGCGGTCGTCGGGAAGCGAGGCCCTCGACGACCGACAGGAATGCCGCCGCGACGGCGCGCCGGTCGGTGGGTGCGGCATCGGCGCCGTCGTCGCGGCGGATCCGTTCGATGGCGCTGCGCTGGGCGGCGGGCAGGTCACCGAACTCGGCGGCGTCGACGTCGGCGAGCAGTTCGGTCAACGTCGCGTAGGCGAGCACCGATTCGGTGCTCGGGTTCCTGGCCGACAGCACACGGAAACCACGGCTGCGGGCGCGCTCGGACGTCGCCTGCCACAGCGTGGTCTTACCGATCCCGGGCTCGCCCTCGATCAACAGAGCCGACGGCGCATGCGAAGCGGACTGGAGGAAGTCCGCTACCGCCTTCTCCTCTTCCGGTCGGTCCGCCAGGTACGACGGAGAACGAAAGCCCTTAGCGCTCGTCGTCTTTCACCTTGGCCATCGCCAACACGTCGAGGCGCTTGTCCAGTTCCTCCTCGGACAGCTTGTCGCCGATCAGGCCTCGATCGATGACGGTCTGACGGATGGTCTTCTTCTCCTTGAGCGCCTGCTTGGCGACCGCGGCGGCCTCTTCGTAGCCGATCGCCGAGTTCAGCGGCGTGACGATCGACGGTGACGACTCGGCCAGCTCGCGGAGCCGCTCCTCGTTGGCCACCAGGCCGTCGATGCAGCGCTCGGCGAACAACTTCGACGAGTTGGTCAGGATCTTGAACGACTCGAGGATGTTGCGGGCCATCATCGGGATGTACACGTTCAGCTCGAAGGCGCCGTTGCCGCCGCCCCACGCGATCGCGGCGTCGTTACCGATCACCTGCGCGGCCACCTGCGTGATGGCCTCGGGAATGACCGGGTTCACCTTGCCCGGCATGATCGAGCTGCCCGGCTGAAGATCGGGCAACTGAAGCTCGCCGAGCCCGGTCAGCGGTCCCGAGCCCATCCACCGGATGTCGTTGGCGATCTTGGTCAGCGACACGGCGATGGTGCGCAGCGCGCCCGAGGCCTCGACCAGCCCGTCGCGGGCCGCCTGAGCCTCGAAATGGTTGGCGGCAACCTGTAATTCGGCCAGGCCGGTCTGCTCGCGCAGCACGGCGACGACACGCTCGTCGAAGTCGTCAGGCGCGTTGAGGCCGGTGCCCACCGCGGTGCCGCCGATGGCCAGTTCGCCGAGCCTCGGGAGCGTGGCCTTCACCCGCTCTATGCCGGCTTCGACCTGGCGGGCATAGCCGCTGAACTCCTGGCCCAGCGTCACCGGCACGGCGTCCATCAGGTGGGTGCGCCCGGACTTGACGACGGTACGCCACTGCCGCGCCTTGGTGGCCAGCGACTCGTGCAGTACCTCGAGTGCCGGGATCAGGTGGCGCACAGCGGCTTCGGTCGCAGCGATGTGGGTTGCGGTCGGGAAGGTGTCGTTCGACGACTGCGACATGTTGACATCGTCGTTGGGGTGCACGGTCACGCCGTTGCGCCCCGCGATGCCGGCGATCACCTCGTTGGTGTTCATGTTCGAGCTGGTGCCCGAACCGGTTTGGAACACGTCGATGGGGAATTGGTCGTCGTGCTGACCGTCGGCGATCTCACCGGCCGCGGCGATGATCGCGTCGGCCTTGTCCGCCGCGAGCAGGCCGAGGTCCTTGTTGACCTGTGCGCAGGCACCTTTCAGCAATCCCAGCGCCCGGATCTGGGTGCGCTCGAGGCCGCGGCCGGAGATCGGGAAGTTCTCCACCGCGCGCTGAGTCTGCGCGCGCCACAGCGCGTTGACCGGCACCCGGACCTCGCCCATGGTGTCGTGCTCGATGCGGTACTCGGTCTCGGCTGCGCTGTCGGAGTCGACGCTCATGAATGTCCTTACTTCTCTTGTGATTACGGCAGCGGGTAGACGGCGTTGGTGTCGCCGGTGAAGTCGATCGCGGAGTACTCGCTGAGTTTGGACAGCCGGTGGTACGCCTCGATCATCCGAACGGTGCCCGATTTCGAGCGCATCACGATCGACTGCGTGGTGCACCCGCCGCTGTAGAAGTGCACGCCCTTGAGCAGGTCACCGTCGGTGACGCCGGTGGCGCAGAAAAAGACGTTGTCGCCGGAGACCAGATCCTCGGTGGTCAGCACGCGGTCGAGGTCGTGGCCGCGGTCGATGGCCTTCTGCCGTTCCTCGTCGTCCTTGGGCGCCAACTGGCCCTGGATGGCGCCGCCCATGCACCGGATCGCGGCCGCGGCGATGATCCCTTCCGGCGTGCCGCCGATACCGGCCAACATGTCGGTGCTGGTGTTGGGGCGGCACGCCGAGATCGCGCCTGCGACGTCGCCGTCGGTGATCAGCCGGCACCGCGCGCCGGCCTCCCGCACATCGGCGATCAACTGCTGATGGCGCGGCCGGTCCAGGATGCACACGGTCAGATCGGAGACCGACACGTTCTTCGCCTTGGCCACCCGGCGGATGTTCTCCCCGATCGGGGCGGTGATGTCGATCGCGTCGACGGCCTCGGGTCCGACCGCGATCTTGCTCATGTAGAACACCGCCGACGGGTCGAACATGGTGCCGCGCTCGGAGACCGCCAGCACCGAGATGGCGTTGGAAAGGCCTTTACTCATCAGCGTGGTGCCGTCGATGGGGTCCACGGCGAAGTCGCATTCCGGTCCGTCCCCGTTGCCGACCTCTTCGCCGTTGTAGAGCATCGGCGCGTTGTCCTTCTCGCCCTCGCCGATCACCACCACGCCGCGCATCGACACCGAGTTGACCAGCTCGCGCATGGCGTCGACGGCCGCCCCGTCGCCGCCCTCCTTGTCACCGCGGCCCACCCAGCGGCCTGCGGCCATGGCGCCTGCCTCGGTTACTCGGACGAGCTCGAGCGCGAGATTTCGATCTGGGGCTTCACCACGGGTCGGACTCATGGCCCAGATTGTCCCATTAGCCGGTCCGCGTTCGGGAGCTGGGATACTGGCGGAGTGACCTCGCAACCGGCTCCTGCACCCAAGCCCGCCAAGTCGAGGCTGTTGCATGACGGCCGGGACATGTTCTGGTCGATGGCCCCGTTGGTGCTCGCCTGCATCGTGCTGGCCGGGATGCTGGGGATGTGCTCGTTCCAGGGCGCGGGGCCCGGCGCCGGTCCGGTCCCGTCCTTCGACGCCCCCGCGGCGTTACGTGCCGATGCCGAGGCGCTGAAGATCCCGATCCGGATCCCGCAACTGCCCGAGGGCTGGCAGTCGAACTCGGGTAGCCGCAACGGCATCGAGGCCGGTCGCACGGACCCCACGGGGCAGACCCTGCGTGCCGTCAGCTCCACCGTCGGTTATCTCGCACCCAGCGGGATGTATGTGAGCCTGACCCAGAGCAATGCCGACGAGGAGAAGCTGGTCTCCTCGCTCGACTCCGATGTCGTGCCCACCGGGGTTCAGGACGTCGACGGTGTGATTTGGGTGGTCTACGGCGGCGACGACGACGGCAAGCCCGCCGAACCGGTGTGGACGACGCGTCTGGCCGGCCCCACCGGGCCGGCGCAGATAGCGCTGACCGGCGCCGCGGATACCGGCGACTTTCGTACGCTTGCGGCGGCGACGCAGACCGCGGCGCCCCTGCCGGTCCCGTAGGAGCACGATTGACTCGTTCGACGAGATTGCACCCACGCAGACCGCGTCCCGCACTTTCTCTGCATGGTTTCAATCTCGCGTAACGAGCGAACTGGAGAAGCGCCCATGACCGCACCGGACCCCGATGTCGCCGCCGGGGCGGCTCCGGAAGCCGATGTCGCCGCCGGGGCGGCTCCGGACCCTGATGTCGCCGCCGGGGCGGCTCCGGACCCTGATGTCGCCGCCGGGGCGGCTCCGGAAGCCGACCTCACCGGGTGGGCCCCCGCGCCCTTCACCGCGGCCGGTTACACCCACGACGTCTACCGCAAGGGCGAGGGCCCCGGTGTGGTGCTCATCCCCGAGATGCCCGGCGTGCACCCCGGCGTCCTTGCGCTCGGCAATCACCTCGTGGAGTCCGGGTTCACCGTCGCGATTCCGTCGTTGTTCGGCACGCCCGGTGCGCCGCCGATGCGCCCGGGCATGGTGCCGGTCATGCTGCGCGGGTGCGTGGCCAAGGAATTCGCCGCATTCGCCACCAACGCCGACCGCCCCGTCGCGCACTACCTGCGCGCACTGGCCCGCGACCTCAACGCGCAGACGCCGGGCAAGGGGGTCGGAGTCATCGGCCAGTGCTTCACCGGCGGCTTCGCCCTGGCCGCCGCCGTCGACGACAGCGTTCTCGCGCCGGTGCTGAGCCAGCCGTCGCTGCCGTTGCCGCTGACACCGAAGCAGCGCAGAGACCCTGGCCTGTCCGAGGCCGAGCTGAAGGTCGTCGAGCGCCGCGCCGCCGACGAAGGGTTGTGCGCGCTGGGTTTGCGTTTCAGCAAGGATCCGCTGGTGCCTGCGGAGCGCTTCAAAACGCTCAAGGACCGGCTCGGCGACGCGTTCGAGGTGATCGAGATCGACTCGGGCAAGGGCAACGAACACGGCTTCGGCGCGATGGCTCACTCGGTGTTGACGTTGGAACTGCGTCACCAGGAAGGGCATCCGACCGACGCGGCCCTCAAGCGCGTGGTCGCGTTCCTCAGGGAGCGGCTGGTTTAGGTTTCGGGTCGGCTGGGGTTTTGGCCCGCGCCTCCTTGATGCGACGGCCCAACCACCAGAACGGGTTTCGGCGTTTGGGTTTCTCGTCGGCCGAGTCGGGCCTGCGCATCGGCACGCCCTTGTACTCCTCGAGGTAGACGCTGATCGTGGTGACGATGACGATCATCAGCACCGGTCCGATCACGATGCCCCACGCGCCGAACATGCTGATTCCGGCGAACACGGCGAGCAGCATCAGCGCGGCGTCCAGACGGGCCTCGCGCGGCACCAGGATGGGCCGCAGGAAGTTGTCGATGTTGGTGACCACGATCAGGTGGAACAGGATCACGAACGCGCCGCCGAAGATGTTGCCGAACAGGATCATTCCGATACCGAACGGGATCGTGACGATACCGCTGCCCAACGGGATGACCGACAGCGCCGACAGCAGCACCGCGAACAAGAAGAAACCCTGATGGAAGCCCGCCAGGTAGATCGACGCGGCCCCCGCGACGCCCTGGCACACCGCGATGACGAACTGGCCCATCACGGTGCCCTTCACCATCGCGCCCATCTTCTCCATGTAGACGTCGGTGATCCCCTCGCCGAGGGGGTTGAGCTGGCGGATTATCGCCACCACGCGTTCGCGGTTCGTCAGTAGCGACACGAACACGTACACGAACAGGATCATGGCGGTGACGGCGCCGAACAGGCCGCCGGCGGCGCCCTGCAGCAGGCCGAGCAACCACTGGCCGGCCTCCTGAGCGACCCGAGCCATCGAACTCTGCAGCGACTCCGGGGTGACCGTGGTGTCGATGTAAGGCACGCGGCGCAACAGGTCGTTGACGAACTGGAGCGCCCGATCGCCGAGCGCGGACAGGTCGGTGCGGCCGACCCACTCGGCCACCCGCTCCACCATGGTCGAGATCTGCACGACCGCGAGCGTGACGAACAGGCTCAGCGGCACGATCACCGCGGCGAATGCGGCGAGCAAGGTCAGCGTCGCCGACAGCCCCCGGCCCATCTTCTTGTTGAGCCACGCGTACAGCGGTGAGAACAGGTAGGCGCCCACCGCTGCCACCACTATGAGGATGAAGAAGCCGCGCAGGAAGTACGCGCCGAACGCGACCGCGATGACCGTCGCAACTGCCAGCGCACGACGTTGCGGCAGCGAGAACTCGGTACTCATTGCCGCTATGTCTACAGCGTGTCGGACCTGGCTTGCGCTTGTTTGGCGCGTTGGTCGGCGATGAACCGCATCGACACCCGGTTCATCAGGGTCGGCGCGAGACGCGCAAACATCCACTGGGCATGCGCGACGCGAGGTTTGACCAGGATCGGCTTGTTCTTCTCGACCGCGCGCAGCACGTCGCGGGCCAACCGGTCCGCGTCATAGGGCTTGCCGCCCTGGGCCTGCAGGAAGTAATCGCGGCCGACGAAACCGCCGACCGAACCCTTGTCGAGGATCGGCGTCTCGACGGCAGCGGGGCACACCGCGAGCACCCCGACGCCGCGTGCGGCAGCCTCCGAGCGCAGCGCCAGGCTGAGCCCTACGACCGCGTGCTTGGTCATCACGTAGCTGGTGACCTGCCCGGCCGCCGTCAGCCCCGCCATCGACGCGGTGTTGACGATGTGGCCGTGCCCCTGGCGCACCATCAACGGATAGGCCGCCGCCACCCCGTGCACCACGCCGCGGATGTTGACGTCGATGATCGCGTTCCACTGGTCCAGGGTCAGCAGTTCGGTGTCGCCGCCCCAGACGATCCCGGCGTTGTTGAACATCAGGTCTAAACGTCCGGCCCGGTTCACCACATCGTCGACGGCGGCCTGTACCGCCGCGGAGTCGGTCACGTCGAGGCGGGCGGCGCGGGCCCTACCGCCGAAACCGGCCGCGGTGCGTTCGGCCGCGTCGCCGTCGACGTCGGTGCACACCACCTCGGCGCCCGCGTCGACCAGTGCTCGGCACAGTGCGGCGCCGATACCGGAACCGCCGCCGGTGACCAGGGCCTGTTTGCCACTGAACATCTTCACGTCGCGAGCCTCATGACGTGCCCCATCACATCGGGATAGCGCTTCATGTGTGCACCGCCGTTGAGGTCGAGCACCTCGCCGGTCAGCCACGACGCCTTCGGCGAGCACAGAAACAGCACCGCTTCGGCGATGTCCTCGGGCGTGCCCGCGCGGCCCAGCGCGGTGTTCTCGACGTACTCCTCGACGACGCCGGGGACGGCCGCCGCCGGCGCGGTCAACGGCGTGTGCACGAAGCCGGGTGCGACGGCGTTCACGCGGATGCCGCGTGGCCCCCACTCGAGCGCGGCGACCTGGGTGAGCATCGACAGCCCCGCCTTGGCGGCGCAGTAGGCGCTCATCCCCGCGGCGGGCTGGCGCCCGTTGAGCGAGCTGATCGACACCAGAGCGCCGCCCTCGCGCAGCACCCGGCCTGCGTGCTTGGCGACGATGAACGCCCCGTTGAGGCAGACGTCGATGACCGCTCGGAAGTCCTCCACGGCGAGGTCGGTGATCATCCCGACGTTGCTGAACCCCGCGCAGTTGACGACGACGTCCAGCGGCCCGGTTTGGTCGAACAGCGCATGCACGGAGGCCTCGTCGGTGACCTCGACGTGCGCGGCGGTGTGCGGGTCGCCCAGTTCGGCAGCGTGTTGGCGGGCGCCGTCGACGTCGCGGTCGGCAAGCGTGACGCGGTCGCCTTCCGCGGCCAGTGCGCGCGCCGTCGCCAATCCGATGCCCGACGCCGCGCCGATCACCACCGTTTCCCTGGCAGACGGCCCGTTGCTCATACAGTTGCCCTTTCGACGGAGTAGAACGTGTTTCAACTTAGCGCTTTGACACACTCGACCGGTGAGCGATCTGAAGATGAGCGAGTCGATTCACGTGGCCGCAGACCCGCACCGGTTGTATGAAATGGTGTCGGACGTGACGCGGATAGGCGAGTGGAGTCCGATCTGCCGCGCCTGCTGGTGGGACGAGGGCGACGGTCCGCGGGTCGGCGCATGGTTCACCGGCCGCAACGAGACACCCGAACGCACATGGGAGACCCGCTCGCAGGTCGTCGCGGCCGAACCCGGGCGCGAGTTCGCGTGGGAGGTCAACGACGGCTGGGTGTACTGGGGCTACCGCTTCGAGCCGGTCGACGGCGGAACACGGCTCACCGAATCCTGGGAGCTTCTTCCCAAGGGCGTCAATGGGTTTCGTGAGCGGTTCGGGGCGACGGCCGACGCGGAGATCGACAAGCGCCGCGAAGCCGCCCGCACCGGGATTCCTGCGACGCTGGCGGCGATCAAGGCCGCAGCCGAAACCGGTTGATTCGCCCGGGGGATGCTTCCGCGTCGACTTCTGCAGCAGGGTTGTCTACGCGGCGATTTCACAACCCTCACGCAGAAATGGATGGAGCCAGTCAGCGTTTGACGCAGCGAAACCCGATGTGGCTCATCCCCGTGTCGACGGGCTGGGGCCGGCGCGCCGCAGGGCGGTAGCGGCGGCAGTAGGAGTCGGCGCATAGGAAGGAACCGCCCTTCACCACTCGGCGCGGCACACGGAATTGTGGCTGCTGCGGGTCGTAACTGTCCTCTGCGCAACAAGCTGATTGTGACGGGTCCTCGGCATACCAGTCGGTCGTCCATTCCCAGACATTGCCCGCCATGTCGAACAGACCGTAGCCGTTGGGCGGGAACGTACCCACGGATGTCGTTCGGCCATAGCCTTTTTCCGGCCGCCACGGAAAGTCGCCGTGCCAGTAGTTGGCCAGCGGTCGTCCGGGTTGTTCGGGCTCGTCACCCCAGGTGAACTCCGCGCCGTGCAGTCCGCCCCGTGCTGCCGTCTCCCATTCGGTCTCGGTCGGCAGCGCCATTTCCGCCCACTCCGCGTACGCCTCGGCGTCCTCGTAGGCCACATGTGCGACGGGGTGGTCGGAGCGTCTACCGATGGACGACAGCGGTCCGACAGGATGACGCCACGAGGCGCCCGGTGTCCACGTCCACCACTGACCGAGGTGACGTAGGTCGACCGGACCCGGTGTACGGGTGAAGACCATTGATCCCGGCTCGAGATTCTCCCGCGGGGCGCCCGGATAATCGGCGGGGTTCAACGGACGTTCCGCAACCGTGAGATACCCGGTGGCGGAGACGAACTCGGTGAACTGGTCGTTGGTGACCTGACGCGCCATCATCCAGAACCCCTCGACATCGACCTGACGTACCGGTGCCTCCTCCGGGTAATGGCAGTCGGAGCCGAGCACGGCGGTCTGCGCCGGGATCCATACGAGCTCGGTCATCACCCCTCCGGCTTCTGTTGTGCAACCAGATCGCGAACTAGCGGCTGGACAGCGGCGAGCGCGATCTGGACGCACACTAGGCGAAGACCCTGGTCCAGTCGTTGCGCATACTGACGACGATCCAGCCGTCGCTGTCGGCCCGCGCGAGGGCCTTCTCAGCACCGGCGGTGTAGGCGAACTCGCGATCGGGGTCGTCGTGCAGGACGAGCAATCGAAGCCCGCGGGCGAACTCGAGCATCTCGATGTCGCCGTTGGAGTTCCCGGCGGCAAGAATCGGTCGGCGGCCCGTACGCCCCCAGATTCGTACCGGTTTCACCGGCCCGTCGTCCAGAAATTCCGGCCGACTCGTGGTGCGCAGATCGCCATCGGAGAAGTCGAGACCCACCGAGCTGCCGATGACCCGCTCCGGTGGTATGCCGTAGAGCGCTTCGGTCACCGGCCGCATGAAGTCGCGACCACCGCCCGAGGCGATATAGGTGGTGAATTCCTTGTCCTCCAGGTACCGCAACAGCTCGATCATCGGGGTGTACCCGCATGCCGTGTACGGCCGACGCAGTGTCGGGTGTTCGGCGGTGGCGAAGAATGCCTTCACCCGATTCGCGTGCTCTTCGACCGTCAACCCCGCGAAGGCCGAGAGTATGCCGTCGGCAAGGTACTTCAGCTCTGAGTCGTCGCCGTTGTAGTGCCTGGTGACCGCGTCGCCGAACCATCCGAGGTCTCCGGCCGCGGCGGCACGGTACGGCTGCCGGTCGGCGAGTTCCGGGTCGGCGCGGGCTTGTTCGGCCAGGCGACGCACGAGGAAATCGAGTTGGATGTATGCCGGTTTCTCGCACCACAGCGTTCCGTCGTTGTCGAAGACCGCTACGCGTTCCTGGACGGGAACGACGTCGAGGGCGTGCTCGACGAAGTCGACGATCGCCGACTTGGCGGGCCCGTCGTTCCACGACTCGAGCATCGAGTCAGCGGCCGACCGACTCGAGGAAATCGTTGAGCTTCTCCACCGCGTCGCCGATAGTGAACGATGCGGGTTCGCGCCGCGGCGGGAACTCCTTGAACGTCTCCAGGAACTGGGTGACCACCGCATTGGCCATGAACGCGATGTAGTCGTGGTCGAAGAACCAGTCCCAGTAGGTATTGGACGTGACGTCGGCGTGTTCGAACGGATCGGTGCGCAGGTTGAAGATCTTCGGCGCGCGCAGCGGGGTGAAAGGTTCGAACCAGATCTGTAGCGTGCCTTGGCAACGCTGCTCCATGAAGACGATCTTCCAGTTTTCGATCCGGACGCCCAGGACATCGCAATCGTCGGAGAAGTAGACCAATCCGCGCCGCGGGCTCTTGTCCACCTCGCCGGTCAGGTAGGGCAGCAGGTTGAAGCCGTCGATGTGCACCCGATAGGTCTGGTCGCCGATTGCGTGGCCCTGTTTGAGTTTTTCGACGACGTCGGATTGACCGGCGGCGGCCAGGAAAGTCGGCAGCCAGTCGTGGTGCTGGATGATCTCGTTGGACACCATCCCGGCTGGAATCCTGCCCGGCCAGCGGATCATCTCCGGCACGCGGAAGGCACCCTCCCAGTTCGTGTTCTTCTCGCTGCGGAACGGTGTGGTGGCGCCGTCGGGCCAGGTGTTGGCGTGCGGGCCGTTGTCGGTCGAATAGATGACGATGGTGTCGTCGGTGATGCCCAGTTCATCGACTGCATCGAGCAGCTGCCCCACATTGCGGTCATGGTCGATCATCGTGTCGTGGTAGCCCGATTGCCAACGCCCGGCCTGCCCGAGGCTTTCCGGCTTCGTATGTGTGCGGAAATGCATATGGGTGGTGTTCATCCACGCGAAAAACGGCTTGCCCGCCTGGTGCTGGCGCTTGATGAAATCGATGCATGCCCCAACGGTCTCGTCGTCGACGGTCTCCATCCGTTTCTTGGTCAGCGGCCCGGTGTCCTCGATGCGCTGCTTACCCACTGGACCGAACCGCTCGTCGACTTCGTCGGAGGCCTCTTCGGTGGCCCACGACTTGATCACCCCGCGCGGCAGGAAGGCCTTGCGTAGCAGCGGCGCCTCCTCGACGGTCGGGTAGTCGGGGTGCTCGGGTTCCTCCTCGGCGTTGAGGTGGTACAGGTTGCCGAAGAACTCGTCGAACCCGTGCGCAGTCGGAAGGTACTTGTTCAGGTCGCCGAGGTGGTTCTTGCCGAACTGGCCGGTGGCGTAGCCCAGTGGTTTCAACAACGTGGCGATCGTCGGATCATCCGGTGACATCCCGACGTCCACCCCCGGCATACCGACCTTGCTCAACCCGGTGCGGTAAACGCTTTGTCCCGTAATGAAAGACGAGCGACCCGCCGTGCAGCTTTGCTCGCCATACGAATCGGTGAATCGCATACCCTCGTTCGCGATGCGGTCGATGTTGGGGGTGCGGTAACCCATCAGACCGTCGCTGTAGCAACTGAGGTTCGTGATCCCGATGTCGTCACCCCAGATGACCAGAATGTTCGGCTGCCCGTTCGGCATGGCGACTCCTTCACCACTGAGCCCCTAGTCGCACGATAGGACGGCGGTATCCGAGTCGTGGCGATTCGGCCAACGTCGACCGGCAAAATCTGCCAGGCGACGCTTGGTCAGCTCCCCTCGACGGTGGCGATGTGCGCGCGCACCAGCGCAGGATAACGCTCGCGGTCGGGACGGAAGATGTCGTGCGGTGAGTCGGCGAAGACATGCAGCGAAGCCTTGGGGAGCAGCTCCCGATAACGGTCCCAGGCGGCGTCGGAGATCAGCGGGCTGTTCGGGCTGCGTACCACCAGTAGGGGTGGCTGCCATCGCGCCAGCGGATCCCAGAACGACTGCTTGCGCGCAGCGCGGAAGATGGCCTCCCCGGCGGCTCGGTTCAGCCGTTCGTGCACCGGCGTGCCACGCCACCGGCCGTCGAGCAGGAACGTGGAGACCTCTTCGGGCAGCGTGATCTCCTCGGGAACGTAGTCGCCGATCGAGATGGAGCTGACCCGTCGGCGATGCGCGAGCGCCCAGGTCAGCGCGTAGGGGGTGCCTCGGGAGAACGTCATCAGGTGGACGGGACCGTCGGTGACCGCGTCGATCACGGCGCCGACGTCGCCGCCGAGAACGGTTGATTCATAACCGCTTTCGGGCGCACTGCTGCGTCCATGCCCGCGTAAGTCGACGACCACCGTCCGTCGGCCGAACAGCGGCAGCACCTCGACGTAGTCGTCGGCGACGTCGGTGAAGCCGGGTACGAAGACGACAGGCGCTCCGCGGTCGGGCCCTCCGGAGTCGAGGTAGTGCAGACGCGCGCCAGCGTTGGTTGTGAACCGTGACTCGACCATCACCACCACCATGCCCGGTCCTCGCTCCCAGCGCGGGCCAAACGCCTGCGAAGCGTCGACGGAAGGAGCACGCTGGTAGCTGGAAGGTGATCTGTATGTACGACAAAGTTCAAGACAACGCCTGGCGCATCGACATCGAGTTCAACGAGGACGAGACGCACACTCACGCGACGGTGTGTGCCACGCGCGACGACGGCGAAACGGTGACCGCCCAGGGCGACGCCTACCGCAACCCGAAGGATTCGGTGCAGCCGCTGGTCGGGGAGGAGATCGCCGCGGCCAGAGGGCTGATCGCGCTGGGCGCCGAACTGCTGCAGCGCGCGTCGTCACGAATCGAGCAGACCACGCATCAGCCGGTCCACCTCGTCCACTGACCTAGTGAGCGACCGTCAGCCCTCCGGCGGGGCGGACGCCGCGACGCTGACCGGCGGCTCCTTCGACGCGTTCTTCATCTGGTGGAAGAGGTCGACGTAATACGGTAGGCACTCGGCCATCGCCTGGTCCGTGGTGAACAGCGGCCGGTATCCCAGGTCGCGTTCGGCCTTGGCGATCGAGAAGTAGTTGTCGAGGTAAAGGCGTTCCACCCCAAGGGGTTCGATCATCGGTTTGGGTATTCCGAACCGGAAATGCAACCACTGCCATGCGGTCATCGCGAACCACACCAACCGGCCCGGCACGCGGATCTTCGGGTAGCGCTCGCCACACGCCTCTACGACGGGCCTCGAGAACTCGAACATGTTGATCGGGTCGCCGTCGTTGATGAAGTACGCCTGCCCGGGGGCGGTGCCGCCCGGGACGAGGTGCTCGGCGGCGAGGATAAAACCGTGAATCAGGTTGTGCACGTACGAATTGTCGAGCTTGACGTTCTTGCCGCCGACGAGAACCTTGACGTGTCCGGCCAGCACGCTCTCGAACACTTTGCGGAACATGGTCTGATCTCCGCGGCCCCAGATACCGCTGGGGCGGATCGAGCAAGTGAGCAGACCGTCGACTCCGTTGGCGGCCAGCACGAACTTCTCCGCGGCGACCTTCGTCTCGGTGTAGAGGTCGTTGAATCGCTCTGTGTAGGGCAGGGTCTCGTCGCCGCCGGAGATGCGTTTGCCACCCATGACGACGCTGTTCGACGCGGTGTAGACGAAGCGCTTGGCACCGGCGGCGCGGGCGGCGCGCACGAGGGTTTCGGTGCCTGTGACATTGATCGCGAAGCTGCGCTTGCGGTACTCGTCGGTGACCGACGCGCCGCCCATCAGATCGATGATCGCCGCGGTGTGGAACACGGTGTCGATGCCGGCGACCGCGGCCGCGACCTGGTCGGGGTCGCAGATGTCGCCTTCGACGGCCTCGAGGCCGGGTTGCGCAGGAAGCGGCGAGGGGGCCCGGTCGAAGGAGCGGACCTCGTGTCCGCGCTTGAGCAGTTCGGTCACCAGGTTGGCGCCGACGAATCCCGAGCCTCCCGTGACGAGGACCCGGCCCAGTTCGGTGGTCAGCGTTGAGTCACCCATGGCGAGCAGACTAACTGAAACGTGTTACAGTTTCGACCCCTCGGAGAAGAAAACGTTGCGCTGTCAACTTTCGTCGCCGTCGTTGGCGGCCAGTGCCTCCTCGATGCGCTTGCGGGCGCCAGCTAAGTGCTCTTCACAGCGTTTAGCCAGCTCCTCACCGCGTTCCCACAGTTTCAGCGACGTATCCAAGTCGAGGCCCCCCTGCTCGAGTTGCTGGACGACCGCGACCAACTCTTCACGCGCTTCCTCGTATCCCAGTTCACTAATAGGCTTCATCTTCTGCCCCTTCCGGCCCCTCGCTGATCGCGGTGATCGCCCCGTCCGCCACCCGGACCCGCAGCCGCACACCGCTGGCGGCGTCCGCAGTGGTGCGCAACACCTGGGCGTCGGGCATCGTCTGCACCACGGCATAGCCGCGCGCCAGGGTCGCCGCAGGGCCCAGTGTGCTCAGCCGTGCCGACAGATGCCCGATGCGATCGGTCTCGGTGGCCACCAGCCGGGTGACGTCGCGGCGTGCGGTCGCGCGCAGACGGTCGACCTCGTCGGCGCGCGCGGTGATCGCCGCCAGCGGCTGCGCGAGCACCGGCCTGCTGCGTAACTGATCGAGGGCATGTTCCTCACGGTGCACCCAGTTGCGCAGCGCGCGGCCACCTCGACGGCACAGATCGGTGATGTAGGCCTGTTCGGCGGCCGCGTCGGGAACGATGCGCTTGGCGGCGTCGGTCGGCGTCGCGGCGCGCAGATCGGCGACCAGGTCGCACAGCGGGTTGTCGGGTTCGTGTCCGATCGCGCTGACCACCGGTGTGGTGCACTTGACGATCTCGCGGCACAGCGTCTCGTCGTAGAAGGGCAGCAGGTCTTCGACGCTGCCACCGCCGCGGGCGATGACGATCACGTCGACGTCGGGGTCGGCGTCCAGTCCCCGCAGCGCCTCGACCACCTGCGGGACCGTGTTGGGGCCCTGCACGGCGGTGTTGCGGACTGCGAAGCGCACGGCGGGCCAGCGGCCGGTGGCCACCGAGATCACGTCGTGTTCGGCGTGGCTGCCGCGGCTGGTGATCAGCCCGATCGTGTTCGGCAGGAACGGAATCGGCCGCTTGAGCCGCGGGTCGAAGAGTCCCTCGGCGTGCAACAGCTGGCGCAGGCGTTCGATACGCGCCAACAGCTCGCCCACACCCACCGCGCGAATCTGGTTGACTCGCAACGAGAACGAGCCCCGACCGACGAAGAAGTTCGGCCGTCCCAGCATGACCACCCGGGTGCCCTCGGTGAGTTTCACCGGCGCGTTGAGCACCAGCTCGCGTGGGCAGGTGATCGACAGCGACATGTCGACCGACGGGTCGCGCAGCGTGATGTAGGCGGTGCTGGAGTTCGGCCGCGTCGAGAGCTGGGCGACCTGCCCTTCGACCCAGACCGTGCCCAGCCGTTCGATCCAGTCCTTGATCTTCATCGACACGGAGCGCACCGGAAACGGGTTCTCCGGCGACTGGCCCTGCTCGGCGTCGGTCATCTTCGGGGCCCCGCCGGCGTGCTCACTTGGCTGACGCGCGGGTGATCCTGTTGGCAAGCAGCGTCTGGAACGGGGCACGGCCCTTGGTGGCTTCCTCGTAGGCCAGCAGCGCCTCGAGGTCGGCCACGCGCAGCGTGTTCAGCCGCGCGCGCAGCTGAGCCAGCGTCAGCGACTCGTAGTCGAGTTCGGTGACGATCTCGGGGGCCTCGCCGATCGCCAGGCCGGCATCTTCGCCGTCTTGTTCGGGCGTCGACTGCGGCTCACCGTTGCTGAACAGCGCGAAGCGGCCCTCGGTCATGCGTTCGCCGTCGCTCGAGGCGGCCGAACTCGGCGCCTCGAAGTCGTCGTCGTCTTCGTCGAAGGTGGCCCACTCGGGCTGCTCGTCCTTGGGCGGGAAGATCGTCTCCAGCGTCTCGTCACCCTTGTTGACCAGGTCGGCGACGTCCTGCTGCACCTTCATCACCAGGTGCGCGAGGCTACTGACGACGGTCATCGGGTACATCAGGATGGTCTGGGGCAGCTTGCGGGTTTCCTCGATGGCGGTTACCGCCGCGCCAACCAGCAGACGGACCCCATACGGTGCGGTTGCCATGGTCACAGCCTACGGGCGGCTTCTCGGCTGGGACGAACGGCCTTGGAACGGCACTGTGCGTACCCTGGTAGCCATGCCGCCGACAATCAACATGGGGATTCCGGGCGCCTCGAGCTCGGTCGCCGGTGGCGTGACCGGGAAACGCGTACTGCTGGCCGAACCGCGCGGGTACTGCGCGGGAGTCGATCGCGCCGTCGAGACCGTCGAGCGTGCGCTGGAGAAGCACGGCGCCCCGGTCTACGTGCGCCACGAGATCGTGCACAACCGCCACGTCGTAGAAACGTTGGCCAAGGCCGGAGCCGTCTTCGTCGACGAGACCGACGAGGTGCCCGAGGGCGCGATCGTGGTGTTCTCCGCGCACGGCGTGGCCCCGACCGTGCACCAGACCGCCAAGGAGCGCGACCTCAAGGTCATCGATGCGACCTGCCCGCTGGTCACCAAGGTCCACAACGAGGCCAAGCGATTCGCCAGGGACGACTACGACATCCTGTTGATCGGCCACGAGGGCCACGAGGAGGTCATCGGGACCGCCGGCGAGGCGCCCGACCACGTCCAGCTCGTCGACGGACCGGATTCGGTCGACAACGTCACCGTGCGTGACGAGAGCAAGGTCATCTGGCTGTCGCAGACCACGCTGAGCGTGGACGAGACGATGGAGACGGTGCGTCGGCTGCGGGAGAAGTTCCCGACCCTGCAGGACCCACCCAGCGATGACATCTGTTACGCCACCCAGAACCGCCAGGTGGCCGTCAAGGCGATGGCCCCGGAGTGCGAGCTGGTGATCGTCGTCGGCTCGCGGAACTCGTCGAACTCGGTGCGCCTGGTCGAGGTGGCCTTGGGCGCCGGTTCGGACGCCGCTCACCTGGTCGACTACGCCGACGACATCGACCCCGCGTGGCTCGAGGGCGTGACGACGGTCGGCATCACGTCCGGCGCGTCGGTGCCGGAGATCCTGGTGCGCGGCGTCCTGGAGCGGCTGGCCGAGTACGGCTACGACATGGTGCAGCCGGTGACGACGGCCAACGAGACACTCGTGTTCGCGTTGCCTCGGGAGATCCGCCCCGCCCGCGCGTGACGCTCGTCGAGCGCGCCCGAGACTAGATGTCGTACTCCCAGGAGTCGGCCTCCGAGCCGCGGGGAGCGCGGCGGCGGGTGCGGTATTCCGCGCGGTCGTCGGCTTCCTCGCCGCGGTAGCGCACCCGGGAGATCGGATGGTGGGTCCCGTTGCCTGACCCGTTGTTGCTGCCGTTTCGGCCGTGCGGCTCGCGAGGCTGGTAGTCGTCGAAGCGACGGCGGCGCTCGGGCCGGTCCGCTGTCCGGTCCTGACTCCTGCGGTCGTAGCCGGCGCGGCGTTCGGACGGCGGAGGACCCGGCTGACGCGGGTTCGACGTGCGCGGTCTGCGCCGGGGCTCGGGCCCCGGCGGCGGCTCGGCGTGCCTGCCGGAGCGAGCGCGTCGAGGACGTTCGGCGATCGGCTCGATGATCTCGGTGGCAGGAGGGCGCACATGGCGCGACCGTGACGTCGTGCTGCGCCGGGCCGGCCGGCCGCTGCGATCTGCGTGCGCCCTGCTGGTTCGCGACGACGTACGGTCCGCGCGGGCGGTCCGGCTCGCGTTGTCGGGGCGCTTGCGGCGCGGCCGGGGGGCAACCTCGTCGTCCTCGTCACGTGGCGTGCGGGCGAACAGCGGCGAGATCTTGGCCGCCGCTGCCGTGACCGCTGCCGTGACGGCCGCGGCCAATGCGGGCTCTTTCGCCTCGCTGTCCTCGGAGGTGGCCGGAGATGTGCGGCGTGTTGACATCCCGATGTACCAGCGGCACAAACCGATCAGCAGCACGGCCGCCGACGTGAAGAACATCAGGGGGAAGCGCTCGATCAGCGGATAGCCGCAATTGATCGCCAGGTCCTTCACCCCGGTGAACTGGCCGCCGGTGAGCAGGAAGTAGGCGCCGGGCACGCTGACGAACAACAGCAGCGGCGGCTGGATGACGGCGGTGAACACGGCTTGCTGGCGGACCGCCAGCACGGCCGCGAGGCAGCCGAGGACGTAGAACGCCGCGAACACGGAGCTGAGTTCTCGGCTGCCCGATCCGGCGTCGAACGCGAACCCGACCGTCGTCAGGGTGACCGCGATCAGCACGCCGCCCCACCCGGGCACACCGGGAAAGTTGGGATGCGCGGAGCGGTGGTCGGCGCCGACGGCCGACCGCGCGCGCTGTGCTGACACAGGTAGACCGTACCGGCTCTGGCTCCGTGTGGCTGTCAGCGCGGTTCTGGCGTGCCCGTCGCGGTCTCCTAGACTCTGGACTCTGTGAGCTTGAACCTGGGAATCGTCGGCCTGCCGAACGTCGGGAAATCGACGCTGTTCAACGCGTTGACGCGCAACGACGTCCTCGCGGCCAACTACCCGTTCGCCACGATCGAACCCAACGAGGGTGTCGTTCCGCTGCCCGATCCGCGACTGGCCGAGCTCGCCAAGATGTTCGGGTCGGAAAAGATCGTTCATGCGCCGGTCACCTTCGTTGATATCGCCGGGATCGTCAAGGGCGCCTCCGAAGGCGCCGGGCTGGGCAACAAGTTCCTCGCCAACATCCGCGAGAGCGATGCGATCTGCCAGGTGGTGCGCGTGTTCAGCGACGACGATGTGGCGCATGTTGACGGCCGCATCGATCCCAAGTCCGACATCGAAGTGATCGAGACCGAGCTGATCCTGGCGGATATGCAGACGCTGGAGAAGGCGCTACCGCGGCTGGAAAAGGAGGCCAGGACGCATAAGGAACGCCGGCCCGCGTATGAGGCCGCCGTGGCTGCGCAGGAAGTCCTCAACGAAGGAACCACGTTGTTCGCCGCCGGAAGCGATGTCGCGCCGCTGCGGGAGCTGAATCTGCTGACCACCAAACCGTTCCTGTACGTGTTCAACGCCGACGAGGCCGTGCTGACCGACGAGGAGCGCAAGGCGGAGCTACGTGAACTGGTCGCACCCGCCGACGCGGTATTCCTGGACGCGAAGATCGAGGCCGAGCTGCAGGAGCTCGACGACGAGTCGGCCGCCGAGCTGTTGGAGTCCATTGGCCAGACCGAGCGGGGGCTGGATGCGTTGGCGCGCGCCGGTTTTCACACGCTGAAGTTGCAGACGTTTTTGACCGCCGGCCCGAAAGAGGCCCGCGCGTGGACGATTCACCAGGGCGATACCGCGCCGAAGGCGGCAGGTGTGATCCACACCGACTTCGAGAAGGGCTTCATCAAAGCCGAGATCGTCTCCTACGACGACCTGATCGAGGCCGGATCGATGGCCGCGGCCAAGGCCGCAGGCAAGGTGCGGATGGAAGGCAAGGACTACGTCATGGCCGACGGCGACGTGGTTGAGTTCCGTCACGGAGGAACGTCAGGGAGTGGCAAGAAGTAATCGATAGATTGTCGCCTTACTAGTCCAATCCGCGCCCACGCATTCCCGGGCATGCTTACGCTCGGAAAGTGCTGTATCGGTGGTTCGTCCGTAAACAGGCATACACGCTGTGGGACCGACTGTCCGATCAACGCATCGACGAAATCCCCATCGCGGACGACGTCCACTTCGTCTACCTCGGTGACCACCCGCTCGCGACGGAGCTTCATGGCGCCGCCGCGATGCGTGACTGGCTACGCAATGAACTCTTCCGTCGCCTTCCCGGCCTGCGATTCGAAGTAGAAGACATACTCATCGAGGGTGGGCCGTGGTCCACCAGGATGGCGACTCGTTACGCCGCGAAACGGAATGGAGAGTTGGTGTACCGCGGTGTGCAGTTCACCCGCATCGTGTGGGGCAAGCTGGTTGAGGAACGAGTCCTTCCTGATACCAGCGCACTTTCCGCTGCGCTTGAGTGATCGCAGCGTGCGGAACAGTGTCCACACTCGGCGACACCGACGGTGACGTGGTGGAATTCCGCCACGGACAAACGTCAGGCGGCAAAGCCGCCGCTCGCTGATTCCACAGCGATCGCGGCGGCGTTAGGGTTACCCGATGATCGGTAATGGAGATGCCGATGGTGGGGATGACTCCGATCGGCGCATCGCTGAGATGGATGAGCACGAGCAGGCCCTTGGACGGCGCGAATTTGAACAGTTGCGGCGGGAGCGAATCGCCGACGAACGCGACCGGACGGCCGATGAACGGGACCGTATCGCCGAGGATCGCGAGCAGGCGGCGGATGAGCGCGAGCGGCGTGCGGACGAGCGTGAAGGTGCCAGCGAAGAGCGTGAGCGCGATCGTCTGCAACGCGTCGCTGACAGGGAAAGTCGCTCCAAAGCAGCTGAGAAACGGGACGAGGCCGAGATTCGGCGTGCAGTGGCAGAGACCCGGCGGTCGATCGATGAGAGCCAGTCCTAGCGGTGCTGACGAACTGCGACGTGGTCGAGTTCCGGTTCAACGTCTAGGCGTCTGACGGCTGGACGCTCGTTGCCGCAGTTCTCCTAAGCTTCGGCTCGGCACCGTTACGATTTCGCCATGCCGATCCCGACGGTAGATCCGACGACTGATAGCAGAGGCTTCGTCAAGGGCGTTATTGGTCGGTTCGCCATGACGCCAATGGGGCAGTGGTATCTGAGGCACGTCTCTCCGCGAGTTGATCCCGCGCTCATGCGTCGCACGCGCGGTCGGGTGAGTTCGATAGGCGCTTGGCCGCGTTGCGTTCTGCTGATCCACAAGGGCGCCAAGTCGGGAACCGAGCGTGCCACGCCGCTGATCTATTTCTCAGACGACGACCGCGTGATTCTGGTCGCGTCGAACTACGGTGGCACCCGACATCCGGCGTGGTATCACAACGTTGTGGCCAATCCCACGGTAACGCTCTGCGGGGGAGGGTTCGAGGGACGATTCCTAGGTCAGGAAGTCACAGATGCTGACTATGACCGCCTGTGGGCGCTTGCCAAGCAATGGAACCCCGGTTACAACCAGTACGAAGCATCCTCCGGGGATCGAAAGATTCCGCTGTTGGCGTTCACGCCAATCGGCTAGACCGAGATTCGTTAGCCCACCGCGATGTGGTCGAGTTCCGGTTCAACGTCTAGACATTGAGTTCAGTGGCCCTTCCAGCATTGCCGCTACGCACGGGGCACGCGTCGAACGACGACGCCGAGAGCATCGAGTAGGCGGCGGACGCGCTCTTCGATGTCGTCACGGATCGATCGAACGGCGTCAACCGACTGGCCTGCGGGATCGGGCAACTCCCAATTCTCGTACCGCTTTCCGGGGAAGACGGGACACGTGTCTCCACAACCCATGGTGACGACGACATCTGCGGCTTGGACGATCTCGTCGGTCCAGGGCTTGGGGAACTCGTCGGTGATGTCGATGCCGACTTCTGCCATGGCCTCGATTGCGGAGGGGCTGATCTCATTGGCTGGTTCGGAGCCGCCGGACCAGCCAACGGCGTCATCCCCGGCCATGTGGACGAAGTAGCCCAGCGCCATCTGGGACCGTCCGGCGTTGTGGGTGCACAGGAACAACACGGTCGGCTTGCCGTCGGCCACCTTTCCTGTCATCGCGCGCTCCGATCGGACGTGACGGGTACTGGGGTCGATTCGTCGGTGAAACGGCGGCGAAGGGCGAGTGAGACGTAGACGAGGGCGACGAGCACGGGTACTTCGATGAGCGGGCCGACGACTCCGGCGAGTGCCTGGCCCGAGGTGGCGCCATATGTGGCGATGGCTACGGCGATGGCGAGTTCGAAGTTATTGCCCGCCGCGGTGAACGCAAGGGTGGTGGTGCGCTGGTAGCCCAGCCCCAGCAGGGCTCCGAGGAGGTAGCCGCCGCCCCACATCACGGCGAAGTAAGCCAGCAGCGGCAAGGCGATGCGGACAACGTCCAGGGGACGGCTCATGATCTGTTCGCCTTGCAACGCAAAGAGATTCACGATGGTGAACACCAGGCCGTACAGCGCCCAAGGGCCGACTTTGGGCAGGAACGTCGATTCGTACCAGGCGCGGTCCTTGGCCCGCTCTCCGAGCCGCCGGGACAGGTATCCCGCGAGCAGTGGAATGCCCAGGAAAATCAGCACGGATTTGGCGATGTCCCAGGGCGAGGTGCTGATGGTCGTCTGTTCCAGGCCGAGCCAGCCGGGTAGCACCGACAGGTAGAACCAACCGAGCACCGCGAACATGATGACCTGGAAGATCGAGTTGAGCGCGACCAGAACGGCGGCGGCTTCGCGGTCGCCACAGGCGAGGTCATTCCAGATAATCACCATGGCAATGCATCTCGCGAGACCCACGATGATAAGGCCGGTGCGGTATTCGGGCAGGTCGGACAGCAGCAGCCAGGCCAGCGCGAACATCAGCGCCGGGCCGAGCACCCAGTTGAGTACCAACGAGCTGATGAGCAACTTGCGGTCGGCGGCGACGGTGTCGAGTCGGTCGTATCGGACCTTTGCCAGCACCGGATACATCATGATCAGCAAGCCGAGCGCGATCGGCAACGAGATGCCATCGATCTCAACGTGATTCAAGGCAGTGTTCAGGCCTGGAACGAGTCGTCCGAGAAACAGTCCGGCGGCCATCGCGATACCGATCCACACCGGCAGGAAGCGGTCGAGCAGCGACAGTCTCTCCACAACGGCGGGATGCGTGTCCGCGGTGACGGGACCCGTCACGCCGGTGCCGCCTCGTCGGCGACCGTGCTCAGTAGCGACGAGAGGGTCATCAAAGTCTCAGTACGGACGGAGTAGTACACCCAGGACCCACGACGCTCGGAGGCGAGAAGCCCGGCGTCTTTGAGGACCTTGAGGTGGTGAGAGATTGTCGGTTGGGTGACGTCGAAGTCGCTGGAAATGTCACAGACACAGGCCTCTCCACCGGCGTGACTGGCGACCAGGCTGAACAGGCGCAGGCGCACTGGGTCGGACAGGGCCTTGAGTTTGGCTGCGATGTCGGCAGCGGCAGCGACCGACAACGGTTCGCGGATCACGGGAGCGTAGGCGCAGGCCGTCCCGTCGTCCAGCGGGTGACGTGACTTAGACATCCATCGATATTGACAGGTATCGATCCAGGGCACAAATGAACTTCGAGTGGACCGGAGCTGCCCTCAGATTTTCCGGGTGAGGGTGAGCTGGCGGGAGTGGAAGTCGAAGTGCCGCCCTGGGTATCGGTAGAGATCCTCCAGCGTCATGTAGTCGCTGAAGAAGGGGTCCCAGCCCGTCGGGAAATGCATACCCCGGAGGAAGGCGCTGTCGGGTTTGTTGGCCATCCGCTGTTGGAGCGAACTGATCACCCGGTCGAGCTTTGCCCCCATCCGGCGGCGGTTGTACACGAGCGCGGCGGCTCGCGACCCGTAGTAATTGATCAGGTGGAAGGGGTGGGTCGATGCGTTGAGGATGCAAGCGAACGCGGCGCTCGCCGCGCGCGGAAGCCGCCCGAAGACCGCTATCAGCACCACCAGCCGTTGAACGACCATGTATCCGAAAACTATGTGGAACAACAACTCTTCATTGGTCCATCGGGTGCCGTCGGTCGGCCTTGTCCAGTCCGAGGGTTCGGCACTGTCGAGCAGTCGGTGGAAGTCGATGCGGGCACGTTCGAGGTCGGCGTTGATCGCGGCTCGATCGACGCTCGTACCGCCCGCCTCCATACTTCGATGATGCGCCCGCCGCGACCAGATCTCCACGAGGTCGCGGCGGGACGCATCGCATCTAGCAGCAGGAAGACGTTGCCGCCACCTTGTCATCGCTGTCCGCGGCCGTACCGCCGCAGCAGACGCCGCCTTCAGCGTGCCCGTCACCGGGGTGCTGCGGGCTCGTGCCGAAGGTGTCGGAGTCTTCGAGCACCGTGTACACCTCCCACTTCTCGCCCGCTGGGCCCGTCACCCAGACCTTGTCCTGCTTGGCGAAACAACAGGTGGTGCCGATCTCTTCGTCCGTGAACAGCCCTTCGTCGCTCAGGCGGGCGATTTCGGCGTGGACGGTCTCGCTCGTCGCAACCTCGACTCCGAGGTGGTTGATCGTGCCGCCCTTACCGGGATTCTCCAGCAGGACCAGCTTCAGGGGTGGTTCCGTGACGGCGAAGTTCGCGTAGCCCGCCTTGGTCTTGGCGGGCGGAGTGTTGAACAGCTTCGAGTAGAAGGTGATTGCTTCGTCGAGATCGTCGACGTTTAGGGCGAGCTGAACGCGGGACATGATGTTCCTCCATACTTGTGAGACATATATCGAAGTAGCCGGCTGTCCACCACCCTCCTCACCTTTTTGATATATGTCAAGACCCGTGGCAGACTTGCTTCATGCCCAAGTCGTTGCCCGTGATCGATATGTCCGCGCCGGTGTGCTGTGCGCCGGTTGCCGCCGGTCCGATGAGTGACGACGACGCGCTCCACGTCGCGCTTCGACTCAAGGCGCTCGCTGACCCGGCCAGGGTGAAGATCATGTCGATGTTGTTCAGTTCGTCGGCGGGCGAGCAGAACAGCGGCGAACTCGCGACGGCACTTGGGTTGACCGAATCGACTGTCAGCCATCACCTGAACCAGCTTCGACGCGCTGGGCTGGTCGAATCCGACCGGCGCGGAATGAACGTGTACCACCGGCCGCACCGCGATGCGCTCGGTGCGTTATGCGCCGTCTTGGACCCAAACTGCTGCACGTAGTCTCGCCGGGGTCGTAGCGGCGAGGCGTTACATTCGAGGTATGACTGACGACTGGCGCGTCGACCGGGTTGAGGAGATTCGGTCACTGATCAAACAAGCCGAGCCCGACGTCGTCGAGGAGATCAAATGGCGCAAGCCATCGAATCCCGATGGTGTGCCTGCGTTCTCGTTGGACGGCCTCATCTGCACGCTGGAGATGTATAAAGGCAAGGTCAAGGTGAATTTCGCCAAGGGCTCGTCCATCGAGGACCCCGATGAACTCTTCAACGCGAGTCTGCAGGCACCCGTCGGGCGGTCGATCGATCTACGCGAAGACGACGAACTGGACCCAGAGGCGTTCAAGGCCCTGATCAACCGAGCCGTCGAGGTCAACCGCAGCAACAAGGCGTCGAAGCGCCGCAAGTGAGGATCGCCGACCGGCTTCCCCGCGGCGAAGGCAACGTGACGGTCCGGCGGCTGCGACACGGCGACGCGCACGCCTTCGCGGCGGGCACTGACGACGACGCGGTGCGACGGTTCGCACATCTACCGCTGCGGGAGTACTCGGCAGAGATCGTGCGCGAGCAGATCGACGGCGTCATCGCACGCGGTCTGGCCGACGACACGCTCGCCGTGCTGGCCATCGCGGACGCGTGGTCCGACGGCTTCCTCGGCAGCATTGTCCTTTTCGACATCCATGAATCCGATGCGGAGGTCGGGTTCTGGTTGGCTCCGCAGGGACGCGGTCGCGGCGCGGCCCGTCAGGGTCTGTCGGCAGTCGTTGGTCTGGCCACCGAAGCCGGATTGACGCGGTTGACGGCACGGACCGCTCCGAAGAACGACGGATCTCGTCGGGTATTGGAAAGCGTCGGCTTCGTGCTGGCGGACGGTCCCCGGGACGAGGTCACGCCATCTGGAGAAACGATGACCGTCGTGACATACGAATACTACACTCCGTAGTAAACAATGGGCGGGAGGTCGCGATGCGGTGGCGCGGGGTCAGTCACGTGGAGTTTGCGGTGCTGGACTACGACGACTCGATCGCCTTCTACGACGCGTTGTTCGGCTGGCTCGGATACAGCAGCTTCTCGTCGATGGACATGGAGTACCAGTCGATCTACTACATGACGCGCTACGTCAACCCGCACAGCTACATCGGCATTCAACCTGCCCACACCGGGGCGAAGCTGACCCACGCCGACCAGGCCGTCGGCATCAACCACATCGCCCTGTGGGCGCGTAGCCGCAAAGAAGTCGATTGCTTCCACCGCGAGTTCCTGGTCGCGCGCGATGTCCCGGTCACCGACCCACCGAGGGAGTATCCGCAGTACTGGCCCGGCTACTACGCGGTCTTCTTTGACGATCCGATCAACGGCATCCACTGGGAGTTGGCGTGGGTGCCGAAAGTTCCGACGCCCCGGCATGTTTGGTCGTTCTACCGAGCGTTGCGGGCATTCGCCAAAGCCAGGCCGGACCTGGCGAACACCGTGGCGGGAGTCACGTGGCAGGCGAGAAGGACCCTGCCGCGCCAGTAGACCGAAGTCAGGGGAGGGCTACCCGCACCGAGCCGTCACACGCCTGGACTGTAGGGCTGGCGACGCGCACCGAGCCGTCGCACAAGCGCGATTGCGGATGGCTGGCGCGCACCGAACCGTCGCCGGGGGCAGCGACATCGGAGTATTCGATCCTCAGCTCCGGATGCGGTGACGGGGTCGCATGGGCGGCACCCGCGGTGAGTGCTGCGGCGAGGGCCGCACCCCCCAACAGCGTCGCCCCGATCAACGACTTCTTCGCGCCGTGTGTGTTCATGTCTGCCTGGTTCCTTTTCTCGAGGCTTCGCGTCGTGTCGCGTCGCCGGTGCGATGAGTAGAAGGCGCCGGAGGCGCTACCGATCCCAAGAATTGCGATCGCCGAATCGGGTTCAATGTTGGTGATGACACGCACGGATAGCGCATCGCGGGTGGTCAAGGCGCCGTTGAGCCGCGTCTTCGAGGCGCTCGTAGACCCTGAGGCGCTGGTCGAGTGGCTTCCGCCGTCGGGGATGACCGGCCGATTCGAACACTTCGACCCCCAGCCTGGTGGCTCCTACCGAATGGTCCTGACCTACAGCCACCCGCCCGCGCAGGGCGGCAAAAGCAACGCTGACTCCGATGTCGTCGAGGGACGCTTCGTCGAGATAGAGCCCGATGAACGCATGGTTCAAACCGTCGACTTCGCCTCTGCCGACGCGATTTTCGGCGGAACGATGACGATGACGTGGTCGGTGACGAGGGTCGACGGCGGGACCCGGGTCGAACTGCGCGCGGACGACGTGCCGGTCGGGATCTCGGCCGCCGACCACGCGGACGGAATGAATTCTTCGCTGCAGAACCTCGCGGACTACCTCGCCAGGCGACAGGCCGTGTTTCGCGCCGAGTGATCGGCCCACCAAGCGACGCACGCGCGATGCATTGTGAGATCTCGCCGGCATCAGGTTTGAACGGGTTCTTCTGCGTGAACACCTGCTCCCGAGCTAGGGGGGGTGGGCTTGGAGTCCATGGGTCGTCTAGCTCCGACACAAAAAGGAGCAACACAATGCATAAATCACTGGCGGTTGGCGCCGTGACTCTCGGTCTGCTGTTCGGCGGCGCTGGTGTCGCCAATGCGACTGATCTGACCGTGCCCGCAACGACCACCACGACGGTGGCGCAGGAAGTCGAGCACGAGCAGGAAAGCGACAACACCGGTCTGTGGGGGCTTGCAGGGCTCCTGGGCCTGCTGGGCTTGCTCGGACTGAAGAAGCGCAGGGACGCCGACTACCCGGCCGTTCGCAACACCGGGACGACGAACCCGCCGCCGCCGCGGGCGTAGTACCGCACTCGATCTACGAGCCCCCGCCAGGCCCGCCCTGGCGGGGGCTTCTCGAGTACTGATAGGGCAGAATCGCGCACGTGACGCAGCCGCCGCACCGCCCGGGTCCGCCTGACTGGCGGGGCCGTGGCTCGCCGCCACCGCACCCGGGTCAGCGGCGACCTCCGCCCCGGCCACCGGAGCCGCCCCGGCAACCGGCCCCGCCGCCGCACGAGCGGCCGACCGAGCAACTCCGCACCCCAAGGGGGCCGGCGAGCGCCGGTCCGACACAACGCTTCCCGCGACCACCGTCACCGGCCGACGTGCAGCCGACCCAGCAGATCCATCGACGAGAACCGATCCCACCGCCGCCACCACCAACGTTCGGGGCGCCGGGCGGCGACGAGAAGCCGCGCCGCAGACACGGTTTCAACAAAACGTCGATCGTGCTGGTCGCCGTCATCGTGCTCGCCCTGCTGGCGGGTGGCCTGGCCGCCGGCGAGCTCTATGCGCGGCAGCGCGCGGACAGCATCTTGACCGAGGTCGCCGAGTGCGTGACCGAAGACGGCGTCAAGATTTCCTTCGGAGTGAACCCCCCGTTCCTGTGGCAGCACATGACGGGGCATTACACCAATATCTCGGTCACCACCGACGGAAACCGGGTGCAGAGCGCCGACGGTATGACCGCGCAGGTCACCCTCGCCGATGTGCGGTTGCAGGACACCGGAGATTCCAAGGGCACCATCGGGTCGCTCGACGCGACGCTGAGCTGGAAGTCGGCCGGTATCAAAGACACCGTTGCCGCGAACCTGCCCGGCGTCGGCAATCTGGTCACGGGCGTGCGTACCGACCCCGCGGCGGGGACGGTGATCCTGGAGGCCGGCGACAACAGTGTCAGCGCCAAACCCGTCGTCACCGACGGTGACCTCAACCTGCAGGTCCTCGACGTCACCGGGCCACTGCCCAAGGACGCTGTGCAGACCGCGCTCAACGACCTGACCAAGAAGCTCAACGACAACTACCCGCTCGGGATCCAAGCCGACAGCGTCGAGGTCACCGACTCCGGCGTGGTCGGCACATTCTCGAGTCGAGACGCCGCCATCCCCAAGGAGGACGCCAACCCCTGCTTCGCGCGCCTTTAGCGCTACAGAATCGGGACCGTACTGATGACTGTGCCGGTGGCAAAGACGCACCCGGACAACAGCATCGTGAGTGCGGCGAGCAGGAGTGTCACGGTTAATTTCATCCACGTCAACATGCCAATGACGGTATGGCGGCCGGAACGAAAAAGAAGCAGGGGTTTCCCTTGCCTTGCAAGCCTCGTTTCCGGGGCCTCGATCAGTCCAGCGTCACGGCGATTTCGGGGCTGAGTTGGTAGCCGGGCGCGAGCGGCAGTGTGTCGCCGCTCCAGAACGAGCCCGGGTCGAACCAGTTGTAGTGCTTCTCCGAGGTCAGCAAACCCATCTCCTCGTAGGTGATTGCGACGGTCTCGGCGCAGTACGCGGTCTGCAGCCCCACTTGGAGCTTCTCCTGTTTTCTGCGTAGCGTCGCATCGCGAACCTTCTTGTGTACGAACGGAATTCCGCGGGTGAAGTCGGTGACGGCCAGGCGCCCGCGAAACCACCGGCCGGTCAGCCGCGCGGTGCTCGGGAACGGTGTGCCGTCCATGCGGGCGACCACCTTCAACGCGCGGTCCTCCTGCTCGCGGCTGGCGTACGGCGTGAGTTGGCGCAGCCAGCAGCGCTGGTGATAGTTGGTGATCCACCGCTCCACCACCAGGCGTGCGTCGTTGAGTTGCACGCCTCGTTGGTTGCGCCCGGTCCACATGTCGGTCAGCTTGTCGCCGAGTTCGGCGTGCCAGATCAGCGGCGGCAGGTCTTCGATCGCGATCGTCATCCCGACGTGGTTGACCGGGCTGTTGGTCAACGACTGAATCGCCCGGTCCGGCCCCGACCGTCCGCGAAACAGCCACAGATCGCCGGTGCGGGTCGCCTCGAGCGCCTGCTCCAACGACACGGTGGTTGGTTTCACATCCGCAGCTTAGGCAGACTGAGCGTCATGCGCGGTATCTGGAAGTGGGTCGGGCTGGCGAGTGTGGCGGGTGTGGTGGCAGGCGGGGCGCTGGTCGCGCGCGATCAGCGGCGCCGCAATTCGTACACACCCGATGACATCAGGGCGCGGCTACACCAGCGGGTGGCCGAGACCAACGCCGACGGTCAGGACGCGACGGCATAGAGCCGGTGTGATCCGTTGAACCCCTTGAGTTCGGCGTCGCGGCCGTCGTCGAACTCGATGTCCTCGACGTCGGCTAGCGCGTCGCGCACCACCTCGCTCACCAGCACCTCGCCGCCGTTGGCTTCGTTCGCCACGCGGGCGGCCATCGCGACATTGCGCCCGAACAGGTCGTCACCGCGGCGCACCGACTTACCCATGTGAATGCCCATCCGGACGCGAATACTGTTGGCCGGACGACGAAGTGACTGCTGCACCTCGATGCTGCAGCGCACCGCTTCCTCCGGTTGGGCGAAGGCCACCATGAACCCGTCGCCCTGACTCTTGACCACGTAGCCCGAGTGTTTCTTCACGTGGCGGCGCACCATCTTGTCGTGGCGGCCCAGCAGTCGGACCCAGGCGCGGTCACCGATGCGTTCGTTGAGCGCGGTCGACTCCTCGATGTCGGAGAACAGGATCACCATCTTGCCGCTCGGCGAGAGCCGGGCCAGGTCCGGCCGTTCGACCTCGGCCCAGTCCGCAAGGTCCTCGATCGAGGATCGCACCGCCGCGCCGAGGCCGTCCTTGCGCAGGATGTTCGCGGTCTGCCACACCTGCTTCACCGCCTCGCGACCGCCGCTGAACAGCATGTTCCTGGTGTCCAGACGCCGGTGGGCTTCGTCGAGTTCCGCACGCTGGCGGGTGTAGCGGATCCACAGCACGGCCAGCGCGACGGCTTCGGCCGCCGCCACAATCGCCAATACGTAGGCCACGATCTGGGCACCGGTCACCCCCCAAGTATTGGATGCTGAACCGGTGACGTCTGCGGAGCCCCCGTATTACGAGAGTCGCTACATCCGCGCCAACCACCCTGACCTGCCTCAGGCGCTGTGGCTCCGGGAGACGCTGCTGCTCCCCACGGCGGGGGAGGCGGTCGCAGACGTGTGGGTGATGGTCTTCGACCCGGACGGCGCAGGCAACCGCGCGCTCAAGGAGCCGTACCCGATCGAGTCGGCCGACTACGGCTATGAGGACTGGACCGCGCGCATCGCCGCGACCGTCCTCGACGACCGGTCGGCCGAGGGGGTGGTCACCGGTGGGCGCCGCTCGGCGCGGTGGGACCTGCGCATCACCCCGGGCGACGAAGCACCGGTCCGGCTGCTCACCGACCGTGCCTACGCGGCGCGGTTTCCGACCGCCAAGACGACGGTGCGCCATCCCCTCGCGCGCTTCGACGGATTGCTCGAACTCGACGATGTCCGCCTCGTTCTCGACGGCTGGACCGGCAGCGTCAACCACAACTGGGGCACCCGGCACACACCGTCATACGCATATGGGCAGGTCTGCGGATTCGACGACGCACCGGATACGACGCTCGAGATCGTCACTGCCCGAGCGGCGTTCGGGCCGGTGCTGTTGCCAGGTGTGACGTTGTTCGTGTTCCGGCATGCCGGTCAGGAGTTCGCCGTGCGCTCGATCCGCGGCAGCCTGCAGACCCACGGCCACTACCAGCCGTTCACATGGACGTTCGGCGGGCGGGTCGCCGACCAGATGATCGAGGGCGAGATCGTGACGCAACCGTCCGACGTGATTGGGCTGACGTACACCGACACGGACGGCGCAAGGAAATACTGCTACAACTCCGCGATCGCCAGCTGCCGAATCCAGGTGGCGGGCAAGGCGTTCGAGCGCGCCGAGTTGACGGCCAACCGGCGCGCGATGTTCGAGATCCTGACCAATGACCGCCACGAGGCAGTGTCGCTGCTCGCCTGACGGCGACTCGAAACTGAACTTCTGCACGAATTCTCGCAACATTTTCGCGCAAAACCTCAGTTTCGGCGCGTGCAGCGACCGTGGCGGTCGTGAGTCACCGGCTGACGAATTGCACCACGACTTCGGAGAACGCGTCGTTGTCGTCGCCGGCGGCGGTGTGCCCGGCCTCGGAGAGCTCGACGAACTCGGCCCGAGGCACCTTCTCCAGGAAGTCCTTGACCCCCGCGGTGCTGACCACGTCGGAGAGTTTCCCGCGGATCAACAGGATCGGCATGGTCAAGCTCATCACCGCGTGCTCGAGCTTCTCCTCGCGGACGAACCGGTCGTCGATCGGCGCGGTGAGAAACGCCGGATCCCAATGCCAGAACCAGCGTCCGTCGCGAAATCGCAGGTTCTTCTTCAGGCCTTCGGGGTTGCGCGGCCGCTTCCGGTACGGCAGATACGCGGCGACCGCGTCGGCCGCCTCGTCGAGGGTCTCGAATCCTTCTATGCCGCTTGACATGAACTCGCGGATGCGCGCGCTGCCGTCCTTTTCGTACCGCGGCACCACGTCGACGAGCACGAGCTTGGTGACCTTTTCGGGTCCCGCAGCGGCGGAAGCCAGCATGCCCGTCATCCCGCCCATGCTCGCGCCGATCAAGGCGACCGGACGCCCGATCTGCTCGATGACCGCGAGCGTGTCAGCACTCAACGCGTCGACGGTGTAGTTGGCGCCCGGCGCCCGGTCGCTGTCGCCGTGTCCCCGGCTGTCCAGCGCGACCACGTGCAGACCCAGAGCGGCCAGAACGTGTCCGGTCTGCTTCCACGAGTAACGGTTCTGGCCGCCCCCGTGCAGCAGCAGGACGGAGGGCTGCTGCGTCTGCGCACCACGGTTCCACTCGTCGGCCACCAAGGTGATGTCCTCCGACCCGCGGAACTTAACGGTCTGCGGTTCGCTGTCAGTCGCGCTCACGGCCGTCCTCTCCGGCTCGCCCCGGTGGCTCACGTTACCTACCGGGAATTTCCGTCGATCCCGGTGTCCGTGATGAGAGCGTCAATATACTTTGCGCTCGTGCAGCCCGAGTTTGCCGCCCATGACCGTGAGCGCATCATCGAGGCTGCTTACGCCTGTTTGTCGCAACCACACTCGGGACCCGTTCCGATCGCTGCGATTCTGCAGCGGGCGGAAGTCTCGACCCGCGCTTTCTACCGTCACTTCGAATCCAAGGACGAGTTGTTCCTCGCCATGCTGCGCGAGGAGACCGACGCGTTGGCGCGGCGCCTCGACCGCGTCCTCGAGGAGAAGTCGGGTGCTCCCTCCGAGCAACTCGAAGCCTGGATCGAGGCGATGTTCGGGCTGATCCACGACGAGGAGATGCGGATGCACTTCACCGTCATCGACTCCGACGAGGTCCGCGCGGCCAAGGGCTATCGCGAGACGCGCGAGAAGGCACACGCCGATCGTGAGCGCTCACTGGTGGAGATCCTGCGGCGCGGCCGCGACCACGGCTCGTTTCCGCTGGCCGACCCCGAGCAGGATGCGGTAGCCATCAACGCGATCATCAGTCGCGTGTTGATCAGCCAGACCTTCGACGACCACGAGGGTCTGCGCCTGGCCAAGGCCCGCATGCTCGACTTCGCGCTCCGCGCGCTGGGCGCCAGGCAGGTCGTCGCCGAAGAGCGATGATTTCCGAGACCGCGCCGGTCCTGCCTGCTGGTTCGCGGTGCGCGAAAGTTAGCCGGTGGCCTTTGTAATGGGGAAACTGCCCTGACTGACGTCGGTGGTTGCGCAACCGCAAAATCCCGATATACGGTTCCCGGACGTCCGGCCGTGTGTACCCTTGCGCCACAGCCATCACGGGCGCGGGTTGTTGGTGTCAGGGAAGGTCGGCGGGCTATGGCAGTGCAGATGGCAGTGCGAAGCGCGCGGGTGGGAGCCGACTGATGGTCGCTGTCAATGCAATTGCAAAGCCCGTGCGCGCGTTCGGCGGCTTCTACTCCATGGCGCTCGACACCTTCGTGTGGATGTTTCGGCCACCTTTCGCGTGGCGTGAGTTCATCTCTCAGTCGTGGTTCGTCGCACGCGTGTCAATACTGCCGACCCTGATGCTGACCATTCCGTATACGGTGTTGCTGACCTTCACGTTCAATATTCTGTTGGTGGAGTTCGGCGCCGCCGACTTCTCCGGAACGGGCGCGGCGCTCGGAACCGTACGCCAGATCGGGCCGATCGTGACAGTGCTGGTGGTCGCGGGCGCAGGCGCCACCGCAATGTGCGCGGACCTCGGCGCGCGCACCATCCGCGAAGAACTCGATGCGCTGCGGGTGATGGGTGTGAATCCCATTCAGGCGCTGGTCGTTCCACGCGTGGCGGCCGCGACCCTGGTGTCGCTCGCGTTGTCGGCGACCGTGATCCTCGTCGGGCTGGCCGGCGCATACTTCTTCGTGGTCTACATTCAGAATGTCTCACCGGGTGCGTTCGCCGCCGGTCTGACGTTGCTCATCGGGACCACCGACGTCATCATCGCGTTGCTCAAGGCCGCGCTGTTCGGCTTGTCCGCAGGCATGATCGCTTGCTACAAGGGCATTTCCGTCGGGGGAGGGCCTGCCGGCGTCGGCAACGCGGTCAACGAAACCGTGGTCTTCACGTTCATGGCGTTGTTCGCGATCAACATCGTCGCGACTGCGGTCGCGGTAAAGGTGACGATGTGACTGTTTCACGGCCGCATTCCCAGTTCCCCTGGCTGAAAGCCAGGTTCAAGAGCGTCGCCGATCCGTGGAACCGAGTCGGGATGCAAGCCAAGTTCTTCGGCCGCACCCTGACGTCGATCCGCTACACCGTCGTGCACTACCAGGTCGAGTTGATCCGGATCATCGCCCAGATGGGCCTTGGGGCCGGGGCGCTCATCATCATCGGCGGCACGGTGGCCATCGTCGGCTTCCTCACCGTGACGACGGGCGCCCTGGTGGCGGTGCAGGGCTACACCGACTTCTCCGAGATCGGCGTCGAGGCACTGACCGGTTTCGCCTCGGCGTTCTTCAACGTGCGGCTGATCGCGCCGGCGACGACGGCGGTGGCGTTGTCGGCCACCATCGGCGCGGGCGCCACCGCGCAACTGGGTGCCATGCGGATCAACGAGGAGGTCGACGCGCTGGAAGTGATGGGCATCCGAAGCATCGCCTACCTCGCATCGACGCGGGTCGTCGCCGGCTTCCTGGTCGTGATCCCGCTGTACTGCGTCGGCGTGATCGCCGCGTTCTGGGCGGCACGCTTCGGCACCACCGTGATCTACGGTCAGTCGACGGGCGTGTACGACCACTACTTCAGGACGTTCCTCAACCCCACGGATCTGATGTGGTCGTTCGGTCAAACCATCGCGCTCTCAGTGATGATCATGCTCGTACACACCTACTACGGCTACACCGCGCGAGGTGGACCCGCCGGCGTCGGTGAGGCCGTCGGGCGGGCAGTGCGCACCTCGCTCATCGTCTCGGCCTTCGTGCTGGTGATGCTGTCGCTCGCTGTCTACGGTCAATCCGGCAACTTCAACCTGGCCGGTTGATCATGGACATCGAAGACGAAGGCCTGCACCCCGCGTGGTGGACGTTGATCCTCGTGGTCATCCTCGCCGCCGCCATCTGGCTGACGTACGCCCTGTTCGTCGGCGCCTTCAGGGCGACCGAGACGGTCACGCTGACATCCGACCGCTCGGGTCTGGTGATGGAAACCGACGCCAAGGTCAAGTTGCGCGGCGTGCAGGTCGGTCGGGTCTCCGCAATCCAGGGCGGCAGCCAGCCGGTGGCGTTGAAGCTGGAGATCGACAAGGACAAGCTCCAGTTCATCCCGTCCAACGTCGAGGCGCAGATCCGGGCGACGACGGTGTTCGGGGCCAAGTTCGTCGATTTGATCTATCCGAACGATCCGAGTTCACAGCACCTGGCCGCCGGTCAGGTGATCGAGTCGCGCAACGTCACCGTCGAAGCCAACACGGTGTTTCAAAACATCGTCGACGTGCTCGAACAGATCGACCCGGCCAAGCTCAACAGCACGCTGTACGCGCTCGCCGAGGGGGTCCGGGGTCAGGGCGAGCTGATCGGTCAGGCCACCACCGACGCGAATCAGGTTCTGCTCGAAGTCAATCCGCGCTACGAGACGGTGACCGCCGACTTGCGCGCGCTGCGGGATTTCAACGACACGTACAGCGCTGCGGCACAGGACATTCTGAGCACCCTGGACGCGCTCAGCACGACGAGCACCACGATCACCGCCCAGGCCAGCCAATTGGACGCGCTGCTGATGGCCACCATCGGGCTCTCCAACAGCGGAATCAACCTGCTGGCGCCGAACCAGGCCAACCTGATCAAGTCCATCAACGTGCTCGAGCCGACGACGAACCTGCTGTACAAGTACAGCCCGGAGTACACCTGCCTGCTGACCGGTGCGAAGACCCTGCTGGACACCGGCGGGTACGACGGGCCGGGCGGTAACGGCCGAACACTGGTGCTGGACGTGGCCCTGGGCGTCGGCGACGACCCGTACCGGTACCCCAATCACCTGCCGATCGTCGGCGCCAAGGGCGGGCCGGGCGGTAAGCCCAGTTGCGGCTCGCTGCCCGACGTCGCGCAGAACTGGCCGGTGCGCAACCTCGTCACCAACACCGGGTTCGGCACCGGAATCGACTGGCGGCCCAACCCCGGCATCGGCTTCCCCGGATACGCCAACTATCTGCCGACCACCCGTGCGGTGCCCGAACCGCCGAGCGTGCGCAACCTGTTCGGCGGACCCGCGATAGGTCCGATCCCGTACCCGGGAGCCCCGGCTTACGGTGCCGATCTGTACGCCGACGACGGCACCCCACTGTGGCCGGGCCTGCCGGCCGCACCGCCGCCGATGGCGCCGCGGGATCCCGGTCCCACACCGGGTTCGGAGCCGTTCATCGTCCACTCGCCGGCCCAGGTGCAGCCCACGCCGCTGCGACCGACACCGCTGCCGACGCCGGCACGACCGGGCCCCCCGTTCGGATGATCGACGACGCCATGAGAGGTGACACGCCATGTCCAGCATGAACGCCAGGGTTCGCCGAGACGCGGTGCGTCTCGGCGTGTTCCTGGCTGTCTGCCTGCTCGGCGTGTTCGGACTGTTCGCGGTCTTCGGCGAGATGCGCTTCGGGGAGGCCACCAACAGCTATGTCGCCGAGTTCACCAATGTCACCGGCCTGGAGAACGGGGACTTCGTGCGCATCGCCGGCGTCGAGGTCGGCAGCGTGGAAAAGGTTGCCATTCAACCGGATACCACCGCACGGGTCGAGTTCAACGCGGACCAGTCGGTGGTGCTGACCGAAGGCAGCAGGGCCGTCATCCGATACGACGACCTCATCGGCGGCCGTTACCTGGCACTCGAGGAGGGCGTGGGCGGAGTCAAGAAGCTCGAGCCCGGCGGCACGATTCCGTTCGCCCGCACGTCTCCGGCGCTCGACCTCGACGCGCTGATCGGCGGCTTCCGCCCGCTGTTCCGTGCACTGGATCCAGATCAGGTCAACGCGCTGTCGAGTCAGCTGATCCACGCGCTACAGGGGCAGGGCGCGACCATCAACTCGTTCCTGTCCCAGACCGCAGCGCTGACAACGACTTTGGCGGACCGGGACCGGCTGATCGGGGACGTCATCGTCAACCTCAACGTGGTGCTGGGGTCGCTCGGCGACCAGAACGACCAGTTCGCGAAGGCCGTCGACGCGCTCAGCGAACTGGTCGGGACGCTCGCGGAACGCAGAGCGGACATCAGCAACGGGCTGGCGTACACCAACGAAGCGGCCGGAACCGTCGCGGACCTGTTGGACCAGGCCCGGCCACCGTTGCGCAAGGCGGTCCAGGAAACGGACCGTGCTGCGGGGATCGTGGTGGCTGACCACGAGTACTTCGACAACCTGCTGAACACCCTGCCGGATGCCCATCAAGCGCTGGCGCGGCAAGGGCTTTACGGCGATTTCTTCAACTTCTATCTCTGCGACATCGTGCTCAAACTCAATGGCAAGGGCGGCCAGCCGGTGTACGTGAAAGTCGCCGGGCAGTCCACCGGGAGGTGTGCGCCGCGATGAGGTCCTTCTCGGAACGGAATCAGACCGTCATCGGAGCTATCGGGCTCGCGTTGACGATCGGCATCGTGCTCGGGGCGCTGAACTACGACCGGCTGCCGTTCTTGCAGGGCAGCGAGTACTCGGCCTACTTCGCCGAGGTGGGCGGGCTGCAAGCCGGTAAGGCCGTGCGTGTTTCGGGATTCGAGGTCGGCCGGGTCAAATCGATCGAGCTCGACGGACCGCGCGCCCTGGTGACGTTCACCGTCGACAGCGACATCCGGCTGGGTGATCGCACCGAGGCGGCGATCAAGACCGAGGGGCTGCTGGGCACGAAGATCCTCGAGGTCACCTCCCGCGGCGACGGCCGGCAGGAGGGCACGATCCCGCTCGACCGCACGAGGTCGCCCTATGAGCTGCCAGATGCGCTGGGCGAGTTGGCCACGGCGATCAGCGGTTTGAACACCGACCAGTTGTCCGAATCGCTGCGGGTGTTGTCGGCCACGTTCTCCGACACTCCACCGGAGTTGAAGATCGCGATCGAGGGCGTGGCGCGGTTCTCCGACACGCTGAACGAACGTGACGCGCAGTTGCGGGGCCTGCTCGGCAACGCCGACAAGGCCACCAAGGTGCTGGCCGAGCGCAGCAACCAGATCGTGAGTCTGGTGACCGATACCAACGCGCTGCTGGCTGAGCTGCAAAACCAAAGCGCCGCACTCGATGAGATATCGGGCAACATCTCGGCGCTCAGTGGGCAGCTGCAGGGGTTCATCGGCGAGAACCGCGAAACCCTTCGGCCCGCTTTGGACAAGCTCAACGGCGTGCTGACGATCATCGACAATCGCAAGGAACGCGTGCAGAAGTCGCTCTCGTTGCTGACCGACTATGTGATGTCGCTGGGTGAATCGGTGTCGGGCGGTCCGTTCTTCAAGAACTACGTCGCTAACCTGTTGCCCGGCCAGTTCCTTCAGCCGTTCATCGATGCCGCGTTCTCCGACCTCGGCCTGGATCCCAATGTGAAGCTGCCGTCCGAGCTGTCCGACCCGCAGGTCGGTCAGCCGGGGACACCGGCGCTGCCGGTGCCCTTCCCGCGGACAGGTCAAGGCGGTGAACCGCGGCTGACGGTCCCCGACGCCATCACCGGCAATCCCGGCGATCAGGCGTGTGGGCCGCCCGGGCTGCCGTTGCCGGGGCCCGGCTGCTATCCATACCGCGAGCCGCTGCCGGCACCGCCCCCAGGCGGACCGCCGCCGGGACCGCCCGCCGAGGCGCCGCCGGCCATGCGCTCGACCGCGGACCCGACACCATCTCCGGTCGCGGTGCCCGCTCCCGGTGGGCAGGCCCACCTTTCATCGCCGGAGGCCGGACGATGACGCGGGGTGCGCGCAACATGTTGGCCGTTGCGCTGGTCGTGATACTCGCCGCCGGCGCAGTCGTGTTGCTGCGCAACACCGGAGCGATCAACCGCACACACGTCGTCGCCTACTTCGACAACGCCAACGGCATCTACCCCGGCGACGACGTCAACATCGTCGGCGTCCCCGTCGGCAAGATCGAATCCATCGAACCGCAGCCCGACCGGGTCAAGATCTCGTTCTGGTACGACAGCAAGCACAAGGTGCCTGCCGATGCCAAGGCCGCGATCCTGTCGCCGACATTGGTGACAGCGCGCGCCATCCAACTGACCCCGCCCTACACCGGCGGACCGGTGATGGGCGACGACACTGTGATCCCGCAGTCGCGCACCGCCGTTCCGGTGGAGTGGGACGAGGTCCGGCAACAGTTGCAGAAGCTCGCCGAGACGCTGCAGCCCACCGAGCCCGGCGATGTCAGCCCGTTGGGATCGGTCATCAACACCACCGCCGACAACCTGCGCGGTGAAGGCGCCAACATCCGCGACACCGTCGTCAAGCTGTCGCAGGCCGTGACCGCGCTTGGCGATCACAGCACCGACATCTTCTCCACGGTCAAGAACCTGGCGACCCTGGTCTCGGCACTGCAGGACAGCACCGACGTGATGCGTCAGCTCAACCAGAACCTCGCGTCCGTGACCGGACTGCTGGCCAACGATCCCGGCGAGGTCGCCGACGCGCTGCGCGACCTCAACAACGTCGTCGGGGAAGTGCAGACCTTCGTCGCCGACAACCGTGAAGCGCTGGGCACCACGTCGGACAAGCTGGCGGGGGTGACCCAGGCGCTGACCGACAGCCTCGGCGAGCTCAAGCAGTTCCTGCACGTGGCCCCCAACACGCTTCAGAACTACGTCAACATCTGGCAGCCCGCCCAGGGGGCGGTGAGCAGCTTGCCGATGCTCAACAACTTCGCCAACCCGATTTCGTTCCTGTGCGGCGGAATTCAGGCCGCATCCCGGCTGAATGCCGAGCAGTCGGCGAAGCTGTGCGTGCAGTACATGGCGCCGATCCTGAAGAACCGCCAGTACAACTTCCTGCCCATCATGCAGAACGTCTTCTCCGGTGCCACGACGCGGCCCAATGAGCTGACCTACAGCGAGGACTGGCTGCGGCCGGATTACATTCCGCCGCAACCTGTCCCACCCGCAGCATCGCCGCCTCCGTCGGCGCAGGCGGCACCACCCGCACCGGCCGGCCCGCCGCTGGCGGCCGAGGCGCCGGTCTCGACGAACCCGGCCGACGGTCTGCACGGCATGATGGTGCCCCAGGGGGTCGGCCCATGATGCGGCGCAAGATTTTTCGTCCAGTAGCGGTGGTGGCCGTGTCGGCGGCGCTGCTGTCGGGCTGTTCCGACTGGCAGGGGCTGAACTCGCTTCCGTTGCCGGGCGTCGAGGGCACCGGCCCGGGTGCGTTCACGATTCAGGCGCAGATGCCCGACGTGGACAACATCGAGCCGAATTCCCGTGTCCGGGTTGCCGATGTGAATGTCGGCACCGTGCGCAGGATCGAGCGTCAGGGCTGGCATGCGCTGGTGACGATGGAACTCAACGGTGACGTCGAACTGCCCGCCAATGCGACGGCCAAGCTGGGGCTGACAAGCCTGTTGGGGTCGTTGCACATCGAGTTGGCCCCGCCGACCGACGCGCCCCCGACGGGCAAGCTGAAAGAGGGCTCGCTGATTCCGCTCGAGTCGTCGAGTGCCTACCCGAGCACCGAACAGGCGCTGGCCGCAGTGGCGCTGCTGCTCAACGGCGGTGGGATTGGCAATATCTACGACATCACCGAAGCGCTCAGTGTCGCGTTCACCGGCCGCGAGAACGACTTACGCAGCCTCATTGAGCAGCTCGACATCGCGATCGGGCACCTCGATGACCAGAAGCAGGACATCATCGAGGCCACCGAGAGCCTGAACAATCTGATGGGTCAGATCGCCGAGCAGAAGCCGGTGGTGGACAAGGCCTTACGAACCATTCCCGATGCCCTGGCCGTGCTCAGGGATCAGCGGCAGAACCTGGCTGAGGTGCTGACCCAGCTGGGTAGGTTCAGCGCGTTGGCCGCCGACTCGATCAACCAGACCAAAGACGCTCTGGTACAAGAGCTCAAGGACCTGGGCGTGGTGCTGGAGGAGTTGGCCGATGCCGGTCCCGCGTTGACCCGCGCGCTGAGCTTCCTGCCGACTTTCCCGTTCCCGAAGGAGACATTGCTCAATTGGATGCGCGGCGACTACGCGAACCTGACGTTGGTCGTCGACCTGACATTGAGCAGAATCGACTCGAGCTTCTTCACCGGAACGCGGTTCGAGTGCAACCTGACCTGGCTGGAGCTGCAGTGGGGCCGCACCATCGGCCAGTTCCCGAGCCCGTGCAACCACCATGTGCCGCCACCGGGCGGCAACCCGTTGGTCGCTCCGTATCGCTGGGATCAGGGGCCGTAGCATGCGAATGACCCGTCAGATCCTCATTCAGATGGCCATCTTCTCGGCCATCGCGATCATTGCGTTGAGCGTCATGATCTTTGGGTACATGCGGTTGCCGACCCTCCTCGGCGTGGGGCAGTACCGTGTCACGCTCGAATTGCCGGAGACCGGCGGGCTGTATCCGCGGGGCAACGTCACCTACCGCGGTGTGCAGGTCGGTGAGGTGAAAAGCGTCGATCTCACCGACAGGGGAGTCGAGGCGGTGCTGTCGCTGGACTCCGACGTCAGCATCCCCGCCGACCTCGAAGCCGAGGTGCACAGCGTGTCCGCCGTCGGCGAGCAGTACGTCCAGCTGCTCCCCCGTAGCGGCGATGGTCCGGAGTTGAGGGACGGCGATGTGATCCCGTTGGACCGCACCAGGGTTCCGACGGATATCAATACGGTGCTCGACGATACGGCCCGGGGACTGCAGGCGATTCCGCAAGAGAACTTGAGGACCGTCGTCGACGAGGCCTATACCGCGGTGGGCGGGCTCGGCCCCGAACTGCGCCGGCTGGTCCAGGGGAGCGCCACGCTGGCCATTGATGCCCGCAAGAACCTCGACCCGCTGCTCACACTGATCGACGAGTCCAAGCCGATACTTGACACCCAGACCGAGACTTCCGGCTCCATTCAGGCGTGGGCGGCGAACCTGGCGAGCATCAGCGGTCAACTGCAGAGCCAGGATCCGGCGGTGTCGGGGATCCTGGCCAAGGGGCCGGGGGCCGCCGACGAGGTGCGCGCCCTGTTCGAACGACTGCAGCCGACCCTGCCGATCGTGTTGGCCAACCTGGTCAGCATCGGAGAGGTGGCACTCGCTTACCAGCCGAGCCTCGAGCAGCTGCTGGTGTTGTTGCCGCAGGGCACCGCGGTCACACAGGCGGTGGGCGTGCACAAGCGCAATACCAAGCAGGACTACATGGGCGACTCGCTCATCTTCAACCTCAATGCGATCCTGCCCGCGCTGCCCGCGCCGCTGCCGCTGCCGCCGCAGAACCTGCCGCCGCCGTGTACGACGGGGTTCCTGCCCGCGCAGCAGCAGCGCGTGCCGGTCTTCGAGGACTACCCCGACCGGCCGGTCGGCGACCTGTATTGCCGGACGCCGCAGGATGCGCCGTTCAATGTCCGTGGCGCGCGCAACCTGCCGTGTATCACGGTGCCGGGCAAGCGGGCTCCGACGTGGCAGATGTGCGAGAGCAACGAGCAGTACGTGCCGCTCAACGACGGCTACAACTGGAAGGGTGATCCGAACGCGACCCTCTCGGGGCAGCCGATCCCGCATGTGCCCCCGGATGTGCCCGTCGCCATCACGCCGCCTCCGCCGGGTACGCCGCCGCTGCCCGTCGCGGCCGCCGAATATGACCCCGCTTCCGGCGAATACGTGGGACCGGACGGCAAGGTGTACACCCAGTCAAACCTGGCAAACGGTGCGGCCGGCGAGCGGCCGTGGCAGTCGATGCTCGTCCCGCCGGGGAGCTGACGCTGAACTTTGCAGCATCGATACCGGCGCGGACGTGGTGCCGTTTCGCGGGCAGGTTCCGACGCTATGGTGTCGGACACGTAAGTTGTAGCCGACCTGTCTACCCGACCCCGACCTGGCCCGTGGGCCGCAGAGGAACTTAGATGGCAGACGAGACCACACCCGGCAAGGACGCCGCGGCCGAAGGTCCCGAGTCCACGACACCTGCCGAGACGGCACCGGCTGCTTCGGTGACACCCGCTGCTTCGACAACACCGACTGCGTCGACAACAGAGGCCGCCGAGACGACAGAGGCTGCCGGAGGCGTCGAGGCTGCCGGAGGCGCCGAGGATTACGACGCCGCCGAGGATGAAGCGGAGCCCGCCCCGCCCAAGGCGCCGATGTCGCACGTCCGGTTGGCGACGATCGTCGGCCTGGTGGTCGTGGTAGCCCTCGCGGCGCTGACGGGCTGGCTCGGATACCGGGCGTACGAGTCGCGGCAGGCCGAGGATCTGCGCAACCTCTTCCTGCAGGTCGGGCGGCAGGGCGCGCTGAACCTCACGACGATCAGTCACGAGCACGCCGAGCAGGATGTGCAACGCGTCCTGGACTCGTCGACCGGAACGTTCTACGACGATTTCCAGGCCCGCGCGCAACCGTTCGTCGAGGTCGTCAAGCAGGCGCAGTCGAAGTCGGAGGGCGAGATCGCCGAGGCGGGGATCGAGTCGTTGAGCGACAACGAGGCCAAGGTGCTGGTCGCGGTGACCGTCAACACGACCAATGCCGGGGCGCCCGAGCAGGCGCCGCGGTCCTGGCGGATGAGGATCTCGGTGCAGAAGACCGGCGAGGATGAGGCCAAGATCTCGAATGTGGAGTTCGTACCGTGAGCAATAGACATCGACTTCCGCGGCGCAAGCGAGACAACGACGCCACCGACGAGGCCGCCGAGAAGGGCACGACGCCGGCATCCGAGGCGGTCGAGCTGACGGAATCGACGGCCGAGACGACGGCCGCGCCTGCGGAGAAGACCGAGGCAGTGGAGAAGACCACGGCCGCGGAGGACACCCCGGCGGCCGAAACGACCGAGTCAGCGGAGACGACCGAGCCCGCCACGAGCGAGCCGGCCACGACCGAGCCGACCACGACCGAGCCCGCCACGACCGAGCCCGCCGGCAAGGGAGGCATCAACTGGGCCCGCGTCTTCGCCTTCGGCGTGCTGCCCGCCCTCGCGCTGCTGCTGGCAGGCGGAGCCGGTTATCTGAAGTGGGTCGACAACTCCGTGCGCAACGCGGACGCGGCGCGCGCCGAATCGGTCCAGGCCGCCAAAGACAGCACGGTGGCGATGCTGTCGTACAAGCCGGACACCGTCGAACAGCAGCTCAACGATGCACGCTCCCTGTTGACAGGCGAGTTCGAGGAGTCCTACACCGGGCTCATCAACGACGTGGTGATCCCCGGCGCACAGCAGAAGCAGATCTCCGCAGTGGCTTCCGTTCCGGCGGCCGCATCCGTGTCGGCCGACTCCGAGGAGGCCGTGGTCCTGGTGTTCGTCAACCAGACCGTGGTCATGGGGCAGGACGCGCCGACGGATACCGCCTCCAGTGTGCGGGTGACGTTGGAGAAGATCGACGGCGACTGGCTCATCTCGAAGTTCGAGCCGGTGTAGGGGCGTAGTGGCCGATCCCGAACTCATCGATGTCGATGCGCCGGGCGTACGGCTGCGCGCCCTCAGCTGGGGCACCGTCGGTGCGCCGATTGCACTGTGCCTGCACGGTTTTCCCGACACCGCGCACGGATGGCGCAACATCGCACCGCTACTCGTCGACGCGGGATGGCGGGTGGTGGCGCCGTTCATGCGAGGCTACGCACCGTCGTCGACCGCATCCGACGGCAGCTACCACGTCGGCGCGTTGATGGACGATGCGCTGCGGGTGCTCGACGCGGCCGGACCGACCGGCCGCGACGTGCTGATCGGGCATGACTGGGGAGCGATCGCCGGTGCCGGGCTCGCCGCGATGCCCGACAGCCCGTTCTCGAAGGCCGTCATCATGTCGGTGCCGTTTGCCGCGGCGTTCCGACCCCTTGGCAAGACGCCGGATGCGGGCCGGCTCGCCGCACAGTTGCCCCGCCAGTTACTCCGCAGCTGGTACATCATGTACTTCCAATTACCCGGCCTTCCCGAGCGATCCGCGTCGTGGGTGGTGCCCCGGTTGTGGCGCCAGTGGTCGCCGGGTTACGACGCCACCGAGGACGTCGCCCACGTTCTCGACGCGATCGGTGCGCCCGAGAACTGGCGTGCCGCGCTCGGGTACTACCGGGCCACCGTGCGCAACAGCAAGCCGCCCGCGCAGTACGCCGAACTGCACCGGCATTGGCTCTCGGCGCCGCAGCTTCCGACTCTGTACCTGCATGGCACCGACGATGGTTGTGCCTCAGCGGATTACACCCGGTGGGTCCGGCGGGTTCTGCCGGAAGCTAGCGAGGTCGCCACCGTCGAGCGGGCCGGTCACTTCCTGCAGCTGGAACAGCCGGATGCCGTCGCGGGGCACATCGTCGACTTCATCGGCTCGACGCGCGCTTAGCCTGGGGGACATGGGGCGACGACTGGCTGCGGTGGATGCGCAGACGTATTGGATGTCGGCGAAGATTCCCAGCGATCAGTTTCTGCTCTACGGTTTCGCGGGGGACGTTGCCGATGTCGAGTCGGCCCTAGCGCGAATCCGTGACCGGGCGCGGGGCTGTACTGAGCTACGCCTACGGGTGCGTGACGGCAATCCGCTGACATATCCGCGGTGGGTGCCCGCGGACGTCTCGCCGAACCAGTTCGTGATGCATGCCGCGGGGGCCAGTTGGGCGGGCTGTCTGGCGATCGTGGCGGGGTTGTTGAGCTCGGACCAACTCGATCCGCGGATCATGGCATGGCGAATCCACGTCTTCCCGGCTGTCGAGGATGTTCCGGGAGCGGGACTCGGAACGGTAGCGGCGGTGCAGGTGGCGCACGCGCTCGGGGACGGTGTGCGGTCATCGGAGTTGGCTGCGTGGCTGTTCGGGAGACGAGAGATCGTGCCGAATGTTGCGGCGCCAGAGCGGTTTCTAGGGTCGAGGCTGCCGTGGCGCGGTTGTGCTGCCGCGCGGGCTCACCGTGGGTTGGTGCGAGATACGTCGGCGGGATTGGTTCCGCCGCAGGCGGATTCGCGTCCAGCGTTGCGGAGCAATGCGCGACCGGAAGGCTTGCGCAGCATCCGGACCGTGGTGATGCGGCGTTCACAGATGCCAGGGCCCACGGTGACGACTGGCGCATTGGCCGCGGTGTCCGAGGCGTTGGCCGCGCACTTGCGGGAGTTCGGTGATGACACAGCGCTGCTGGGCGCCGAGGTGCCGATGGCGAAGACGGGCGAGCGGCGCGCCCACAATCACTTCGGCAATGTGAGTGTGGACCTGTATCCGGATCTGCCATTCCATGAACGTGCTGCGCGCATTGCCGAGGACCTGGAGCAACGCCGGCGCAGGGCCGCCCATCCGGCGATGGTTGCGTCTGGTAGGGCGTCCGCTGCGGTGCCGGCACCGTTACTGCGTTATGGCATAGAAAAACTCGACATGACACTGCGCTCCCCGACGGTCACCGGGAACACCGTCGTCTCCAGCGTGAACCGTGGACCTGCCGATTTGCAGTTTGGAAGTTCGCCCGTCGTCCTGACGGCCGGATTTCCGGGGCTGTCTCCGATGATGGGCGTGACGCACGGCGTACACGGCATCGGAGACACCATCGCCGTCAGCGTGCATGCGGCCGAGTCCGCGATCGGCGACATCGACTCTTACGCCGAGAGATTGGAGGCGGCCTTGACCGCCGAACACCCCTAGAAGGGTGGGGGTTTGTTGCGTTCGGCTAGGAGGTGGTCGACGATGGTTTGGTTGTGGCGGCGTTCGTCGGTGATGGCTTGTTGGCGGGCTTGGGTGCGGGTTTGTTTGCGGCGCGGCATTTTCAGGGTGCGCGCCTGGCTGGCGTCGCCGTCGCTGTCGGTGTCGGCTGTGTGGTCGATGACGGCGGGGGCGGTGGGGCGGCACAGTTGGGGAAACAGCATTCGGCTACCGGGGTGGGTGGTGTAGGTCTGGCCCTCGCGGGAGGTCCATTCGACTCTGCCGTCGGGGTATTGCTTGTCGCGCCAGCCTGCGAAGGTTTTCAACAGATGATGTTGGCGGCATAAGCATTTGAGGTTGGCGGCTTGGGTGGGCCCGGCGGGGTAGGCGATGGTGTGGTCGAGATCGCAGTCGGTGGCGGACACGTCACAGCCGGGGAACCGACACGTCATATCGCGGCAGCGCACGAACCACGCCAGCGTGGCTGAGGGCCGGTAGCGCGGTTCGGGCCCGGCCTGCCCGGGATGGATGAGGGGTTGGTGGGTGGCGGTGGCGGCCAGCTTGCCGGCCAGCAGTGGGGCCGGCAGCAGCCCCTTGCCCATCAGGTAGCCCGGGTCGGTGGCGGCCGGCCCGGCGGGTTCGGGTTCTTGGCTGTAGGACACGTGCCCGTCCAACTGCGCGGGGGTGTCATCGCTCAGTGAGTCTTCGCGCGCAATCACATGGATCACGACCGTGCTGGGGGTGGCTGCGGCGGCCTGGCAGTCGCGGCGCCCGCACGCGCAGGCCAGGCGGTCAGCACCGTGGCCGATGGCGCCCAGGGCATCAGAGCGGCGTTGTTCGGCGGTGCGCGGGTCGTGGGCGCAGACCGCGGCGGCCATGGCGTCTAGGCGGGCATCGAGGGCGTCGGCGTCGGTGGCCACCAGTGTGCCTTCGATGGTGGCGGTGCCTGATCCGTCGGCGGGGTTGTGGATGTCGATGTGGCGTCCGCGCGCGGCGTATTCGGTGCGCCGCACGGCGGCGGGGTCGTAGCGGTCCACGCAGGTGTCGATGGCGGTGTGCAGCTTCTCGGTGGACAGGGTGGCCCATCCGCTGAGTTGGGTGGCCAGCTCGGTGTCGAGTTTGCTCAGCGCGCCCGCATCGCGCACCAGGCGGCTGCGGTGGGCCACTGCGGCCACGGTGCGGTAGGTGAGGGCCCCGGTGGCAAACACCCCAGCGACCTGGGGTAGGCGCCGGCGTAGGTCGTCGGCGAGCAGTAGTTGGTGAGAGGCCACTCCCAGGGAGACGCCTTGGGCGGCGGCGACCTCGGCGGCGGCGATGGTCCAGTTGTCGATGCACCACTGTTCGCGGTCGACGGCCCCGGCTTCGGCGATCAAACGTTCCAGTACGTCGGCGGCCGCGGCCAGTCGGCGCGCGCAGGCGGCGTTTTCCACCCGCGCCCACGCCCCGATCGCACCCGCACCCCGGGCGTCTTCGGCGGCGGCCACCAACTCTTCGAACATGTGATCGAATCTATCGATCCAGACGTCGCGCAACCAGCGGCTACGCGCATCTGGGGATGAACCCCGACTTGGGGATAACCCGCGTGCGGGCGGATGCCGAGAGTTGGGGATACCTGGTTCACGCGACGGGGGCCAACAAGGTCGGCTGGAACGCGGAGGGCTGGGCACGCACGCACGGCGTGGGGGTAATGACCACTCGATCATGCGAGGGGGCTGGGCAGCGGCTTAACACATGGCCTAGATTTTGTTGCATGACTGCCTACGACGTCGGAGTGCTGATCCTGCGCGTGGTTCTGGGCCTGACCATGGCCGCCCACGGCTACAACAAGTTCTTCGGACCGGGAGGCCTCAGCGGCACTGCCGGGTGGTTCGACAGCATGGGGATGAAGCCGGGCAAGTTCCACGCCCGAGTCGCCGCGACGACCGAGATGGCGGCCGGCATCGGTCTCGCGCTCGGCCTGCTCACCCCGATACCGGCCGCGGGCTTCGTGGCGCTCATGCTCGTTGCCGCGTGGACCGTGCACCGGGCCAACGGCTTCTTCATCGTCAAGGAAGGTTGGGAGTACAACCTCGTGCTCGCCGCTGCCGCCGTCGGCATCGCGACGATCGGCGCGGGCAAGCTCAGCCTCGACCACCTGCTGTTCAGCTCGACGAGCTTCTATGACCTGCTGCACGGCTGGTGGGGTCTGGTCATCTCGCTGGGTCTCGGCCTGCTCGGCGGCATCGGTCAGCTGGCGATCTTCTACCGGCCGCCCGCCAAGACCGACGCCTGACGACAGCCCGGCGCATACCGCACCTACATAGCTAGAACACGTTCTAGTCTGTGTTCCCATGGGGTTCTTGAAACAGGACGCGCCTGTCGTCGATTACGAGGAGTGGAGTAAGGGCAGCCGCGCCGAGAAGATCGTGCCCATGGCCCGGCACTGGGCCGAGGTGGGATTCGGGACGCCGGTGGTCCTGCACCTGTTCTACGTCGTCAAGATCCTGCTCTACATCCTCGGCGCATGGCTGATCGCGATCAGCACCACGGGGATCGATGGGTTCACCAACGTTGCCTCCTGGTACAACGAGCCGATCGTGTTCGAGAAGGTCGTGCTGTACACGATGCTGTTCGAGGTCGTCGGCCTCGGCTGCGGCTTCGGACCACTCAACAACCGGTTCTTCCCGCCGATGGGATCGATTCTGTACTGGTTGCGGCCGAACACGATTCGGCTGCCTCCGTGGCCGACCCGGATCCCGTTGACCAAAGGCGACACCCGCACACCGTTCGACGCGTTGCTCTACGCCGCCCTGCTGGTGCTGCTCGTCGTGGCGCTTTTCTCCGACGGGACCGGACCGATACCCGAACTGGGGACGACGGTCGGCGTGTTGCCGGTGTGGCAGATCGCTGCCATCCTCGGCGTTCTGGCCGTGCTGGGCCTGCGCGACAAGGTGATCTTCCTGGCTGCCCGCGGCGAGGTGTACGCCTCGCTCGCGGTCTGCTTCCTGTTCGCCGGGCCCGACATCATCATCGCCGCCAAACTGGTCTGCCTGACGATCTGGCTCGGCGCAGCGACGTCGAAGCTCAACAAACACTTCCCGTTCGTCATCTCCACGATGATGAGTAACAACCCGGTGTTCCGGCCCAAGTGGATCAAACGCAAGTTCTTCGAACGCTTTCCGGACGACCTGCGACCCGGGCGCGCATCACGGTGGCTGGCACATTTCAGCACGGCGATCGAAGGCCTCGTCCCGCTGGTGCTGTTCTTCTCCCATGGAGGCTGGCCGACCTACATCGCCGCGTTCGTGATGTTGGTCTTCCACTTCGGCATCCTGTCCTCGATTCCGATGGGCGTGCCGCTGGAGTGGAACGTCTTCATGATGTTCGCGGTCCTGGCGCTCTTCGTGGGACATCCGGGCATCGGCCTCGGCGACCTACAGAGTCCATGGCCGATCGTCTTGTTCGCCGTCGTCGCGAGCACCGTGATTCTGGGAAACCTGTTCCCGCGCAAGGTGTCCTTCCTGCCGGGTATGCGCTACTACGCGGGCAACTGGGACACCGGGCTGTGGTGTGTGAAACCGTCAGCCTCGGCGAAGATCGAGGAGAACGTCGTATCGATCGCGAGCATGCCGCAGGCGCAGATGGAGCGGTACTACGGCAGCCCCGAGACCGCTCAGATGTATCTCTACATGGGATACGCCTTCCGCGCGTTCAACTCTCACGGTCGCGCTATGTTCACCCTCGCCCACCGGGCGATGGCCGGACACAACGAGGACGACTATGTGCTGACCGACGGTGAGCGTATCTGCAGCACCGCGATCGGCTGGAACTTCGGCGACGGCCATATGCACAACGAACAACTCATCGAGGCCCTGCAGAAGCGCTGCAATTTCGAGCCGGGAGAAATCATCGTCGTGCTGATCGACGGGCAGCCGATCCATCGGCAGACCCAGCAGTATCGGTTGGTCGACGCCGCGACAGGGGAATTCGAGCGGGGCTACATCCGCGTCGCCGATATGGTGACACGCCAGCCGTGGGACGACACGGTGCCGGTCCACGTCACGTGGCAGAAGGACAGCGCCGACGCTCCCTAGCCCATGACGTCGCGGACCTGGACATCCTCGAGTCCCTGCAAGAGCAGTTCCCGCGCGGTGTCGAGGTGCTTGCGCCAATGCGCTTCAGCGGCCGCGCCGTCGCCGGACCTCAACAGCTGCATCAACTTCCGGTACGAACGCATCAACTTGTCGAAGTCGGCACGGGAGACCGGCCGACGTTCCTTGAACAGGAATGCGTTGTGGCGCACCGTGATCTCGTGCAGCATGCCGGCGATGATGGACAGGGTCGCGTTGCCCGACAACTCGACGACGCGCCTGTGGAAGTCGCCCGTCGTCTCGGCCAGGGTGTCGTTCTGCCAGCCGGAGGGCACGTGCTCTTCGAGCAGGCCGTCGAGCTCGTCGAACGCCTCGGCCGAACCGGACTCGGCCAGAAGCCGCACCGCCATCGGTTCGATTCCGGCGCGCGCCGTCATCAGGTCGGCGATCGTCGCGCCGGACAACTCGAGCAGCAAGCCGGCGGGGCGGGCGACGATCTCGGGGCCGGGCACGCGAACGCGGGCGCCGGTGCGCGACCCGCGCCGCACCTCGACGAGGCGTTCGGACTCCAGGACCCGGACGGCCTCCCGCAAGGTCGGCCGGCTCACCCCGAAGTGGGCCATCAGCTCCGCTTCGTTGGGGAGGAAGTCGCCGTCCTTGAGTTGGCCGTCGACCACCATGCGGCGCAGCGTTCCGGCGACGAGTTCGGCGGTCTTCGGTGACCGCACCGTCGTTCCGGCGCCGACGCCGTCCGGGCCGATCATCGGCGCCAGCGGTGTACTTCGAGCCACTCCCACTCCCACGTTGCGGCTGACCGAGCGGCCAGCTGTACAACTCAGTAAACCATGTGTAGTGGATACTTCGAGCAATGCGACTTGCGGCGGCGCCGTCACGGTCGCGGCCGGGACGGATGTGAACCTTATCCCGAATGGCCAGGCAGGCCGAACCTTCGCGACGTCCGCGCACTCGCAGAATCGCCCCGTCGGCCATCTGCCCCCACCATGCCCACCAACCAGTAGGTTGACCTAGTAAACCTTGTTCGTTTACGTTCGGGGGTGGACCCCTGCGTGTGTGGGTCAATCATCGAACTTCGAAGGAGAAGCGTCATGGCTGAAGCCGTCATCGTCGAGGCAGTACGGTCGCCCGTCGGCAAGCGCAACGGCGGGCTGTCGGGGGTCCACCCCGGTGACCTGTCGGCCCAGGTGCTCAACGGCCTCGTCGAGCGCGCCGGCGTGGATCCCGCCCTGGTCGACGACGTGATCTGGGGCTGTGTCATGCAGGCAGGCGAGCAGGCGCTCGACATCGCCCGCACTGCCGTGCTGGCGGCCGGCTGGCCCGAGACCGTGCCCGGTGTGACCGTCGACCGCCAGTGCGGTTCGAGCCAGCAGTCGGTGCACTTCGCCGCCGCGGGCGTGGTCGCCGGTCACTACGACGTCGTCGTCGCCGGTGGCGTCGAGGTGATGTCGCGTGTTCCGATGGGCTCGTCGCTGGCCAACGGCGGTCATCCCTACCCCGAGGCGTTCCGCAACCGCTACAGCCAGACCCCGAACCAGGGCATCGGCGCCGAGATGATCGCCGAGCAGTGGGGCTTCGACCGCACCACGCTCGACCAGTTCTCCCTGGACTCGCACGAGAAGGCTGCCGCTGCCCAGGATTCCGGTGCGTTCGACGACCAGATCGTCGGCATCAAGGCCAAGGACGAGGACGGCAATGAGAGCGTCGTACTCAAGGACGAGGGCATCCGCCGCGGCACACCGATCGAGAAGATGGCTCAGTTGAAGCCGGCGTTCAAGGAGGACGGCGTCATCCACGCCGGTAACTCCAGCCAGATCTCAGACGGTTCGGCGGCGCTGCTGTTCATGAGTGCGGAGAAAGCGAAGTCGTTGGGCCTCAAGCCGATCGCCAAGGTGCACACCGCGGTGCTGGCCGGATCCGATCCGGTCATCATGCTGACCGCGCCGATCCCCGCCACTCAGAAGGCGCTGAAGAAGTCGGGCCTGCAGCTGTCGGACATCGGTGTGTTCGAGGTCAACGAGGCGTTCGCGCCCGTGCCGATGGCGTGGTTGAAGGACATCGGCGCCGACGAGAAGAAGCTCAACCCCAACGGTGGTGCGATCGCGCTCGGCCACCCGCTGGGCGGCTCCGGTGCGCGCATCATGACCACGATGCTCTACCACATGCGGGACAACGGTATTCAGTACGGTCTGCAGACCATGTGCGAGGGTGGCGGGCAGGCCAACGCCACCATCCTCGAGCTGCTGTGACGGAAGCTGTGACGGCACCCGCGGCGCTGACCGAGCGCCGCGGGAACGTCATGCTCATCACGATCAATCGGCCCGAGGCGCGCAACGCCATCAACAGCGCGGTCAGCACAGCGGTCGGCGATGCGCTGCAGCAGGCGCAGGACGACCCCGAGGTGCGCGCGGTGGTGATCACCGGGGCCGGGGAATCCTTCTGTGCCGGAGCCGATCTCAAGGCCATCTCACGGCGGGAGAACCTGTTCCACCCGGAACACGCCGAGTGGGGCTTCGCCGGTTACGTGCGGCACTACATCGACAAGCCGACCATCGCCGCGGTCAACGGCACCGCGCTGGGCGGAGGCACCGAACTCGCGCTCGCGAGCGATCTGGTGATCGCCGAAGAGCGCGCCAAATTCGGTCTGCCCGAAGTCAAGCGGGGCCTCATCGCCGCCGCGGGCGGGGTGTTCCGCATCGTCGACCACCTGCCGCGCAAGGTCGCGATGGAGCTGCTGTTCACGGGTGAGCCGATGTCGTCGGCCGATGCCCTGAAGTGGGGTCTGATCAACCGGGTGGTCTCCGACGGCACCGCGGTCGAGGCCGCATTCGAGCTCGCCGAACGCATCACCAGCAATGCGCCGCTTGCGGTTTGGGCGAGCAAGCGGGTCGCGATGGGTGTCGACGACGGCGTCATCACCGGTGACGAGGGCGGATGGTCGAGGACCATGCGTGAGATCTCGACGGTGCTCCGCTCAGAGGACGCCAAAGAAGGACCGCTGGCATTCGCCGAGAAGCGCCAGCCTGTTTGGAAGGCCAAGTAAGCACGCTGACGAGCGCTTGCGCGAGGAAGAGAAAGCATATGAAGAGAACGATTTACGACGCCGAACACGAGGCGTTCCGCGAGACCGTCAGGGAGTACATCGAGCGCGAGCTCGTACCCAACCAGGAGAAGTGGGAGACCGAGCGCATCGTCGACCGGTCGGCGTACACCGCGGCAGGCAAGTACGGCCTCATCGGGTTCAACATGCCCGAGGAATACGGCGGCGGCGGCTCAGATGACTTCCGGTTCAACGCGATCATCGATGAGGAGACCGCCAGGTCCGGCGTGCATGGACCGGCGCTGAGCCTGCACAACGACGTCGTGGGCCCGTATTTCAAGGAGCTGGCCAACGACGAGCAGAAGAAGCGCTGGTTGCCGGGCATCACCAGCGGTGAGCTGATTATCGCGATCGCGATGACCGAGCCGGGCGCCGGTAGCGATCTGGCCGGCATCCGCACCTCGGCGGTGCGCGACGGTGACGATTGGATCATCAACGGCTCCAAGACATTCATCTCGTCGGGCATCAATTGCGACCTGTGTGTGGTCGTCGCGCGCACCGATCCCGAGGCCGGCCACAAGGGCTTCTCGTTGTTCGTGGTGGAGCGCGACATGGAGGGCTTCACCAGGGGCCGCAAGCTCGACAAGATGGGCCTGCACAGCCAGGACACCTCCGAGCTGCACTTCGAGAACGTGCGGGTGCCCAACGCCAACCTGCTTGGCAAGGAGGGTCGCGGCTTCTACCACCTGATGACCAACCTGCCCTCAGAGCGGTTGGGCATCGCGATCTCGGCCATCGCCGGAGCCCGCGGGGTCTTCGACGAGACGCTGCAATACGCCAAGGACCGCAAGGCATTCGGCCAGCCGATCGGCAGCTTCCAGCACAATCGCTTCCTACTCGCCGAGATGGAGACCGAGCTGGAGGTCACCGAAAACTACATCGACCGCTGCCTACAGGGTGTGGTCGACGGTGAGCTGACCGCGGTCGAGGCGGCCAAGGCCAAGTGGTGGGCCACCGAGGTGGCAAAGAAGGTCGTCGACCAGTGCGTACAGCTGCACGGCGGATACGGCTACATGATGGAGTACCGCGTCGCGCGCGCTTACGTCGACGGGCGGATCCAGACGATCTTCGGTGGCACCACCGAGATCATGAAGGAGATCATCGGCCGCGACTTGGGTGTCTAGCCGGCCCGCCGGCGTGGCGTCTAGTCCGGCTCGCCGGCGTGGCGTCTAGCCGGCTCTAGCGCCGCCCCCAACGCCAAAGCCCCCGAAACAACGGAGTTTCGGGGGCTTTCGCGCGTGCGGGCGAGATCAGCCGATCGGAGCGTCGCCTGCTGGCATCGGCTCCACCGGCGGGGCCGGCTCGGTGGTCTCGGTCGTCGTCGTGGTGGTCGTCGTCTCGCTGGTCGACGTCGCGGACGGCGTCACGGCCGCCGGCGCGTTGGCCGGATCGAGCACCGCGTCGATCAAGTAGATCCGGGCGTTCGCCGCCTGAATGCCACCGCAGACCACCTTGGCGGTTTCGTTGATCGTCACGTCGGCGTTCTCACCGGTCACCTTGATCTCGGCACCCTGCTGGGTGGGCCGCTGACCCTTGACGTCCTTGGGTCCGAGCAACCCGAGGAACACGTGGTAGTAGTCGAAGTCCGTCAGCGCGGCGGGGTCGGCCTTCAACGCGTCCAACTGCGCGGGCGGAAGCGCGGCGAACGCCTCGTTCGTCGGCACGAAGACCACGTACGGGCCGTTCTCCAGCACGGGCACCACGTTCACGGCGGGATTGAACCCACCCGAGATCGCGGAGTAGAAGGTGCTGGCCTCCGGGATGGCTTGCAGCGCCTGGCCCACGGGCAGGTTGTTCAGCGCCTTCCAGTCGGGCACCGCCTCCTTGAAGGCGTCACAGCCCTTCCCCTCGGGATTCGGGATCTCGACCACCGCAGTCGTGGTCGGCTCGGCCGGTTGCTCGGGTGCGGGCGCGGGCGGATCGGCGTATGCGGTCACGGCCAGCGGCACCGAAAAGGCGATCGCGGCGATCCCGGCAGTGGCACCAAGGGCTTTGCTGGTGCGAGTCTTCACTTACGGCTCCTCAGCTAGACAGGTCGAAAGGCATGTTAGAGGCAGTGCTGCGTGCCTGCCAAAGTCGCCACCTCGCCAAACACCTGCTGTGGCCCATCTGACCTGGGCTTTGTCAATCTGCCCACATAGTGCCCCGAACGGCGGTGAAAGGCCGATGCATACGATGAGCCGCATGCCTGAGCCGCTGATCGTTCCCATCCGTGGTCGCACGCCGTCGCTGCATGCCGAGGCGTGGGCGGCGCCCAACGCGAGCCTGATTGGTGACGTGACGCTCGCGGCGCGGGCCAGCGTCTGGTACGGCGCCACGTTGCGGGCCGAGGCTGAGCCCATCGAGGTCGGCTTCGGGACCAACATCCAGGACGGGGTGACGGTCCACGTCGACCCGGAGTTCCCGGTCTGCATCGGCGAAGAGGTCAGCGTGGGCCACAACGCCGTACTGCACGGCTGTGTCATCGAGGACGGGGCGCTCATCGGCATGGGGGCAGTCATCCTCAACGGCGCGACGGTGGGACAGGGCGCCTTGATTGCCGCGGGTGCGGTCGTGCCGCAGGGTTTCGTGGTGCCGCCGCGGACTCTGGTCGCCGGGGTCCCGGGCAAGGTGCGAAGGGACCTCAGTGACGCAGAGGTCAATCACAACCGATACAACGCGCAGGTGTACCAGCACTTGATCGATCTGCACCGAGACGCGAAGGCCTAGATTCTCCCGGGATTCTCCCGGCTCCGATCCGGGTACAGGCCCTACCGTGAAACGTGTTCGCACTCTGGTGACCGGCGCGACCGGTTACGTCGGCTCCCGGCTCGTCAACGAACTGCTCGCCGAGGGCCACGAGGTGGTCGCGGCCAGCCGAAATCCCGACCGGCTGGCCGAGTTCGGGTGGCAGGACCGCGTCGACGCCGTCGCGTTGGACGCCCACGACGAAGCCTCGGCGCGGTCGGCGTTCGCCGACGCCGGCCCGATCGACGTCGTCTACTACCTCGTCCACGGCATCGGGCAGCCCGATTTCCGCGAGGCCGACAACCGCGCGGCGGCCAACGTGGCGAGGGCGGCCAAGGACGCCGGTGTTCGTCGCATCGTGTACCTCGGCGGGTTCGTGCCCGACGGTGACGAGCTGTCCGAACACCTCGCGAGCCGCGCCGAAGTCGCCGAGGCGTTGCACGTCGACGGCGGACCGGACGTGGTGTGGCTCGGTGCGGCCATCATCATCGGCGCGGGGTCGACGTCGTTCGAGATGCTGCGCTACGTGGGTGATCGGTTCCTGGTCATCCCGATGCCGTCGTGGTCGGTGAACCCGATCGACCCGATCTCGATCTGCGATGTGCTGCACTACCTCGTCGCCGCCGCCGACAGCGAGCGTGTGCCCGCCGGCGCGTACGACATCACCGGCCCGGAAACCACGTCGTATGCCGACCTGCTGCGCACGTATGCGCGAATCGCCGGAAAGTGGCGCGCCGAGCTGCCGGTCAACGGCGTCGACACCGGTCTCGTCTCGTGGGTGACGGGGGTGGTGCTGCCGGTGCCGGGCGGACTTGCCGCCGACCTGGTGCAGTCGTTGGATCATCCGATGATGGCTTCTGACACCCGGCTGCGCGAGTTCGTGCCGGACCCGCCTGCCGGGCTGATCGGCGTCGAGGAGGCGATCACGCGGGCGCTGGCGAGCCGTCGGCGTCGACCCGTCGACGAGCTCACCGACCCACACCACCTCGCCGACACCGACCCCGGCTGGGCGGGTGGGGACACACTTCGTCTGCAACAGGTGGCCGGTGCGGTCACACCGTCGGTCGTCCGGCCCGCGCTCGGGCTCATCGGCGGGGTGCCCGGACCCGTCGCCGGGGCGGTGCGCACGGGGGTGGACACGCTGCTGCATTTCGTGCCTAAGGTCGATCTGACGTGACGGAGGAGACGCAGACGCGCCCCGGCCTGCTTCGGGAGATCCGCGAGATCGTCAGCGCGTGCCCCGTTCCGCATCACGAACCACCCAGCGTCATACGGCGCAGGCGCATCGTCGTCGCGGTCGTGCTCGTCATCGGCGCCGCCCTGCTCGGTTACTCGCTGACCCGCCCGCCGGGTGACTCGTCGTTCTACTGGCTGACGTTGGCCCTGGCCGGGGTGTGGGCGCTGGGCGCGTTCCTGTCCGGCCCGCTGCACATGGGATGCATCCGCTTCCGCAGCCGCAATCAACGACCCGTGATCACCGGCACCGCAGTGGGTTTGGCGCTGGGAGCGGTGTTCGTCATCGGCGGCCTGATTGCGCGCGAGATCCCCGGTATAAGCGAATACATCACTCGCGTACTGGAATACGCCAACTACGGACCCTTGGTCCTGGTGACGTTCATCACCGTGATCAACGGGCTGGCCGAGGAGATGTTCTTCCGCGGCGCGCTCTACACGGCGTTGGGCACGATGAAGCCGATACTGATCTCGACGATCTTCTACGTCATCGCCACCGCGGCCACCACCGGCAACCCGATGCTCGGCTTCGCCGCGATCATCCTGGGCACGATCTGCGCGTTCGAGCGCCGGATGACCGGCGGTATACTCGCACCGATGCTGACCCACTTCTTCTGGGGTCTAGTCATGGTGCTCGCGCTGCCGCCGATCTTCGGCGTCTGAATCAGCGCAGCGGGTGGGCCAGCTCGTCGCGACGCATCCCGGCCGCCCACACCGCGACCGCGGCGACCAGCACGGGAACGGTACCCGCGACGAGGAAAATCGTCTGTGTCGAAACGACTTTCGACAGCGGTCCGACGATCGCGAACGACACCGGCATGAATGCCAGCGATACGAAGAAGTCCAGGCTCGACACGCGGCCCAGCATCGCCGTCGGCACTCGTCGCTGCAGCAGGGTGCCCCAGATGACCATTCCGGTGCCGTCGGTGAACCCGATGACGAAGGTCGCGACCGCCATCACCGTGAACGACGAGGTGAAGCCGAACACGATCAGCGGGATGGCGCCGAGACCCCACATCGCCATCATCACCGACAGATACCGGCGCGGCATACGGCTCGACGACACGGTGAGTGCCCCGAGCGCGCTGCCGAGCCCGAAGAACGCCAGGATGAATCCGTACATCCGCGCGCCGTCGGCGAAGCGGTCCTTGGCGATGAACGGCAGCAGCACTTCGATCGGTCCCAAAACGACCAGCACGAAGATGCTCGCGAACAACAGCGTCCACAACAGCCACGGTGTGCCGAGCACGAACACGAAGCCGTCGCGAAGATCGCGCAGCACATGTGTGTGCTCCTGTGGCGCAGGTGGTTTCAGTGCCGGCCGGGTCGCGATGAGCAACACCAGGCCGACGGCGAACAGGGCGGCCACCGCCACCGCGCCCAGTGCGGGGATCGTCGCGCCGACGATCACGCCGGCGGCGGCCGGGCCGATCGCGCGCTGGAACACCGGGCGCACCACACCTTCGACGCCGTTGGCCGCGAGCAGCTGCTCGGGCGGCAGGATGCGCGGAAGGATCGCACTGTAGGCGGGGAAGAAGAAGGCCGCTGCCGTGCCGAGGGCCGCCGCACCCACCGCCAGGTGCCAGATCTGCAGTGCGCCAAGCATTCCCAGCACCGCGACGGCGGTCGAGGCGAGTACGTTGACTGTCTCGACCGCGATGATGATCGCGCGTTGAGGGAATCGGTCCGCGGCGATCCCGCCGACCAACACGAACGCGACGAGCGCGCCGCCGAAACAGGTCGTCACGATCGACAGCGATACAGGGTCGTTGTTCAGTTCGATGACCTGCATGGCCAGTACCACTGCGAACATGCCGTCGGCGAAGATCGACAAGGTCACCGCGGCGATCAGCAGGCGGTACTCGCGATTGCGGAACGGTGCGAGTACGCGCCAACCACCGGTGTTGCGCACCGGCTGTTGGATCTCGAATTGCGTACTCACCTGTCGATGGTTGCCGACGCGTAGGCGCCGAGTCCACCGATTTTCTTCGTGCGAGCGACCGCTTTTGTACGCACGAACGCCGCGTGTCGCGGTGCAGACACGGTCGGTCGCGGCAGTAGGGGAAGGTTAGAAGTCGGAGAAGTTGGCCTTGCGGCGCTGCTGGAACGCCGTGATGCCCTCGATGAAGTCCGGCGAGGTCAGCAGGGTCAACTGACCTTCGCGCTCCCGTCCGAGCGCGGGCTCGAACTCGGTGAGCGTTGCCGCGTTGATCGCGTGCTTGGTCTTGCGCAGCGCCACCGCCGGTCCGGACTTCAACGAGGTGAGCACCTTGTCGACCTGGGCGTCGAACTCGTCGGCCGGATAGACGGCGGCTGCCAGACCCCACTCGAATGCCTCACGCGCCGAGACCTTTTCGGCAAGCAGCGCCATCCGCGCGGCACGGGTGCGTCCCACCGCCGCGGCCACCAGAGCCGAGGCCCCGCCGTCGGGCATAAGTCCGATCTTGGTGAACGCCAGCATGAAATACGCGTTGTCCGAAGCCAATACGACGTCGGAGGCCAGTGCCAGCGAGACGCCGACGCCTGCGGCCGCACCGTGCACCGCCGCGACCACAGGTTGGGGCAGGTTGACGATCGCGCGGACCGCGTCGTTGGCGGCGTCCAGCACCGAGGCCGGGCCGTCGACCTCCTTCTGCGCCTGGTCGTCGTCGCCGATGCCGGCGCCCGAGCAGAAGCCACGGCCCGCACCGCCGAGCCGCACCACCTTGACCCGCTGATCGGTGGCCGCCGTCTGGAGGGTTTCGGCGATACCGGCCAGCATCGCCCGGTTCAGCGAGTTGAGGCTGTCGGGCCGATTCAGCGTCACCGAAAGCACACCGTCGGCGAGGTCGACCCTCAGAGCGTCGAAACCGGTGTATGTGGGTGCGCCCGAATCGAGGGTTGTCATGCACTGCACCCTAGAACCGGCCGACTTGGTTATACAAGTAAGCTATGTCGGCGATCCGGAAGCGATTGTCCAACGAAGGGCGGTAAGCATGGCGGGACCTCTGCACGGGCTGCGGGTGATCGAACTCGCGAGCATCGGACCCGGCCCGCACGCGGCGATGATCCTTGGTGACCTGGGCGCTGACGTCGTCCGGATCGAACGGCCGGGCAAGCTCGGGGGAGTGCCCACCAGCAAGCGCGAGGCCACGCTGCGCAACCGTCGCTCGGTGGCCGCCGACCTCAAGAGCGACGAGGGTCGCGAACTGGTTTTGCGGCTCGTCGCGAAGGCCGACGTGCTGATCGAGGGCCTGCGCCCCGGTGTCACCGAACGGCTCGGTCTCGGCCCGGAGGACTGCGCGAAGGTCAACGAACGGCTGATCTACGGGCGCATGACCGGCTGGGGTCAGACCGGCCCGCGCCGCCTACAGGCCGGCCACGACATCAACTACATCTCGCTCAACGGTGTGCTGCACTCGATCGGGCGCGCGGGCGAACGGCCGGTGCCGCCGCTGAACCTCACCGGCGACTTCGGTGGCGGCTCGATGTTCCTGCTCGTCGGCATCCTGTCCGCGCTGTTCGAACGGCAGAACTCGGGCAAGGGTCAGGTGGTCGACGCCGCGATGATCGACGGGTCGAGCGTGCTGTCGCAGATGATCTGGGGCTTCCTGCAGGACGGGCTGTGGACCGATCAGCGCGGAGTCAACATCCTCGACGGCGGTGCGCCCTACTACGACACCTACACCTGCGCCGACGGCCGCTACATCGCGGTCGGGTGCATCGAACCGCAGTTCTACGCCGCGTTCCTCAAGGGACTGGGCCTGGAGGACGCGGACCTTCCCGACCAGAACGACGCGGGCCGCTGGCCGGAGCTGCGCGCGAAGCTGACCGAGGTCATCGCCAGCAAGGACCGTGATCACTGGGCCGAGGTCTTCGCAGGCAGCGACGCCTGCGTGACGCCCGTGCTGTCGTTCAGCGAGGTCGAGTCCGAACCGCATATCACCGAGCGCAACACCTTCTATCGCGACGGTGAGCACCTGCAACCGATGCCCGCGCCGCGGTTCTCCCGCAGCGCGCCGTCGGCACCCACGCCGCCCGGCCAACCCGGAGCCGACACTGAAGCCGTCTTACGAGACTGGGCATAGAGAAAGGAACACCCTCAAAGTGGAGATCAAGGACGCCGTAGCCGTCGTCACCGGTGGCGCATCGGGCCTCGGCCTGGCCACCACCAAGCGCCTGCTCGACAGGGGCGCATCGGTGGTCGTCATCGACCTCAAGGGCGAAGAGGCGGTCAAGGAACTCGGTGATCGTGCCCAGTTCGTCGAGACCAACGTGACCGATCCCGACGCCGTCAGCGCGGCGCTGGACGCGGCCGAGAAGATGGGCCCGCTGCGCATCAACGTCAACTGCGCGGGCATCGGCAACGCGATCAAGACGCTGAGCAAGGACGGGCCGTTCCCGCTCGACGGCTTCAAGAAGGTCATCGAGGTCAACCTGATCGGCACGTTCAACGTGCTGCGGTTGGCGGCGGAGCGGATCGCCAAGACCGAGCCCATCAACGGTGAGCGCGGCGTCATCATCAACACCGCGTCCGTCGCGGCGTTCGAGGGCCAGATCGGTCAGGCCGCCTACTCCGCGTCCAAGGGCGGCGTGGTCGGGATGACGCTGCCGATCGCGCGTGACCTGTCGCGCGAGTTCATTCGCGTCGTCACGATCGCACCGGGTCTGTTCAAGACCCCGCTGCTGGGTTCGTTGCCGGAGGAGGCGCAGCAGTCCCTCGGCAAGCAGGTGCCGCATCCGGCGCGCCTCGGCGATCCCGACGAGTACGGCGCGCTGGCCGTGCACATCGTCGAGAACCCGATGCTCAATGGTGAAGTGATCCGCTTGGACGGCGCGATCCGGATGGCTCCGCGCTGATGACGATCAGGACGAAGTTCACCGAGACGTTCGGAATCAAGCATCCCATCGTGCAGGGTGGGATGCAGTGGGTCGGCCGCGCGGAACTCGTTGCGGCCGTCGCGAATGCGGGTGCGCTCGGTTTCATCACTGCGCTGACCCAGCCGACGCCTGCCGATCTGGCCAAGGAGATCGCCAAGTGCCGCGAGCTGACCGACAAGCCGTTCGGGGTCAACCTGACGATCCTGCCGACGATCAACCCGCCGCCGTATGACGAGTACCGGCAGGTGATCGTCGACTCCGGCATCAAGATTGTCGAGACCGCGGGTTCGAACCCGGCGCCGCATCTGCCGATGTTTCACGAGAACGGGATCAAGGTGCTGCACAAGTGCACCTCGGTGCGGCATGCGGTCAAGGCGCAGAGCCTCGGCGTCGACGGCATCAGCATCGACGGATTCGAGTGTGCGGGCCATCCCGGCGAGGACGACATCCCGGGGCTGGTGCTGATCCCGGCGGCGTCGGCCAAGATCGACATCCCGATGATCGCCTCCGGCGGATTCGCCGATGCCCGTGGCCTGGTGGCCGCGCTCGCACTGGGCGCCGACGGCATCAACATGGGATCGCGGTTCATGTGCACCGTCGAATCGGCGATCCACCAGAACGTCAAGGAAGCGATCGTCGCGGGCACCGAGCTCGACACGGAGCTGATCTTCCGGCCGCTGCGCAACACCGCCCGCGTGGCCAGCAACGCGGTGTCGCGTGAGGTCGTGTCGATCCTCAACCGCGGCGGTCAGTTCGAGGACGTCAAGGACCTGGTCGCCGGTTCGCGCGGGGTGAAGGTCTACGAGGTCGGCGATCTGGACGCAGGCATCTGGAGCGTGGGCACCGCGATGGGGCTGATCAACGACATCCCGACCTGTGGGGATCTGGTCGCGCGCATCGTCGACGAGGCCGAGGAGATCATCAGCGGCCGGCTCAGCGACATGATCGCCGACGACGAAGAAGAGAACGTGGCTTAAGAACGGGGATCGAATTTAGCGGGGCGGGTTCAACAAGGAAGCATCACAGAACCGGCTCTGGCCCTCGAGGCCGAACCGTCGGAGCGAATGCGCGACCCCTCGGCGCGCGTTCGGTCAGACGGCGGTGCGCAGGGTGTGCTCGTCGTCGAGCTGCTCCGAGGTATCGCCTTCTACCAGGACGTCGCCGTGGTAGAGCGCCTCGAAGTCGACCTTGATGACATCGGCACTGGTGTCGTCGATCCACATGTACTCGACAGTAGGGGTCACCCTTAAGGAATCTTTGAGTCACGATTCGGAATACTGTGGCAATTCTTACCGCCAAGTAGGGTCGCGGACTACTCACCAGTAGCGATTTGCTGGCCCGCTAGGCCCCGGCCGTGAAGTGGATGGGGTTGGTGCCCAGCAGCGCCACCCAGGTCAGGATCGCGGCTGCGAATGCCACGACCAGCAGACCCACGGCTACGCGCCGACCCCACGACACGCGGCCCCACACCTTGGCGTCGACCGAGTACGCGCCCGCCCCGAGGAACAACAGTGCAGCGGCGCCGACCCCGATCAGGAACGGCACGTTGAACGGTTCGGACCAGAAAGCCGACTGCGACACGTTGACGGCCCAGGCATCGACCATCGCCGCGATCACCGCGCACGCAGCCAACGGCGTCAGCACACCGAAGATGAGTCCCAGGCCGCCGAGCGTCTCGGCCGCGGTGACCATGAACGCGGCCAACCCCGGCAACCGCCACCCGGCGGACTCCATGAAACCGACCGTGGTGCCGAAGTCGAAGGCCTTGATGAGGCCGGCCTGAAGGATGGCCGCGCCGACACCGATTCTCAGGATGAGCAGGCCGATGTCCATCGCGGTGTCGCGCGTGGTGGTGGCGGTGGTCGCCGCGTCTGTCGTTGTCATGTCGATTACGACTACCAGGAACGTCACAACTCATCGCGAAGAATCGCAGTGAACGCGGCGGGTCCGTGATTCGTGTGTCCGAGAGGGGCGTTGCGCTGGTGACTTACCGTTGTTAAGTTACCGACGTTAGTCCAGAGCCGAGAGGACGCCGAGTGCTGCAGCGAATCGCACATCTGGCCATAGCGGCGCCCCGGCGCATCATCGCGATTGCGGTCCTGGTGATGGTCGCGTGCGGGATCTTCGGCATCCCTGTCGCCAAACACCTCTCCGCGGGCGGTTTCCAGGACCCTACGTCGGAGTCGGCGAAGGCCACCCAGCTCTTGGTCGACAAGTTCGGTCAGGGCGACATGGAGCTGATCCTCAGCGTGCATTCCGACGAGGGCGCGCAGAGCCCGACCGCCCGCGCTGTCGGGGAGGAACTCGCCGCCGAACTGCGGGCCGCACCGTCCGTCGTCGGGGTGACCTCGCTGTGGAGCGCACCGCCGACCGCCGCGCCTTCGCTGATCAGCGAGGACGGGAAGACCGGGTTGATCGTCGCCGGTATCACAGGCGGTGAGAGCGCCGCGCAGAAACATGCCAAGGAACTCTCCGAGCGTCTCGTGCACGACCGCGACGGCGTCACCGTGCGCGCCGGCGGCGAGGCCATGATCTACGTGCAGATCAACGGGCAGAGCGAAAGAGACCTCCTGAAGATGGAGGCGATCGCGATCCCGCTGTGCTTCGTGGCGCTGGTCTGGGTGTTCGGCGGCCTGCTCGCCGCCGCGCTGCCGTTGGCCATCGGTGGTCTCGCGATCCTCGGTTCGATGGCGGTGCTGCGCGGCGTCACCTACCTCACCGATGTGTCGATCTTCGCCTTGAACCTCACGGTCGCACTCGGTTTGGCGCTCGCAATCGACTACACGCTGTTGATCATCAGCCGGTATCGCGACGAGCTCGCCGATGGCGTGGAACCCGACTCGGCGTTGGTGCGCACGATGGTGACCGCCGGGCGCACCGTGTTGTTCTCGGCGATGACGGTCGCGCTGTCCATGGTCGCGATGGTGTTGTTCCCGATGTACTTCCTGAAGTCGTTCGCGTACGCGGGAATTGCGGTGGTGACGTTCGCGGCCGTCGCTGCGGTGGTGGTCGCGCCCGCGGCGATCGTCCTGCTCGGCGACCGGTTGGATTCGCTGGATGTGCGGCGGTTCGGTCGACGGCTGTTCGGCAGGCCGGAGCCGGAGCGCAAACCGATCGAGCAGTCGTTCTGGTACCGCTGCACGAAAGTCGTGATGCGCCGGGCGCTTCCGATCGGGCTCGCGATCGTCACGCTGCTGCTGGTCCTCGGCGCGCCGTTCCTCAACGCCCGCTGGGGGTTCCCGGACGAGCGGGTGCTGCCTCAGTCCGCGTCGGCGCGCCAGGTCGGCGACGAGCTGCGCAACGACTTCGCCGTCGACTCGGCCCGCAACATCACCGTCGTCATACCGGACACCAAGGGAATCACGCCCGCGATGGTGGACCGTTACGCCGCCGATCTTTCGCGGGTTGCCGACGTGTCGTCGGTGTCGGCTCCGGGCGGCACGTTCGTCGACGGTAGTTCGGTCGGGCCGCCGTCGGCCGCGACGGGCGTCAAGGACGGCAGCGCTTTTCTCACGGTCGCCAGTGAAGCGCCGCTGTACAGCGATGCCTCCGAAGCGCAGCTGGACCGGCTGGAGGCCGTGACCACTCCCGCCGATGTTCCGGTGCTGCTGACCGGCACCGCACAACTGAACCGGGACAGTGCCTCGGCGATCACGTCGCGGCTGCCGCTGGTGCTCGGGGTGATCGGGGCCATCACGTTCGTGCTGCTCTTCCTGCTCACCGGGAGCGTGGTGCTGCCGGTGAAGGCGTTGATACTCAACGTCTTATCGCTGACGGCCGCATTCGGTGCGCTGGTGTGGATCTTCCAGGAAGGCCATCTCGGCGCGCTGGGCACCACGCCGACGGGAACCTTGGTGGCCAACATGCCGGTGTTGTTGTTCTGCATCGCGTTCGGGCTGTCGATGGACTACGAGGTCTTTCTGGTCTCGCGTATCCGCGAGTTCTGGCTGCAGTTGGGCAAGGACCCGGCGATGTCCGCGCGTGCCCGCAACGACGAGAGCGTGGCGCTCGGCCTGGCCAGGACCGGCCGCGTGGTGACCGCGGCGGCGCTGCTGATGTCGATCTCGTTCGCCGCGTTGATCGCCGCGGAGGTGTCGTTCATGCGGATGTTCGGCGTGGGGCTGACGCTGGCGGTGCTGGCCGACGCAACGCTGGTGCGGATGGGACTGGTGCCGGCGTTCATGCATCTGCTCGGCCGGTGGAACTGGTGGGCGCCCAAGCCGCTGGCGAGGCTGCACGAACGGATCGGCTTCAAGGAGTCCGTCGAACCGTCGCCCGCCCCGGGTGAGAGTTCGGTCGAACCGGCGGGTACGCGATGAAACGCCGACGCGCTCCGCGGGGGTCCGGCGAGCAGCTGCGCGACGAAATCCTCGACGCCACCACCGATCTGCTGCTCGAGTCAGGCAACGCGAAAGAGGTGTCGATCAGGTCGGTGGCGCAGCGGGTCGGGGTGACCCCGCCGTCGATCTACCTGCACTTCGCCGACAAGGACGCCCTGCTCGATGCGGTGTGCGCACGGTACTTCGAGAAGCTCGACGAGGAGATGCAAAGTGTGGCGGCAGGACAGCCGTCGACCATCGAGGTGCTGCGTGCCCAAGGGTTGGCGTATGTCCGGTTCGCGATGAAAACCCCTGAGCTGTACCGCATTGCGACGATGGGAGACAGCCGGCCGGGCAGCGATGTGGATATCGCGCTGAACAGCTCGGCATTCGTGCATCTGCGCAGCGCGGTCGAGGGACTGATGACGGAGGGGACCTATCCACCTGGGGATGCGACCGCGACGGCGCTGGAATTGATGACCGTCGCGCACGGGGTCGCGGCAATGCTGATCTCCAAGCCGTACCTTCCATGGGGGGATGTCGAGGACTTCGCCGACCGGGTCCTGAAGGCCGTATGTCTTGGCCATATCGCCCGGGGCGCGGTAGACCCCGATGCGCCACCACCGGAAACCGTCGCTCAGTTGAAGGGAATGCTCTATGTCGGACACGGTCGATAACCCGTTCTTCGCTCGGTTGTGGACGGTGATGTCCACCCACGAGACCGACGCCATCCGGCAGCTCAGGCGCGAGAACCTCGCCGGCTTGTCGGGACGGGTGCTGGAGGTCGGTGCGGGCACCGGAACGAACTTCGAGTTCTACCCCGACACGGTCAGCGAGGTGGTGGCCGTTGAGCCCGAACGCCGTCTCGCCGAGCAGGCTCAGCGGGCCGCGGTGGGGGCCCGCGTACCCGTCACCGTCAGTGCCGACACGGTGGAGCACTTCGCCGCCGCGGGCAGCGAGCCGTTCGACGCGGTCGTCTGCTCGCTGGTGCTGTGTTCGATCGACGACTCGGATACGGTTCTGCGCCAGCTGCTTTCGTTGCTGCGGCCGGGTGGTGAGCTGCGCTATCTCGAGCACATCGCCAGTGACGGCGGCCGCGGGCGGCTGCAGCGAATCGCCGACGCGACGGTGTGGCCGCGGCTGTTCGGAAACTGCCACACCCACCGCCACACCGAGCAGAGCATCGTGGGCGCGGGTTTCGAGGTCGAGGGTGCTCGGCGGGAATGGACAATGCCGAGGTGGGTGCCGCTGCCCGTCGCCGAGTTCGCGATCGGGCGGGCGGTCAAGCCTGCGTGATGTGTGTGCGCTTCGGAGCGGTGAGGCTAGTTGAGGAGGGCCGGCAGTCGCTGCAGCAGGTTCGGCAGTGCACTGGCCGCCGTTTCGCGCAGTGACGCCGTCGCGGAACCGGACAGCGGTGTGCGTTCCGGGTTGACCTCGATGACCGGGGTGCCGTTGGCCAGTGCGATCTCGGGTAGGCCCGCCGCGGGATAGACGATCGACGAGGTGCCGACGACGATCACCAGGTCGGCGCCGCTGACCGCCTCAACCGATCGCTGCCATGCGTCCTCGGGCAGCGCCTCGCCGAACCAGACCACGTTGGGCCTGATGAGCCCGCCGCACACACACCGCGGCGGGTCGACGGTCTCCACGGGTTCGGGCATGTCGGGTAGCTCACCGGAATACGTCTCCTGGCAGCGATCGCAGCGGAACTCGAACAGGCTTCCGTGCACGTGGTAAACGTTCTTGCTGCCCGCTCGCTCGTGCAGGTCGTCGACGTTCTGGGTGGCGACGTGCACGTCGGCGTAGTCCTGCCAGGCGGCGACGGCCCGGTGGCCATCGTTGGGCTGCACCGCGCTCATCATGCGGTGGCGCCACAGATACCACGCCCACACCTTCTCCGGGTGTGCCCGCCACCCGTCCGAGCTGGAGATTTCATATGGGTCGACCTTCGCCCACAGTCCGGTTTCGACATCGCGGAACGTCGGCACCCCGCTTTCGGCAGAGATGCCCGCACCGCTGAGGACCGTCACTTGCACATGACCAAACTAGCCGCTGTGGGCGATACTGAGCACGTGGCCGGGTTGGGGGATTGGGTACGCATCGACCAGCGCTCGTCGGGGGCCTTGTTCGACCAGCTCAGAACGCAGATCATCGACGGGGTGCGCGACGGCAGGCTGCCGCCGGGAACGCGGTTGCCGACGGTGCGCGAGCTGGCGGGCCAGCTCGGGCTCGCGGTGAACACCGTGGCGCGGGCTTACCGCGAGTTGGAGGCGGCGGGAATCCTCGAAACCCGCGGCCGCTTCGGCACATTCGTCGCACATGCGGATCCCGTCGACGGAGCGATGGCCACCGCGGCGAACACGTTCGTGTCGGCGGCCAAGACGCTCGGCGTCGGCAGGGACGACGCGCTGCGGTATGTGGAAGCGGCGTTCGGTTGATTTCGGCGAGCTAGCCGAATTCGAGCAGGGTGAAGACCGGTCGCACGGAATCGAACCACGGCAGCCGCTGAGCCCCCCACATCAGCGCGTTGAGCACCTTGCCGCGTCCAGGCGGCAGCGCGATGTCGTGCACCGCGCGGATCCCGGGGATCTCGTTGACGAGGTTGGCGACCTGCGAGGGCGTCATGTGGAACGGCATGGGCGGGACGCGGTAGCTGAACGAGGGCCGCAACAGGCCGCGGCTGATCAACCGGGCGAACCACGCCGGTGGCAGCTCGAACAGCATTCGTCCGCCGGGGAAGCGGGCCGCGCACTCGCCGATCAGGCCGAGTGCCTCCTCCGGCTGCAGATACATCAGCAGACCTTCGGCGGTGATGAACACGCCGTGTTCGGTGTCGACCTGGTCCATCCAGCTGTAGTCGAGCGCCGACTGGGCCAGCATGCGCACCCGATCCGATGCGGGCAGCAGACGTCGGCGCAGTTCGATGACCGGTGGGAGATCCACGGTGAGCCACTGAAATTCGTGTCCCACATCAGCGGCATCGATGCGGTAGAAGCTGGTCTGGAGCCCCTCGGCGAGCGCCACCACCGTGGCGCGAGGATGGTCGCCGAGGTAGCGCCGCGTCTCGCGGTCGAACGCCAGGGCCCGCACCGCCATGTCCTGGCGGCGCGACAGCCCGAATTTGGAGAAGTCGAAGTCGATGGAGTCGGCGAGCTGGATCGCCATCGGGTCGTCGATCAGTCGGTCCGGTCGACGGGCCTCCGTGGCCCGCACGTTCAGCGTCATCAGCGCGGTCTCGGAGACACCGGTCAGTATGGTGGCGTCGGCCTTGGCGGACTCGGCGTTCGATTCGGAACTCACCTGCTCGAATGTACCTAGCGCAGGACTTTGTCCAACGTCCGCAGGTTCCTGGTGGTGGTCGAGGACTTGTACCGCTTTTTGCCCATGGTCTTGCCGATCGTGGTGTCGAGCGTCGCGGCCTTGGGCACCTGCCAGTAGATGACGCCATCGCCCCGCTCGATCTTCTCCTCGGGCGCGGCCGACTCGGCCAGGCCGGCGAGCTCGTCGAGCACCTGTTCGTCGGTCACGAACGTGACGTAGGAGTGGTGGTCGGGGACCTCGCGCTCGAACGGGTAAGCGCGTGAGATCGCCGCGACGGTGTCGATCGGGTAGGCCAGCACCCAGGCGTCGTATCCGAACGTGTCGCGCAGCGCCTTCTCGGCCTTCTTCCGCACCGCGTCGACCTTCGACCCGCTCTCGAACAGCACGTTGCCGCTGGCGAGAATCGTTCGCACCGAACGGAATCCGGCGTCCTCGAAGGCCTTCGCGACGTCAGCCATCTTGAGGTTGACGCCGCCCACGTTGACCCCTCGCAGGAAGGCGGCGTAGCGCGTCATCAGCCGAACTCCAGCAGGGTGTGGCTGGGCCGGCCTCTGCGCAGGAAGCCGAGGCGGTCCCACATCGGCGAGGCCAGCACCTTGTACAGTCCACGCCCCGGAATCATGGGGAGGTCGTGGGCGGCGCGCACACCGGGAATGCGCCCCGCAAGCGCGACCGCCTCGTCGGGCGTCATCGCGAACGGCATCGGTGGGGTGACGTAGCGGTCGGAGAGCTTCAGTTTGCCGCGCACCGTGCGTCGACTGAACCAGGGCGGCACGTTGTCGAACACCATCCGGCCGCCGGGGAAGCGGGCCGCGCAGTCGCGGATCAGGCCGAGTGCGTCGTCGGGGTCCAGATACATCAGCAGGCCCTCGGTGGTGATGAACACCCCGTTCGACGCGTCGATGCGGTCCATCCAGCTGCGGTCCAGCGCTGACTGCGCCAGCGGGACGATACGCTCGTCGTGCGGTAACAGCTTCTCCCGCAAGGCCACGACAGGTGGGAGATCGACTGAGTACCAGGTCAATTCGTCGGTGACGCCCTGCCGCTGCAGGCGCCAGAAACTGGTCTGCAGGCCTTCGGCGAGCGCGACCACCGAGGCTTTCGGATGCGCGGTCAGATACTCGCGGGTGGCGGCGTCGAAGGCGAGAGCCCGGACCGCGTGCGACTGATTGGGTCTGCCGAACTTGCCGTAGTCGTAATCGATGGCGTCGAACAGCGCGACCGCCCACGGGTCGCGGAGCACCCCGTCGGAGCGCTTGGCTTCGCTGGCGCGAAAGTACAGCGTCCACAGCGCGGTCGCGGATACGCCTTCGAGCACGTTGCCGTCGATTCGGGGTGCAGGAGCGGTCACATCTCGATGGTAGAGACGTAGGCTTCGAGCATGGGACGCCACGTGTTCGATGACAAACTGCTCGCGTTGATCGGCGGAAACTCCCTGGGCGTCCTGGCGACCATCAAACGCGACGGTCGTCCGCAGCTGTCAAATGTGTCGTACTACTTCGATTCGCGCGCGTTGACCATCCAGGTGTCGATCACCGAGCCGCGGGCCAAGACCCGTAACCTGCGGCGCGATCCGCGCGCCTCGCTTCACGTCAGCTCGGACGACGGCTGGTCCTACGCGATCGCCGAGGGTGACGCGGCACTCACGCCGCCCGCGGCGTCACCGGACGACGACACCGTGGAGGGTCTGATCGCGTTGTACCGCAACATCGCCGGCGAACATCCCGACTGGGACGACTACCGGCGCGCGATGGTCGACGACCGCCGGGTCTTGATGACGCTGCCGATCAGCCACGTCTACGGCATGCCGCCCGGCAAGCGCTAAAAGCGGGCGACGCCCGCCGGCCCCACGGGCTAGGCTGCCGTCATGGCTGAGACACCGGAAGACGACACGAAGCGCAAGTTCCGGGAGGCGCTGGAGCGCAAGAAGGCCAAGTCTGCAGGTGGAGGCGACCACAAGGACGGCGGCGCCAAACAGCCGCGCACGCACGGGCCGGTCGAGCATCGCAGGGAGTTCCGCCGCAAGAGCGGCTAGCGGGACGCGCGCGCTTCGCGGACCAGGATCGCCGCCAGGCAGATCCCGGTGAGCACGGCCACCGCCACCGCGAAACTCACGCCGGCCGTGCGTAATCCCCATTGCTCGGCGGCCAAGCCCTCGCCCACGACGGGCAGCGAGATGGCCACATAGCCGATGACGAAGTAGGTCGAGTTGACCTCGGCGCGGCGGTCGGCCGGGCTGCGTTCGGAGATGGCGGCCAGGCCACGGCTGAAACTCATCCCCTGGCCCGCGCCCGACACCACGGCAGCCGCGATGAGCCCGATCAACGACGAGAGTTGAAGGGCCGCCGCGAGAATCGCCATCCCGGCGACCAGGATCGCGCAGCCGATGGCGAGCGCCCGCTGCGGCTGCATGGTGTTGGTAGCGATCTGGGTCAGGGCGGACGCGGCGAAGATCGAGCCGGCGATGAGCCCGGCAGCGGCCTGGTTGTCGATGCCGACGATTTCGGTCACGAAGGCCGGCGCGACGGCGGCGAACAGGCCGGTGACGGCGAACCCGGCGAAGCCTGCGATCGCGGCGAGGATGAACACCGAGCGCACCTCGGGCGGTACCGCCAGCCGCTGCAGCGCGATGCGTCCGGACCGCGGTGAGGTCTCGGGCACCAGCAGCACCGCCACTCCCGCCAGTGCCGCCAGCACGATGTGCACGATGAAGCTCAGGTGCAGCGGCATCGGCGCGTACTCGACCAACACGCCGGCCAGCATCGGACCGGCCCCCAGCCCGCCGATGTTGGCGACGGTAGCGACCGCGGCGGCCCGGCTGCGCCAGTGCGGCGGTGCGGCCTCGATGACTGCGGCGGTGGCCGTCCCGGTGAAGACGCCCGCGGACAGTCCGGAGAACACGCGCCCGACAACCAACAGCGGCACCGAGTCCGCGACCAGGAACACCCCGGCACTCATCAGCGCCGCGACGACACCGCCGAGCAGCAGTGGGCGCCTGCCGATCGCATCGGACCAGCGTCCGAACGCCAGCAGCGCGAACAGCACACCGCCCGCATAGGCCGCGTAGACCACGGTGGTGGTCGCCACCGAGAACCGCATCTGCTCGCCGTAGAGCGCGTACATCGGCGTCGGCATCGTGGTGCCGAGCATGATCGCCGCGAATGCGTACGCCAGTAGGGGGAACGCCCAGCGCGTGCTCACGCGGGTCGGAGCCTCAGCCACGAGGAGGTGCAACTTTCCGCGCCGAAATTGCATTCCAGCAGGCGGTCACTCGGACTTTGCCTGCCGGAATGCAATTTCGCGCAGTTGAACTCAGTGGGCGACGGCCTTCTCGGCGCCGACGCCGGTCAGCGAGCGCACCTCGAACTCGGCATTGATGTCCGGATCGCCCCGGTCCGATGAGGTCAGGGTGCCCAGGGCGCCGAGCAGGAAAGCCAACGGGATCGACACGATGCCGGGGTTGGCGAGCGGGAACCATGCGAAGTCGACGCTGGGCAGCATCGCGGTCTTCGATCCCGACACGGCCGGGGAGAACACGATCAGCACGATCGTCGAGATCAGACCGCCGTACATGCTCCACAACGCGCCGCGGGTGTTGAACCGCGGCCAGTACAGCGAGTACAGGATGGTCGGCAGATTGGCCGCCGCGGCCACCGCGAAGGCGAGCGCGACCAGGAACGCGATGTTCTGCTCGGCGGCCAGCACGCCAAGGCCGATCGCGAAGACACCCAGCACCACGACCGTGATCCGCGAGACCCGCACCTGCTCGCTCTCGCTGACCCGGTCGCTCTTGAGCACGCTGGCATAGATGTCGTGCGCGAACGACGTTGCCGCCGTGATGGTCAGGCCGGCGACCACGGCGAGGATCGTCGCGAACGCGACCGCCGAGATGATGCCGAGCAGGATCACCCCGCCGAGTTCGAACGCCAGAAGCGGTGCGGCCGAGTTCTGCCCGCCGGGGGCGGCCAGGATGGTGTCGGGCCCGACGAGCGCCGCGGCGCCGTAACCGAGGGCGAGGGTGAATAGGTAGAACGCGCCGATGAGCGCGATCGCCCAGACCACCGAGCGGCGCGCCTCCTTGGCGGTCGGCACCGTGTAGAAGCGCATCAGCACGTGCGGCAGGCCCGCGGTGCCCAGCACCAGCGCCAGCGCCAACGAGATGAAGTTGATCTGCGATGTCAACGACGCGCCGTACTGCGCGCCGGGGGCCAGGACGTCGCGGGCGGCGACGGCCTCGTTCGACGAGCCCGAGACGGCCGACTGGGCTGCGCCGAGGATCTCGGAGAAGTTCGCACCGAACTTGGCGAGCACCCACACCGTCATCAGCGCCGTGCCGCCGATCAACAGCACGGCCTTGATGATCTGCACCCAGGTGGTGCCCTTCATGCCGCCGATCAGCACGTAGACGATCATCAGCACACCGACGACGGCGATCACGACGGCCTGCCCGAAATCGCTGGTGACGTTGAGCAGCAGCGCGACAAGTCCGCCCGCGCCGGCCATCTGCGCCAGCAGGTAGAACAGGCAGACCGCAAGTGTCGTCGTGGCCGCTGCGAGGCGCACCGGGCGCTGCCTGAGCCGGAAACTCAGCACGTCGGCCATCGTGAATTTCCCTGCGTTACGCAGCAATTCGGCGACCAACAGCAGCGCGACGAGCCAGGCCACCAGGAAGCCGATGGAGTAGAGGAAGCCGTCGTAGCCGTAGACCGCGATCGCACCCGCGATGCCCAGGAAGCTGGCGGCGGACAGATAGTCACCGGAGATCGCGATGCCGTTCTGGGGGCCGGTGAACGACCGCCCGGCCGTGAAGAATTCGGTGGCGGTGGCGTTGCGCTTGCTCGCGCGGATCACGATGTACAGCGTCACCGCGACGAACAGCCCGAAGATGCCGATGTTGGCGGCGGGGTTGCCGACGTTCGGGTCGACGGCCAGCAAGGTGGTCATACCGCACCGCCTTCCAGTTTGGTGCGGATGGCCTCGGCCCGCGGGTCAAGCTCGCGGTTGGCAAAGCGTACGTACAGGCCGGTGATCACGAACGTGGAGATGAACTGACCGACGCCGATCAACAGCCCGACGTTGATGTCGCCCCACACCTTGATCGCCATGAAGTCGTGGGCGAAGGCGCCCAGAATCACGTAGGCGGCATACCAGATGAGGAACACCGCGCTCATCGGAAAGACGAAGCGGCGCAGCCGGCTCCGCAGTTCCTGAAACTCCGGGCTGGCCTGCACGGCCCGAAATTCTTCGCCGCTGACCGCGGTGTCCGAGGATGATCGTTGCGTCTCGGGCACGGGCGACTCCTGATCTAGATGTCGTTGCGTGTGCGCAGCCGGGAGACGCGCGTCACGCTCAGCTGATTGCCAGGCAACTCTAAGCCCAAACCTCGGATCTAGACTGGCGTCGTGGCGAAACTGCAGCTTGTCCAAGATCCCGCGGCCGACGCGCTGCTGGAATCCAACCCGTTCGCATTGCTGACCGGGATGCTGCTCGATCAGCAGTACCCGATGGAGGCGGCGTTCGCAGGTCCGAAGAAGATCGCGGACCGCCTCGGTGGCTTCGATGTCCGCGAGATCGCCGACTACGACCCCGAGAAGTTCGTCGAGTTGTGCTCTAAAACCCCTGCAATCCACCGGTTTCCGGGTTCGATGGCTAAGCGGGTACAGGCGCTGGCGCAGTTGATCGTCGATCGCTACGGCGGTGATGCGGCCGCGCTGTGGACCGAGGGCGACCCGGACGGCGTCGAGGTGCTGCGTCGGCTCAAGGCCCTGCCGGGGTTCGGTGAGCAGAAGGCGAAGATCTTTCTGGCTCTGCTCGGCAAGCAGTACGGCGTGACCCCCGAAGGTTGGCGCAAGGCCGCCGGCGACTACGGCAAGGCGGGCTCGTACCGGTCGGTGGCCGACGTTGTCGACGCCGGTTCGCTGGAGAAGGTGCGGTCGTACAAGAAGCAGGCGAAGGCAGCGGCCAAGGCCGCGAAGGGTTAGACCGCGGCGTCCTCGGAATCCAGGCGGGCCAGCGTCTTGATGACGGATGCGACGACGCGGCCGGTGGAGGTCCCGGTGTCGAGGCCCTCTTTGAGAGTGCGGAGCCGAAGGCCGCGTTCGCAGAGTTCGGCGATGGTGCGGGTGACCTCGGTTCCGGTGCGGCCGAGCCGGTCGAGCGCGACCACGACGATGGTGTCGCCGGAACGGGCGTAGCTCAACATGGAGTGTAGGCCCGCGCCGATGCGGTCGGCGGAGTCGGAAAGCCGGTCGGTGAACACCCGTCGGGGGTCGACACCTGCAGCGTTGAGCGCCGCGAGCTGACCCTCGAGGCCCTGCTCGGCGGTGCTTGCTGTGGCGTAGCCCAGCGTGCAGGTCACGTTCCCAAGGTCGCACGAAACACCTGGCGAGCGGAATCGACTACGCCGTATCGAGTCTGGTTGCCGACCGAACTGTTACCGAACGTCACACGTCATGCGCCGAACGGCTTGCCGTCGAAGCGCTCCCTGGTCGCGATCTCGGCGACGGGTTTGCGGGTCAACTTCGTCAGTTGGCGGACCGGCCTACCGAGCGGCAGTACAGCGGCGACCGCGTAGTTGTCCGGGATGCCCAGCAACTCACGAACCCGCGGCTCTTCGGCGACGGCGGCGGTGGTGAGCACACCGCCGTACCCCTCGTTGCGGGCGGCCAGCAGGATGTTCCAGACGAACGGGTACACCGAGGCGCCCGCGACCAGACCCACCCGGTCGAGGTGCTGATCGAACGCGGCCACGACGCCGAGATCGACGCAGACCACGAGCACCACTTCGGCGGTGCGCAGCGGAGACTGGTTCGGTACGTTGACCGCCGCGATGGTCTGCTCGTCAACACCGCAGGGATGCAACGGATTCCACGGGCTCTCACCGTTGCGCAGCTGCGCGATGTAGCGCTTGGCCCCGGGTATCGCGCATTCGATCAGCGCCTCGCGTGTTGCGGTATCGCGCACCACGACGACCCGAGTGCCCTGGCGGTTGCCGCCGCTCGGCGCGAAGCGGGCGTTGTCGAGAATGCGCTCGAGGACGTCGTCGGGCAGCGGGTCGCCGGTGTACTCGCGCACCGCAGCCGTCGTGCGCATGACGTCGTAGAGATCCATGGCTATATCTTGGGCCTGTCGGTGGCGACCTATGCGAAGGTGGGGATATGAAGACGCACCTGAACTGCCCGTGTGGCGAAGCGATTGTCGGTAAGGACGAGGAGGACCTGGTCGAGAAGGCCCAGGCGCATCTGTCCGAGTCGCATCCCGGCCGCGATTACGACCGGGACGCGATCCTCTTCATGGCCTACTGATCCTTTTTCCACACCGACGCGATGGTCGATCGCGGGCGGGCGAATCAGCCAAAACGTCGGTTTGACGACTACTGATCCCGGCGAGCGACCGCATTTGCACGCGCCGGCGCGGCGTGTCGTGATGCAAACACGGCCGCTCGCGGGGATGTGTGTGTGGGCCGCCGGGGGTTGAGGCAGGGTTACGGAACGACCGTCGAGCCGATCGTCGGCATGAACTGGCACTGCCGTTCGGTGGTCGTGACCTGTCCGAAGATCGTCGACAGGATGCTGCCGGAGCCGGTGTCGGCGATCGCCGTCAGAGTGGTCGGCCCCTCGGGGTTGATATCCGAGCGCGGCTTCAGCGTGGCGCTGCCCGACTTACCGGTGGTCAGGTTGACCCAGGTGACGTTGAGCGGCAGCTTCTGCTCGGCCGCGGGGCCGGGCGTGCCGACGGCGGTGAACACGTAAGCGGTCTGACCCGGACCGGGGCCCGGAGTCGGGATCTTCGCGGGCCCGGCCACCGAAATCGCGGTGGCGAGTACGTTTCCGCCGTCGCCCAGGCAATTGTTGCTGATCGACGGGTACATGAAGTCCTGCGTCGGCGGGGCGTCCGGGCCGAAGCCGGGGCCGGGCGCGGCGGCAGGAGCCGGTGCGGGTGCTGGACCCGGAGCAGGCGCGGCCTCCGGAACCGGCGCCGGAGCGGGAGCCGGAGCGGCCTCGGGTGCGGGCGCCGCGGCAACAGCCACCGGTGCAGCCGCAGGCGCGGGTGCCGGAGCGGGAGCGGCCGCAGGTGCGGGCGGCACCTCGGGTGCGGGCACCGCGTCCGGTACGGGTCCGACAGCGTGAGCCGGATTGATCCCGGCCGGCAGATGCGCCTGCTCGCCCGGCACCGCGCCGGGTGCGGGATTGTGCGCGACGAACTGGTTGACCGCCGACGCGACATTGCGCGACTCGGTGGGCGCGACCGCGTCACCGGCGAACACCGCGGCCGCGGCCATCAGCGTCGACGCGGCATTCGTCGGATCCGCGGCGGCCTGCTGGATCGCCGGGCTGATGCCCTGGACCGCCGTCAGGCCGGGCGCCTGCAGCCCGTCGATCGGCGCCGGGGGCGCGGGTTCGGCGCCGGCCACACCGGTCACGCCGCTGGCGAGCAGCGTGGCCGATGAGCCGATCGCGAGGGCGACGGTGGCGAACATCCTTCGAGCTGACATGGCTCCCTCAGAACGTGGTTGTAGTGGTCGTGTCTGCCAGTGGGTGGTTCGGCGTCGCCCCGCGGATCACGGAAGAGCCGACAGCGGCATCAGCAGCGGCGCCATACCCGCGCTGGGCAGTGCCGGGGCAGCGGCAGGCGCAGCGGCGGCCGGGGCCGCGGCGGCGGGTGCGGCAGCCGCCGGCGTGGCCGCCTGTGCGGCGGCGGGCAGGAGGCCGGTCAACGGCGTTCCCTCAGGCAGCAGGGAGGCCAACCCGGTCGGCAGGTTGGACAGCAGGCTGGCCGGGTTGGCCGGTGCGGCCGCAGGCGTGGCTGCGGGTGCCGCCGGCGCCGCGGGCATACCGGGCAGCGATGACGGCGGCTGCGGAAGGGTGACCGTCGCCGTCGCCGACGGAGGCGTCGCGGCCGGGGCGGCGGGGGCCTGAGCGGTGTTCAGCAGCGATGTGAAGCCCTGCATGAGCTGCGTCGCGGCGGCCGGGTTCGACGCCAACTGCTGGATGAGCGGCAACCCCGGCACGCTGGGCGCGGGTGCCGGCGCCGCGGGCTGGGCGGTGGCGGTGGCGCTCAGCGCCAGCGCGGCCGAGACCGCTCCCGCCGCGGCGATCATGGTGGTCGCGAACAGTTTTCCGGTGCTGCGCATGGTTCTCCCAATCAGTTGTGTCGGCACGTCTTCGCCCGAAGCTACGGAGTTACTGGTGTGACTCAAGTGACACGTGTGGCAGTGACTCAACCGTTACGCAAGCGAGGGGTTTCGGTGACCGGCCGATAGAGTCGGGCGGATAGACACCTCGACAAGCGCCGCCCCGTCGACGTCGCGGATGGCCGAGCGACTGGCCGCTGCGGCGCCCGTGCTGTTGGTGATCAGCATCGCCGCACGACTGGCGTGGACCTATCTGGTGCCCAACGGCGCGAACTTCGTCGACCTGCACGTCTACGTCGGAGGTGCCGGCACGCTGGATCAACCCGGCGCGCTCTACGACTACGTCTATGCCGAGCAGACGCCGGACTTCCCCCTGCCTTTCACCTATCCGCCGTTCGCCGCGGTGGTGTTCTATCCGCTTCACCTGTTGCCGTTCGGCCTCGTCGCGTTGTTGTGGCAACTCGGAATCATCGCCGCCCTTTACGGTGTGGTGCGCATCAGCCAGCGGCTCCTGGGTTCCGGCGATCGGCGGACCGCGATGCTGTGGACGGCGGTCGGCATCTGGCTCGAACCGCTGCGCAGCACCTTCGACTACGGGCAGATCAACGTGGTGCTCGTGCTGGCGGTTCTCTATGCGGTGTACAGCACGCGGTGGTGGTTGTCCGGCCTGCTGGTCGGCGTCGCGGCAGGGTTGAAGCTGACGCCCGCGGTCTCGGGGTTGTACTTCCTCGGTGCGCGGCGATGGGGTGCGGTGATCTTCTCAGCGGTCGTATTCGTTGCGACCGTGGGGATTTCGGCCCTGGTTGTCGGCGACGAGACCCGGCGCTACTTCACCGAACTGCTCGGTGACGCCAATCGTGTCGGCCCGGTCGGCACGTCGTTCAACCAATCGTGGCGCGGTGGGATATCGCGGATCCTCGGGCACGACGCGGGGTACGGGCCGGCGGTCGTGGCGGGCATCGCGGTGACGGCGGTGCTGGCGGTCCTGGCGTGGCGCGCGATCGGCGGCGCGTCGGATCGGTTGGGTGCGATCGTCGTGGTGCAGTTGTTCGGTCTGCTGCTCTCACCGATCTCGTGGACACATCACTGGGTGTGGCTGATCCCGTTGATGATCTGGTTGCTGCACGGGCCGTTGAGCGCCCGTCTCGGCGCGCGGGTGCTGGGGTGGGGCTGGCTCGTGCTCACGCTGGTGGGCGTGCCGTGGCTGTTGAGCTTCGCGCAGCCGTCGATCTGGGTGATCTCGCGGCCGTGGTATTTGGCGTGGGCCGGGCTGATCTACGTCGTGGCCACGCTGGCGACGCTGGCCTGGATCGCCGCTACTGGCCGACGATCCCGTTGATGTCGCGGGCCATCTCGACGTCCTTGTCGGTGATGCCGTCCTCGGAGTGCGTCACCAGCGCGAAAGTTACTGTGCGCCATCGGATGTCGATATCAGGATGGTGGTCCTTGGCTTCGGCGTGCTCGCCGACCCGACGGACGGCGGCGATACCGTCGAGAAAGGCCGGGAACTTGATCGAGCGACGCAGGGCGCCGTCGGCGCGCTCCCAGCCGGGCAGGTCGGGCAGTGCGGCGTCTACTTGTTCGTCCGTTAACACAGCCATGGGTTCGACGGTATACCTTCGGTCGCGATGTCAGAGCAGATCGTGGTGGCCGGTGCGCTGATCGACGCCGGGGTGCTGCTGGTGGCGCAGCGCGAGCGGCCGCCCGAACTGGCCGGGCTGTGGGAGTTGCCCGGCGGCAAGGTGTCGGCAAGCGAGACCGACGAGGCCGCGCTGGCCCGCGAGCTACACGAAGAACTCGGCGTGGAAGTGACCGTCGGCGCGCGTCTGGGCGCCGACGTCGCGCTCGGACCGACGACGTCTCTGCGCGCCTACGTCGTCACCCGGACCGGTGGCACCCTGCATCCCAATGACCACCGGGCGCTGCGCTGGGTCACCGCCGACGAACTCGACGGCCTCGCTTGGGTTCCCGCCGACCGCGCGTGGGTGCCGGAGCTGCGCCTGGCGCTGGGGGGTCAGTAACGCAAGCCGTCGCGGACGACGCGCACCGCCGGTTGGTGATGCACCGCGTAGATGGGGTGCAGCAGCGCCGGATGCCGGCAGTGCACGCAGGATTCGCGCGATGCGGTGGTCGACGACAGCGTCAGGTGGTGACAGGTCGCGCATCGCACCACGAAAGCGGCGCCCATCCAGTTGAGCAGTCCGATGTAGATCGCCGCGACTGCGGCGGCCGCCAGCACTCCGATGAGCACCACGGTGAGGATCTCGAAAATCATCATGGCCCGTCTCCCTCCCTCGGGTAACGAGGTCGACGGTAGTCACCGCACCTGCGCAAACGCTGTGAGCTCCGGACTACTTGATCTTGCGCGCCCGCTTGTGCACCTTCGCCAGGTCCTTGCCGCGCAGACCGTTGAGTTCCGCCTTGCGGACCTGGTGCACCACGACCGGGCAGCGCTTACACCGAGGCTTGCTGCGGCAGCACTTCTTCTTTGGCTTGAGGTCGGCGAGCTTGCTGGGCTTCAAGTGACGGACATCTCTCGTTTTCGTGATCGGCCGACCGCACTGCGACAATCTCGAAGTGGATTTTAGGAACGTCGCCATCGTGGCACACGTCGACCACGGGAAGACGACCCTGGTCGACGCCATGCTGCGTCAGTCGGGCGCGCTCACACACCGTGGTGACGACGCCACCGAACGCATCATGGACTCCGGTGACCTCGAGCGCGAAAAAGGCATCACGATCCTCGCCAAGAACACCGCCGTGCACCGCCACCACGCCGACGGCAACGTGACCGTCATCAACGTCATCGACACCCCGGGACACGCCGATTTCGGCGGCGAGGTCGAACGCGGGCTGTCCATGGTCGACGGTGTGCTGCTGCTGGTCGACGCGTCCGAGGGGCCGCTGCCGCAGACCCGCTTCGTGCTGCGCAAGGCGCTGGCCGCCCATCTGCCGGTGATCCTGGTGGTCAACAAGACCGACCGCCCCGACGCCCGGATCAGCGAGGTCGTCTCCGACAGCCACGACCTGCTGCTCGACGTCGCATCGGACCTCGATGAGGAAGCGCAGAAGGCGGCCGAAGAGGCGCTCGGGCTGCCGACGCTGTACGCGTCGGGCCGGGCGGGCATCGCCAGCACCACCGAGCCCGCCAACGGCGAGAACCCGGACGGCACCAACCTCGACCCGCTGTTCGACGTGCTGATGGAGCACATCCCGCCGCCCACCGGCGACCCCGAAGCCCCGCTGCAGGCGCTGGTCACCAACCTCGACGCCTCGGCGTTCCTGGGCCGCCTGGCGCTGGTCCGCATCTACAACGGCAAGCTGCGCAAGGGCCAGCAGGTCGCCTGGATGCGCGAAGTCGACGGCGTACCGGTCGTCACGAACGCCAAGATCACCGAACTGCTGGCCACCGTCGGCGTCGAACGCAATCCGACCGACGAGGCCATCGCCGGCGACATCGTCGCCGTCGCAGGCATGCCCGAGATCATGATCGGCGACACGCTCGCCGATCCGGACCACGCGCACGCGCTGCCGCGCATCAGCGTCGATGAGCCGGCCATCTCGGTCACCATCGGCACCAACACCTCACCGCTGGCGGGCAAGGTGTCCGGCCACAAGCTCACCGCGCGGATGGTGCGCAACCGCCTGGACCAGGAACTGGTCGGCAACGTGTCGATCAAGGTCGTCGACATCGGCAGGCCCGACGCGTGGGAGGTGCAGGGCCGCGGCGAACTGGCGCTGGCCGTGCTCGTCGAACAGATGCGCCGCGAGGGTTTCGAGCTGACCGTCGGCAAGCCGCAGGTGGTGACCCGCACCATCGACGGCAAGCTGCACGAGCCGTACGAGGCGATGACCATCGACTGTCCCGAGGAGTTCGTCGGCGCCATCACGCAGCTGATGGCCGCACGCAAGGGCCGCATGGAGGACATGACCAACCACGCCGCGGGCTGGGTGCGGATGGACTTCGTCGTGCCGAGCCGCGGGCTCATCGGGTTTCGCACCGACTTTTTGACCATCACCCGCGGCACCGGCATCGCCAACGCGGTCTTCGATGGCTACCGGCCGTGGGCGGGGGAGATCCGCGCCCGGCACAGCGGCTCGCTGGTCTCCGACCGCAGCGGTCAGATCACGCCGTTCGCGATGATCCAGCTCGCCGACCGCGGCCAGTTCTTCGTCGAGCCCGGCCAGGACACCTACGAAGGTCAGGTCGTCGGCATCAACCCGCGCGCCGAGGACCTCGACGTCAACGTGACCCGGGAGAAGAAGCTCACCAACATGCGCAGCTCGACGGCCGACGTCATCGAAACCCTGGCCCGGCCGCTGGAACTGACCCTGGAACAAGCCATGGAGTTCTGCGCCGAGGACGAATGCGTCGAGGTCACCCCCGAGGTCGTCCGCGTGCGCAAGGTGGAGTTGAACGCGAGCCTGCGCGCCAGGGCCAAGGCGCGCGCGAAGGCCCGCGGCTGAAACCGGCGGTCGCCGATCGGGCGGGTGCCTCAAAGTTGCCCGATACCCTGTTGGGCGTGCCCGGCCCCCGACGCGTCATCGCCACGTTGTCCGCGATGGTGACACTGTTGGCCGCCTGCACCGTCAGCCCGCCGCCCGCCCCGCAAAGCACCGACACGCAGCAGCAGCCGCCGCCTCCTCCGTTGAAGGCGACGCAGATCATCATGGCGATCGACTGGATCGGCCCCGGCTTCAATCCGCATCTGCTGTCCGATCAGTCGCCCGTCAACGCGGCGATCAGCTCGCTCGTGCTGCCCAGTTCCTTCCGGCCCATCGCCGATCCGAAGACCCCGACCGGGTCGCGGTGGGAGCTCGACACCACGCTGCTGGACTCGGCAGAGGTGACGAGCCGAGAGCCGTTCACCGTCACCTACAAGATCCGACCCGAGGCGTCGTGGACCGACAACGCGCCCATCGCCGCCGACGACTACTGGTACCTGTGGCAGCAGATGGTCAGCCAGCCCGGGGTCGTCGACCCGGCGGGCTACGACCTGATCACCGGCGTGCAGTCGGTCGAAGGCGGCAAGACCGCGGTCGTGACGTTCTCGCAGCCGTATCCGGCGTGGCGCGAGTTGTTCAACGACATCCTCCCGGCTCACATCGTCAAGGACGTGCCCGGCGGGTTCGCGGCAGGCCTCGCGCGGGCGCTGCCCGTGACGGGCGGTCAGTTCCGCGTCGAGAACATCGACCCCCAGCGCGACGAAATTCTGCTGGCCCGCAACGACCGGTACTGGGGTCCTCCGGCAAAGCCCGATCAGGTGTTGTTCCGCAGGGGTGGCGACGCGGCGGCGCTGGCCGATTCGATTCGCAACGGTGACACGCAGGTCGCCCAGGTGCACGGCGGGTCGGCCGTGTTCGCCCAACTGTCCGCGATTCCCGACGTGCGCACGGCGCGCATCGTCACGCCGCGTGTGATGCGGTTGAGTCTGCGGGCCCAGCAGCCCGCGTTGCGGGAGTCGCAAGTGCGCAAGGCGATCCTGGGGTTGCTCGACGTCGACCTTCTCGCCGCCGTCGGCGCGGGCGACGACAACACGGTGACGTTGGCTCAGGCTCAGGTGCGCTCACCGTCGGATCCGGGTTACACCCCGACCGCGCCGCCCGCGATGGCCAAGGAGGACGCCCTCGGGTTGCTGGCCGACGCGGGGTACGAGGTGGAACCCGTCGTGACCAGTGCGCCGCCCACACCGGGAACCCCCCCACCGGACGGCGACCGTGGGCGCATCGCCAGGAACGGTGAGCCGTTGACGTTGGTGATTGGGGTGGCGGCCAACGACCCGACGTCGGTGGCCGTGGCCAACACCGCGGCCGACCAACTGCGCAACGTCGGCATCGCCGCATCGGTGTCGGCGCTCGACCCCGTGGCGCTCTACGACGATGCGTTGCCCAATAACCGGGTCGATGCGGTGGTCGGCTGGAATCAGGCGGGCGGCGATCTGGCCACGTCGCTTGCGTCGCGCTACGGCTGCCGGGCGCTGGAGGCGACCCCGGTGGCGACGGTCCAACCCGGCCCAAGGGCGACTGCTCCCGCGACCCCGACACCGAGCACGACGCGGCCCACACCCACCGCGACGACGCCGAGTCCACAGCCCGAACCCGAAACCGACGAACTGGTTCAGGCGCCGAGCAACATCACCGGGATGTGCGATCGCAGCATTCAGCCGAAGATCGACGCCGCGCTGGATGGCAGCGAAGACATCGCCGATGTCATCACCGCCGTCGAACCGCGCCTGTGGAACATGGCGACCGTGCTGCCGATCCTGCAGGACACCACGATCGTGGCATCGGGTCCGAGCGTGCAGAACGTCAGCCTGTCCGGTGCCGTGCCGGTCGGCATCGTCGGTGACGCGGGCGAATGGGTGAAGACCAAGCAGTAGTGCCTCACCCGCCGGTGGTGGTCCGCCTGTCGCGCAGCCCGCGCAAGCCGTGTGCGGCGAACGCCGCGATTGCGAACACCACCAGCAGCCAGTAGGGCGGATGCGCGAGCTCCCAGACGAACAGCGCCGCGAACGCCGGTGCGCGCTGGGTGATCGCCAGCACGCCCGCCGCGCACGTCAACGACAAGGCCGAGACGGGGAGGTCCGTTCCCGCCCAGTGGTTCAGCGCGAGGGCGACGAGCGACCCAGCGGCCGCACCCGTCGCCAACGCCGGAGTGATCAGGCCGCCGACCGCGCCGGCGCGCAGGAACACCGCGGTGAGAAGCGGCTTCAGCAGCAGGATCATGGCGGCCGCGCCGAGCGTGAGCCCGTTGTTGAGGCTGACAGTGAGAATGCTTCTGCCGTTACCCGGCAATTCGGGCCACCAGATCGAGCACACGCCGGTCAGCAGGCCGGCCGCGGCGATCGCGGGAATCAGCATCGATGAGCGCATCTGGATCGGTGGCCGGGCGGCGGTCATCACGCGGTCGAAGGCCAAGCCGACCGCGGCGGCCAGCGGCGAGATGGCCACCGCCAGAAACGCGAACAGGGGCGACAGCTCGAAGTCGGGCCAGGTCAACGCGTGCTCGAGATGGGTGACCGGAGCCGCCACCGCCACGGCCAGGCTCGACGTGATCAGCGCCGCGCCGACCGCACGCGGATGCCAGGTTCGGAGCAGGATGCTTGCGGTGAACAGGGCCCCACCCAACGGCACGCTGTACACCGCGCCGAGCCCGGCGCCCGCGGCGCAGGCGAGCAGGATCTCGCGATCGCGCGCAGTCAGGGCGAGCCGTGTCGTCCCGAAATCGCCGAGCGCGGCGGCGATCTGGCGCGGCGCGCTCTCACGCCCCAGCGATGCGCCCGATCCGACGAGCAGCACCTGAAGTGCGGCGTCTATGCACAACGGCACGCGGGGCAGTGGGCGGGGCGACGTGATGGCCGAGGACAACGACGGAATCTCGGTGCGCCGACGCAGCAGCCACCACCCGAAACCGGCAAGCGCCCCGCCGATCATCGGGCCTGCGGCGCGCCGGACCGGGCTGCTCCCGCCGATACCGGTGAGCAGGGTGCCGAACGAGTAGTGGTACGTGAGGTGTTCGACGCCGTGCAGGAGCAGCGTCGTGGCCGCACCCGCGACGCCTGCGAGCAGACCGATGATGATGATCGCGCAACCGAACTCCACGGTGCGCCGGGACACCTCGTGAATGTATGCCAGCCGGCAGGCAAGCTGGTGCGAATGGAACGCGATGACCCCAGCGGTGGGCGGCTGTTGTTCGTGCACGCCCATCCCGACGACGAGACGCTGACCACCGGCGCCACGATCGCCCACTACGTCGGCCGCGGTGCGCAGGTGCGCGTCGTGACATGCACGCTCGGCGAAGAGGGCGAGGTCATCGGCGAGCGGTGGGCCCACCTGGCCGTGGACGAGGCCGATCAGCTCGGCGGCTACCGCATCGGCGAGCTGACCGCGGCGCTCAACGCGCTGGGTCTCGACGAACCGGAGTTCCTCGGCGGGGCCGGGCGCTGGCGCGACTCGGGGATGGCGGGCACACCGCGGCGGCACCACCAGAGGTTCATCGACGCCGATCCCGCCGAGTCCGTGGGTGCGCTGGTCGAAATCATCCGCGAGCTGCGCCCGCACGTCGTCGTCACCTACGACCCGCAAGGGGGTTACGGCCATCCCGACCACGTCCACACCCACGAGGTGACGATGGCCGCCGTGGCCGCCGCCGAAGGGTCGGGGTTTCCTGGCGAGCCGTGGGCCGTGCCGAAGGTCTACTGGGCGGTGACGTCCAGGAACGCGATCGCCGAGGGGCTCGCCAGGATCGACGATGCACCCGCCGAGTGGGCCCGAGTGACCGTGGACGAGGTGCCGTTCGGCTATCCCGACGACGAGATCGACGCGGTGATCGACGATCCCGGACAGTTGAGCGCCAAGGTGGCGGCGATGCGCGCGCACGCGACGCAGATCACCGTCGCCCCGGACGATCGCTCGTTCGCGCTGTCCAACAACATCGCGCTACCGGTCGGCGGGGTCGAGCACTACGTCCTGGCCGCGGGTACGGCCGGTGAACGCGACAGCCGAGGCTGGGAAACCGATCTGCTCGCCGGACTGGACCTTCAATAGCGGCGGCGATAGGGAGTAAGCTCGCCCGCAGTCGGCGGCGCGACGAAGGGACGGCACATGGATCCAGATCTCGATCCCAACCTGCAGCATTGGCAGGACCGGTTCGACAGCCTGCAGTGGGTGATCGGTTCCCTCACCGGCATGCTGGACAGCATCCCGACCTGACCTCGCTCACCATCACCGCCGGGCCTCGAAGCGTGGCGGTCCTGACGCTGCTGGCCATCGACGGTGTGCTGTGCGCCATCGCTTCGGCCTTCTTCCTTCCGCTCCGCCTGGGATCCGTCCCTTTTCCGATCAGCGCGTTGCTCGCCGGCCTGGTCAACGCCGCGCTGGTGTGGGCCGCGACGCACTGGACCACGTCGCCGCGGGTTGCGGCCCTTCCGTTGTGGACCTGGCTGTTGACGGTGGGGCTGATGACGCTGGGTGGACCGGGAGACGACCTGATCTTCGGCGGCGCCGGCGTGCTGGAGTTCGCGGCGCTGCTGCTCATCGTGCTCGGCACGCTGCCGCCTGCGGCGGTGCTGCGGGCCTACGTGAAGCGGACCTGACGTTACGTCGGACCGGCCGCGGACCCGTTGGTGTCGGCGGAGTTTTGATTCGCGTCGGCCTGCGGGTCCTGGTCGCCGGCCGCATCATTTGACGACGGCGCCTGCGTCGACGGCGACTGGGGTGAGGTGTTCTCGAGGTTGTCTTTCGGAACCGAGGCAAGTGATCCGTCGGTCTCCTGCGTATTCGTCGTGCCGGTCGGTGTGGCGATCGCTGACGCGCGAATCTCTCCTTGTGCCCGAACGGTGGTCGTGGTGTCCGCCGGGGTGGTGGTCGTCAACTCCTCGTCACCGTCGAGTTCACGTTCGGCACCGCCGATGAGTCCGTCGGCGGTCGACTCGGTCTCGAGCTTTTCGGTCGCCGGCACCTGTTCGATCTGCTCCCCGTCGAGATTGGAGAGTTCGCCGACGACTTCGCCGCCGAATTCGCTGGCGCCTTGTTGGACGATGCCTTGACGCTGCGTGAGCGTCTCGTCGCCATCCTTCACACCGTCGTCCAGCACGTCTTCTTGGTCCAACTTGGCTTCGACGGGCGGGGTCGATTCGTCCAGCGACGAAATCTGCAACCCGGCCTCGGCCGCTTCCGCAGCGAACGGACCGATGGGCGGAATCGGCGGGAGTGGCGGGAGCCAGAAAGCCAATTGGTCGTTGGCCAGGAAGATGAACGAGTTGATGGTGTCGACGGCGACGTTGACCAACCCATCCCAGAAGCTGATGTTGCCGCCGAGCCAGTCGGCGATGTTGAACGTGATGCTGCGCACGATGCGTTCGCCGAAGTTGTAGAAGATCTCGATCTGCGGTGCGAGCCACCCGACGTAGGGGATCCAACCGACGGCGTATGCGGCCACGTCGAAGCCCCATTCCACCCACGGTTCGACCGCGTTGTAGACGTTCTTGATCGCGCTGTCGATCGAATTGCCGCCGACGACGTTCGGGAAGTCAGGCCCGGGGAACGAAGCGCTTGCGCTCGGTGGCACGACGATGCGTTCGAGCCACCAGATCAGCAATTCGGGCAGCTCGAGAGCGGGGACTGAGGGGCCCGTTCGCACCACCGGTGGCGTAGTTTGCGCAGACGCGACCAGCCGGACGGTGGGAGCTGGTGAGGGCGGCGGGGCGGGGCGTACAGGGGCGATCACGACGGCGCTCACCGCCAGGATGATCACGGCCATTACGAACATCGAGTGTGCAGAGCGCTTCACTTCGTCCTCCCAAACCCCGACACCCAGCAAACTACGCCGATATTTGCTCATACGTAAGAAGAACGACGGTGGATGTTTTGCTGGCGCCCATCGACCCGACGGCGGCGTGCCGCCGACGCCACCCTGCGGACTACTGTTGCCGATATGTCAGGCGCCGATGTTTCAGGAAGTGAGACGCGCGGATGATCCTCAACGAGCGCGGGGTTATACGGGAGTGGCTCTGAACCCTCACCGCGGCGCCGATCTGCCCGACCCGGTGATCTCACCGAAGCCCGATCAGCCCAGTCCTGCGGCGCTGCGGCGGGTACTGCGACGCGCACGCGACGGGGTGGCGCTCAACGTGGACGAAGCCGCGATCGCGATGACCGCCCGCGGCGAGCAGTTGGGCGAGTTGTGTGCCAGCGCATCACGGGTGCGCGACGCCGGACTCGAGGCAGCAGGGCGGCGCGGGCCCTCGGGACAGCTACCGGTCAGCTACTCGCGCAAAGTATTCATTCCCGTCACGCATCTGTGCCGCGACACCTGCCACTACTGCACGTTCGTCACCGTTCCCGGCCGGCTGCGTGCGCAGGGCAAGGGCATGTACATGGAGCCCGACGAGATTCTCGACGTCGCGCGGCGCGGGGCCGAATTGGGTTGCAAGGAAGCGTTGTTCACGCTCGGTGACCGCCCCGAAGCGCGGTGGGACGAGGCCCGCCAGTGGCTCGACGAGCGGGGCTACGACTCCACGCTGGACTACGTGCGCGCGATGGCGATCCGCGTCCTCGAAGAGACCGGACTGCTGCCACACCTGAATCCCGGCGTGATGAGTTGGTCGGAACTGTCCCGGCTCAAGCCGGTCGCACCGTCGATGGGCATGATGCTCGAAACCACCTCGCGGCGGCTGTACGAGACGCGCGGCGCGGCTCATTACGGCAGCCCGGACAAGGACCCCGAGGTTCGGCTGCGGACCCTGGACGACGCGGGTCGGCTGTCGATCCCGTTCACCACGGGCCTGCTCGTCGGGATAGGTGAGACGCTTGTCGAGCGGGCCGAGACCATTCACGCGATCCGCCGGTCGCACAAGGAGTTCGGGCACGTTCAGGAAGTGATCGTGCAGAACTTCCGGGCCAAGGACCACACCGCGATGGCCTCATCGCCGGACGCGGAGTTCGAGGACTTCCTGGCCACCATCGCGGTCACCCGGCTGGTGCTGGGTCCCAAGATGCGGGTTCAGGCGCCGCCGAACCTCGTGTCGCGCAACGAGTGTCTGGCCCTCGTCGGGGCCGGGGTCGACGACTGGGGCGGTGTCTCGCCGTTGACCCCCGACCACGTCAACCCCGAACGCCCGTGGCCTGCACTCGACGAGCTGGCCGCGGTGACCGCCGACGCCGGCTACGACCTGGTGCAGCGGCTGACCGCGCAACCGCAGTACGTGCAGGCGGGTGCGGCGTGGATCGACCCGCGGGTGCGGGGCCACGTCGACGCGCTTGCCGACCCCGACACCGGTTTCGCGCTGGACGTCAACCCGGTCGGGCGGCCGTGGCAAGAGCCCGATGAGGCGTCGGAGTCGTTGGGCCGCACCGACCTTCACTCCGCGATCGACGACGCCGGGCGGCTCACCGAGACCCGCAGCGACCTCGACAGCGCGTTCGGCGACTGGGAGTCGATCCGTGAGAAGATCTCCGAACTCGCGGCCAGGGCACCCGAACGCATCGACACCGATGTACTGGCGGCGTTGCGCGCCGCCGAACGCGATCCGGCCGGGCTGTCGGACGACGCGTACCTGGCGCTGGCCTGTGCCGACGGTCCGGCATTGGATGCGGTTGGCGCGCTTGCCGATTCGCTGCGCCGCGACGCCGTCGGGGAGGACGTCACGTTCGTCGTCAACCGCAACATCAACTTCACCAACATCTGCTACACCGGCTGCCGGTTCTGTGCCTTCGCCCAGCGTAAAGGAGACGCCGATGCGTACTCGCTGTCGGTGGACGAGGTCGCCGACCGGGCGTGGGAGGCGCACGTCGCGGGCGCGACCGAGGTGTGCATGCAGGGCGGTATCGACCCCGAACTGCCCGTCACCGGCTACGCCGATCTGGTGCGCGCGGTGAAGAAGCGGGTGCCGTCGATGCATGTACATGCGTTCTCGCCGATGGAGATCGCCAACGGTGTCACCCGCAGCGGCCTGTCGATTCGCGAATGGCTGACGTCGTTGCGCGAGGCGGGGTTGGGCAGCATCCCGGGCACCGCGGCAGAGATTCTCGACGACGAAGTGCGATGGGTGCTGACGAAAGGCAAGCTGCCGACGTCGATGTGGATCGAGGTCGTGACGACCGCCCACGAGGTCGGTCTGCGGTCCAGCTCGACGATGATGTACGGCCACGTCGACCAGCCGCGACACTGGGTCGGCCACCTACGGGTGTTGCGCGAAATCCAGGACCGCACCGGCGGGTTCACGGAGTTCGTGCCGCTGCCGTTCGTGCACCAGAGCTCGCCGCTGTATCTGGCCGGCGGCGCGCGCCCGGGCCCGACACACCGCGACAACCGCGCCGTGCACGCGCTCGCGCGCATCATGCTGCACGGCCGGATCTCCAACATTCAGACCAGCTGGGTCAAACTCGGCGTCGAGCGCACCCAGGTGATGCTCACCGGCGGGGCCAACGACCTCGGCGGCACCTTGATGGAGGAGACGATCTCGAGGATGGCCGGTTCGGAGTTCGGCTCCTACAAGACGGTCGAGGAACTCGTCTCGATCGCCGAGGGCATCGGCCGCCCGGCGCGCCAGCGTTCCACGACGTACGCCCCCCTCGCCGCCTAGCTTTACTTCCGCGAGCGACCGTGTCTGCACCCCGACACGCCGCGTTCCGGCGACATTTTGCGGTCGCTCGCGGCCTGAGACGAGCCTGAAAGCGCGGGCCTCGGTTCCGCGACCCCTTCGGAATAAATCCGGACTGTGGTCCGTTTCGATAGGAAGTGCCTCCGATGGCGGACCGGCACCCCGAATCGAAACGAAGGAGAAACGAGCATGACCACGACCACAGCTGTTACGACCCCCCTTTCCGTCGGCACCTGGACCATCGACCCCGTGCACTCGACCGTAGGGTTCTCCGTACGCCACATGATGGTGAGCAAGGTGCGCGGCACGTTCGACGACTTCAACGGTGCGATCACCGTCGCCGAGGACGGCACGCCCTCGGTCACCGCCGAAATCAAGGTCGACTCCATCAACACCCGTAACGAGCAACGCGACGGCCACCTCAAGTCGGCCGACTTCTTCGACACCGCAAAGCATCCGATCGCCACCTTCACGTCGACCGGTGTGCGGCCCAACGGCGACACCTATCTCATCGATGGCGACTTCACGCTCAAGGGCGTCACCAAGCCGATCACCCTCGAAGTCGAGTTCAACGGCGTCAACCCCGGCATGGGACAGGGCGAGGTCGCCGGGTTCGAGGCCTCAGTTGTGCTGAACCGCAGAGACTTCGGCATCAACATCGACATGCCGCTCGAGACCGGCGGCGCGGTCGTCGGCGACAAGGTCACCGTCACCCTCGAGATCGAGGCCCTCAAGCAGGCCTGACCCGTCAGGTCTTCAACGGCAGCGGTGGTGGTGTCTCGTCGGGCACCACCACCGCGACGACCGACTCGAGAAGCCAGAACACCACCGTCGCCACCACGATCACCAACGCGGGCACGACGACGATCGGGGCGGCGACGAGCAGCACCAGAAGCAGGGCGCCCGGCAGATCTCTCCACCAGCCGGCGCCGCCCTTGCCCTGCAGGATCGCGGAGAGCCGCACCGTCGCCCAGATGATCCAGCGCCGCAGCAGGCTCACGCCGTCGCGCTGCATCTGCAGGCGAAAGCGGTAGTCGGCGGTCCGGCGGTCACACCCCGTGCGCTCCGGAAAGCGCCAGAGGTAGTCGTGGAGGACGGCTGCGCGCGCATAACGCCCGGCGCGGGGCACGAACCAGGCCACCACGCCCGGCACCGACACCAGATCGGTCGCGAAGTCGGCGCTGACCTCGAACTGCTCATTCGGCCCCTCGAAGCCGAGCGGCTGCGTGGTTCGCCACTCGTCCCACGCGCTCTCCTTGAAGACCCGTTTGGTGGCGCGTACGGCGTCGACCTCGGCCGCGGTCAGTTGTCGGACATGGAGGACGGCCGTCTTGTCGACGGGCGGGGCGCAACGTTCCATCACGCAGGTATAGCAAGGTGGTCGCGCCGCGCGGTCGGACTGAGGGGTGTCTGCTAGGCAGTTGTATGTGCAACGTTTAGTATCAGTAACCACGCGCAACCCTTAACAGGGGTGCGCGTGAAAGTTAGGGCACACTGAGACGACCGTCCAAGTAACGACCACGGATACTTGCGGCTGACTTGGATGCCCACCCCGTACGGCAGCCCACCGGACAGGAGATCGAGGAGACCTTGAGGAGAACACGGTGACGTACGTCATTGCCGAGCCTTGTGTCGACGTCAAAGACAAGGCGTGTATCGAGGAATGCCCAGTCGACTGCATCTACGAGGGCGCTCGCATGCTCTACATCCACCCGGATGAGTGCGTGGACTGCGGTGCCTGCGAACCGGTGTGCCCCGTCGAGGCCATCTACTACGAAGACGACGTGCCTGATCAGTGGAGCAGCTACACGCAGATCAACGCCGACTTCTTCGATGAACTGGGCTCGCCCGGTGGCGCGTCGAAGGTGGGCCAGACCGACAACGACCCGGAGCCGGTCAAGAGCATGCCGCCGCAAGGTGAGGACTGATAACGGCTCACGCAGGGCGCAGTATGCCGCCGCCCGCGCAGCGCAGCCGAGCGGCGCGACAGCCCCGTAGCGCGTCGCTGCCGGCGTTTCCCTGGGACACCCTGGCCGACGTGACCGCGCTGGCTTGTGCGCACCCGGACGGCATCGTCGACCTGTCCGTGGGCACCCCGGTGGATCCGGTGGCGCCCGTCATCCGCGAAGCGCTGACGGCGGCCAGCGCCGCGCCCGGCTACCCGACCACCGCAGGCACCCCCGCCTTGCGAGAAGCCGCGGTGAACGCGCTGGCGCGGCGCTACGGCATCACGGACCTGTCGCCCGACGCCGTGCTGCCGGTGATCGGCACCAAAGAGCTGATCGCCTGGTTGCCGACGCTGTTGGGGTTGGGTCCCGACGACGCTGTGGTCGCGCCCGAGCTGGCGTACCCGACGTACGACGTCGGCGCGCGGTTGGCGGGCGCGCGGATCGTGCGGGCCGATTCGCTGACACAACTCGGTCCGCAGACTCCCGCCCTGGTGTACCTGAACTCGCCGAGCAACCCGACGGGCAAGGTGCTCGGCGTCGACCACCTGCGAAAGGTGGTCGGCTGGGCACGCGAGCGCGGAGTACTGGTCGCCTCCGACGAGTGTTACCTCGGGCTCGGCTGGGACGCCCAACCGCTGTCGGTGCTGCATCCGTCGGTGTGCGACGGGGACCATACCGGGCTGCTGGCCGTGCATTCGCTGTCCAAGACGTCGTCGCTGGCCGGGTACCGGGCCGGTTTCGTCGCGGGAGACCCGAGCGTCGTCGCCGAGCTGCTGGCGGTTCGCAAGCACGCCGGAATGATGGTGCCGACGCCGGTGCAGGGCGCGATGGTCGCCGCTCTCGACGACGACGAGCACGAACGCGAGCAGCGGGCCCGCTACGAGAAACGGCGCGAGATCCTGCTTCCCGCCGTGCGCGCGGCCGGGTTGACCGTCGAAGACTCCGAGGCCGGGTTGTACCTGTGGGCGACGCGCGGAGAGCCGTGCCGTGACACCGCCGCCTGGCTCGCGCAGCGCGGCATCCTCGTCGCACCCGGCGAGTTCTACGGCGCCCGCGGGACCAAACACGTGCGGATCGCGTTGACCGCGACCGACGAGCGGATATCGGCGGCCGCACAGCGCCTCACGGCCGGTTAGATTCCGTCGCTCGTAAACCGAGCGCGAGCACCAGCCGGTCGTCTGGATCGTTCAGCGACGTCGACAACAACTTCTCGATGCGACGGATCCGGTAGCGCACCGTGTTCGGATGCACGTGTAGTCGCTGAGCGACCGCGGTGATGTCACCGAAGGCGTCGAGGTAGTCCCCGAGCGTTTCGGCGAGCACCGGATCCTGTTCTCGCAGTTGATGTATCCGCGGGTCGACGAGCCGCTGACCGATCCGCGACACGATCTCGTCGAGCAGCACGGTGGTACGCGCGTCGTCGAGCGACGCGACGTGGCCGATCGCGCCGGGGTGACGCTGTGCGCTGTCGAAGACCCGGTCCACCTCGGCGCGCGCGTTCGCGGCGGCCGCCAGTCCGGCAAGCGGGGCGGCGACGACCGCCCGCAGCGAGAGCCCCAGTTCGCGGTCGAGCGTCGCGACCGCACCGCGCGCCCACGACATCACCGATGACGGCGCACCGATCTTCGGAAGCAGCACATAGACCCGCGCACCGCTCGACGCGATCTGCGCATCGGGCCGAAACGCGCTGGCGCTCAGGGCGATCACACTCGCCGGTGTGGTGCCCTCGGGATCGACGAACCCGACGAGCGCACCTCGGCCCTCGACGGAGACGCCGAGTTCCCGTGCGACGGCTGCGACATCGACGGCGTCACCGGACAGGCCGAGCAGTTCCTGCACCTGTCTGGTGTGTGTGGACGGCGAGGCCGACAGCCGCGACAGAATGCGTGCCGCAAGGACGGCCCCGCCGCGCAGCACCTCCTCGACGTCGTCGGCCAGCGGTGCCGAACCCTGTTGCAACCAAATGGTTCCGGCGAACCGGCCGGCTTTCGCATCGGGAATGTGGATGCCGATCGCCAGGCGCGGTCGCAGCCCCAACTCCGGTCGTTCGGCGACGCGCACAACGTCGGTGCTCGAACGCAGGGCGTCGAAGATGCCCCACTGCGCGAGCCAGGCCAAGTGCTCGGGCGGGCCGGCGCGGCCGAGGATGGTCAGCCGGCGTAGCTCGTCGGCCTCGTCGCTGGACGCCGAATACGCCAGCACGTGGGAATTCTCGTCCTCGATGCTGATCATGCCGCGTGTGCGATCGGCCATCGACTGGGCCAAGCCGAACAGGTCGGTGCCCGGATCGTGATGCGGATCGCCATGGTCGCCGTGATGTTCGAACGCATGGTTCACCAGCTTGTACAGCGACTCCCAGCGGGCCTGCGGTTCGACGGCCACCACCGCGGTACCCAGCGCGACGGCCTGCTCGACCGCGGCAGGAGACGGTTGCTTGACGAAGATCGCGGCGGGCACCCGGCCGGTGCCTGCGAACTGCCGCTCGAGCCAGCGCACCGCGTCCACGTCGTCGACACCGAGTAGAAAGAACAGGTCCGCCGAGCCGGGTCCGACGGCCAGACCCAGCCGGACATCGTCGGCGTCGACCAGGGCGACCGATGCGACGGGCATGTCCAGGCCGCGCGGCGCCTCGACCAGCGTCACCATGGTCCGGTCCAGCGCCAGCAGCAGTCGGCCGAGGCCGAGACCGGCGGTTCGTGGCTCCATCGCACGCCCCTTTGTCTGATCCGACTATAGATCGTCGGTGGCGTTGTCGGATCGGCCATCGGATCGGGTGTCGTGGCCGAGCATCATTTCGTCATGGATGCCATCACCGACGTTCCCCCTCCGGCGAACGAGCCGGTCCACGATTACGCGCCGGGCTCGGGTGAACGCGCCCGGCTCATCGAGGCGCTGACCTCCGTCGCCGCACACCCCGTCGACCTGCCGCACGTCATCGGCGGCCAACACCGGATGGGTGACGGCGACCGCATCGACGTGGTGCAGCCACACCGTCACACCGACCCTTCCGGGCGGCTGGGCACCCTCAGCAACGCCACTCACGCCGACGCGGCCGCGGCCATCGAGGCCGCCATGGTCGCCAAAGCGCAGTGGGAGGCCACTCCGTTCGACGACCGGGCCGCGGTGTTTCTGCGGGCGGCCGACCTCCTCGCAGGCCCGTGGCGCGAAAAACTCTGCGCCGCCACCATGCTCGGGCAGTCCAAGTCGGCGTATCAAGCCGAGATCGACGCCGCCTGCGAACTCATCGACTTCTGGCGGTTCAACGTCTCGTTCGCCCGAAAGATCCTCGAGCAACAACCGATCAGCGTGCGCGGGGTCTGGAACCGCACCGACTACCGACCGCTCGACGGGTTCATCTACGCGATCACGCCGTTCAACTTCACCGCGATCGCGGGCAACCTGCCCACGGCGCCTGCGCTGATGGGCAACACCGTGATCTGGAAGCCGTCGCCCACCCAGACGTTCGCCGCCTATCTCACGATGCAGTTGCTGGAGCAGGCCGGTCTGCCGCCCGGCGTCATCAACCTGCTCACCGGGGACGGCGTGGCGGTTTCCGAGGTGACGCTGTCGGATCCGCGGCTGGCAGGCATCCACTTCACCGGGTCGACCACGACGTTCCAGCATCTGTGGCGCGAGGTGGGCAACAACATCGACCGCTACCACGGCTACCCGCGCCTGGTGGGCGAGACGGGTGGCAAGGACTTCATCGTCGCCCATGCCAGCGCGCAGCCCGACGTGCTGCGCACGGCGCTGATCCGCGGCGCGTTCGATTATCAGGGCCAGAAGTGCTCGGCGGCGTCGCGGGCGTTCATCGCGCGCTCGGTGTGGCAGCAGATGGGCGACGACTTCCTCTCGGCAACAGAGGAACTGCGCTACGGCGACGTGACCGACCTGACCAACTTCGGCGGTGCGCTGATCGACGCACGGGCGTTCGCCAAGAACGTCAAGGCGATCGAGCGCGCGAAGACCGCCCACGTGACCATCGCCGTCGGCGGCGAATACGACGACACAGAAGGCTATTTCGTCCGCCCGACCGTGCTGTTGTCCGACGACCCGACCGACGAATCGTTTCACACCGAGTATTTCGGGCCGATCCTGGCGGTTCACGTCTACCCCGACGACGGATACGACCGCATCCTCGACGTCGTCGACACCGGGGCGAAGTACGCGCTGACCGGTGCGGTGATCGCCGACGACCGCTCGGCGGTGCTGGCGGCCGAACGGCGACTGCGCCATGCGGCAGGCAACTTTTACATCAACGACAAGCCGACCGGTGCAGTCGTCGGACAACAGCCCTTCGGCGGGTCGCGGGCATCGGGCACCAACGACAAGGCGGGTTCGGCGCTGAACCTGCTGCGGTGGACATCGGCGCGCTCGATCAAGGAGACCCTCGTCCCGCCGACCGACCACAACTATCCGCACATGGAGCAGTAATGGGATTCTTCCAACGCGTTGCGCGGCCGGCGATCATGGCCGCCGGCCGGCGGGAGTCCCTGCGAAGAACCGCCGAGCGGCTTCCGGTGACACGCGATGTCGTGCACCGGTTCGTGCCGGGAGAGACGGTGGACGATGCGCTCGACGCCGTTGTCGAATTGCGTGATTCGGGTCGCCTCGTGTCGATCGACCACCTCGGTGAGGACGTGACCGACGCGGACACCGCGACCGAGAACGTGCACGCGTACCTGACGCTGCTGGATGGTCTCGCGCGGCGTGAAGAGGGACCGGCCGAAGTGCGGCCACTCGAGGTCTCGTTGAAGTTGTCTGCGTTGGGGCAGGCATTGGCACGCGACGGCGAGAAGATCGCGCTGGAGAACGCCCACACCATCTGCGAACGGGCACAGCGCATCAGGGTGTGGGTGACGGTGGATGCCGAAGACCACACCACCACCGATTCGACCCTGTCGATCGTGCGCGATCTGCGCACCGAGTTCGGCTGGCTGGGAACGGCTCTGCAGGCGTATCTCAAGCGCACGCATGCCGACTGCCGGGAATTCGCCGGCCCTGCTGCATTCTCTTCGCGCAAGCGCTCATCGGCGGCTGCGCGAATCCGGTTGTGCAAAGGTGCCTACGACGAACCGGCGTCGGTGGCCTACCGCGACCGCGACGACGTCACCGACTCCTACCTGGGCTGCCTTCGGGTGCTGATGGCAGGAAACTGTTACCCGATGGTGGCCTCGCACGACCCGGCCGTCATCGCGGCGGTACCCGCGCTGGCCGCCGAGAACAACCGCGGCCGAGACGGTTTCGAGTACCAGATGCTGTACGGCATCCGCGATGCCGAGCAGCGCAGGCTGGCCGTTGCGGGCAACCATGTGCGGGTGTACGTGCCGTTCGGCGCCCAGTGGTACGGGTACTTCGTGCGCAGGCTCGCAGAGCGGCCCGCCAACCTGATGTTCTTTCTGCGGGCGCTGGCCGAACGCCGCGGCGCTTAGAGTGCCACGCCGACGGGAATGCCGGGTGAGCTGACGGGGCGCGCGGCGACAGGCATCACAACCGTCCCGCGGCATGCTCCGCTCAGGATCTCGGTCTGCCAGGTCCCGAACAGCTGTCCGTCGATGTCGGGGGCGTAGAACACGCGCGACCGCGCCGGTGCGTACTCGCTGGGAACCCCGTCGCCGCGGAAGCACTCCCACTGCCAGTTGTAGGCGTACTGCCAGCGCGCCCCATCCCAGGTGTAGCGGACCGGTTGCGGGATGGTGGGATTGCTCGGCGCGGGACCCGACACGACGGTGGCGACACACAACCCCGCCGAGCAGTCGGTCGCCAGCACGTACTGCGCGCTGAAATCGGGTTCGGGTTGAGCGGCGGCGACGCTGGTGCCCATCTTGTCCGACGCGTAGGTGACGATCTCGTAGCGCCCGTTCCACGCCGGATTCGCTGCGGCGGCCGTCGGCAGCAGCGAAACACTCGCGGCCGCAGCACATGTCAGCCCCAACAGCGCACTGGTCAGGGCACGGGCGGACATATCGTGAACACTACTTAGCCGACGTCCGCCAACCCCTCGCGACACGGTTTGCCGAAGGCTACGACACCGTCACGGATTGGTCTCGATGTGCCGGTGGTTGCGGGCCCTCGCCGCAGCCGGCGGAGGACACGAGGAAGTAGCCGGCGCCGCCGAACACCAGCGGCATCATCGCCATCATCCCGTAGATCGCGGTCATCGTGTCACCTCCTCCGATCGCTCCTACCTGGTACACGAAGCAGGGCGGCTTGCGGTTCGAAGTGGTTGTCGACGGGCCGGCTACGGCCGAGGCGAGAAGATGCGAAACGTGTTGTCTTCGGGATCGCGGAAGACGACCCAGTACAGACCGTCCTCCTGGTGATCACTGACGCGCACTGCGCCCAACGATTCGACCCGGTCGGCGTGCTCCGACCACGAGGGTCCGCCGTTGAAGTCGATCATCAGCCGATTCTGTCCGGCGGGCAGGTCCGCGGCCGGGCGGCCCTGGAACATCCAGGTCACCCCGCCGTCGTCGAGGCCGACGGTGGCGAACTCCGCGGTCGCGTGGTCGTCGACCGGCCGGTTGAGCACCCTGGACCAGAAGCGCGCCAGCGCGGCGGCGTGCGGCAGTCGAACGAATACATGCCGATCGGCATGGTGCCTGAAGTCGCCATGTCAGTCTCCTGTGGTCGCTTTTCTGCGTCACTGTGAAGACTCGGCACCGCGACCAAACTCATCGCTTCCGTCAGCGCCCCGACAGCACCAGCAGGGCCCACGCGGCGATCGACTGCGCACCGGTGATCACCCCGTCGCGCATCATCTGCTCGATCTCGGCACGGGTGAACCATTCGCTGTGCATGTCCTGTTCCTCGTGCTCGCGGTCGTGCTCGCCCTCGGTGATGCCGGTCGCCAGGAACACCCAGCCGCGCTGGCTGCTCATTCCGGGCGCCACGTCGAGCAGTCCCAGGCGCACCAGCTCCGACGCGCGCAGACCCGTCTCCTCACGCAGTTCGCGCGCCGCGAGGTCGGCGGGCGCGAGGTCCTTCTGGTCCGGCGCGGTGCCCTGCGGAAACTCCCAGCGCCGGAGACCCAGCGGATAGCGGAACTGCTCGACCAGCCGGAACCTGTCGCCATCCCGCGCGATCACCAACGCATAGGTCGGCTTGTCCACGACCGCGTAGATGCCGTCGCTGCCGTCGGGTCGGCGGATGTCGTCCTCGCGCAGCGCCATCCAGTTGTTCCGGTAGACCTCGCGCGATGCCAGCCGCTCAATGTGAGTCACGCGCCAAGTATGGCCGAGCCGATATGGGTAACCTCGCTGCTTATGCTGCTGGCTTCGCTCAACCCCGCCGCGGTCGCGGGTGGCGCCGACATCGGGGACGCGGTCCGCATCGGCGGGGCGCAGTTGTCGCGCAGTGATCTGGTGGGCGCCGCGACGTCGGTGGCCGAACGCGTCGCGGGTGCGCAGCGGGTCGCGGTACTGGCCACCCCGACCGTGGAGACCGTTTTGGCGGTGACCGGCTGCCTGATCGCCGGTGTGCCGGTCGTTCCCGTGCCCGCCGACGTCGGCGCCGCCGAGCGCAGACACATTCTGGGCGACTCGGGCGCGCAGGCGTGGCTGGGGGAGAGGCCTGCGGAAACCGAGGGTCTGCAGCACGTGCCGGTGCGACTGCACGCGCGCTCGTGGCACCGTTACGCCGAACCGTCCGCCGAGTCGCCCGCGTTGATCGTCTACACCTCCGGCACGACCGGCCCGCCCAAGGGTGTCGTCGTCAGCCGTCGCGCGATCGCCGCCGACCTCGACGCGCTCGCCGAAGCGTGGCAGTGGACGCCCGACGACATCCTGGTGCACGGCTTGCCGCTGTATCACGTGCACGGGTTGATCCTCGGGTTGCTCGGATCGCTGCGCATCGGAAACCGGTTCGTGCACACCGGGAAACCGAGTCCGCCGAACTATGCGGGGGCAGGTGGGACGTTGTACTTCGGGGTGCCGACGGTGTGGTCGCGGGTGGCCGACGACGCGGACGCGGCAGCGGCTCTGGCGTCGGCGCGGCTGCTGGTCTCGGGCAGCGCCCCGCTGCCGGTGCCGGTGTTCGACAAGTTGGTCGAAAGGACAGGTCACCGGCCCATCGAACGCTACGGATCGACGGAGTCGCTGATCACGATCAGCACCCGCGCCGACGGTGAGCGCAGACCCGGCTGGGTGGGACTGCCGCTGACCGGTATCGAGACCCGGCTGGTCGACGAGCACGGCGACGCGGTGCCGCACGACGGGGAAACCATTGGGCAGCTTCATGTTCGGGGCGCGACGTTGTTCGACGGCTACCTCAACCGCCCCGATGCGACCGCCGAGGTGCTCGACCCCGACGGCTGGTATCGCACGGGCGACGTCGCGGTGATCGGCGCCGACGGTATGCACCGGATCGTCGGACGCGAATCCGTCGACCTGATCAAGACCGGAGGTTTCCGCGTGGGTGCCGGCGAGATCGAGGCTGCACTGCTCGGACATCCCGGTGTGCAAGAAGTGGCGGTCGTCGGTGTGCCCGACGAGGACCTCGGCCAGCGCATCGTCGCGTTCGTCGTCGGTGACGCCACCCCCGACGAGCTGATCGAGTATGTAGCCCAACAGCTCTCGATACACAAGCGACCGCGTGAGGTGCGGCTGGTGGACTCGCTGCCGCGCAACGCGATGGGAAAAGTGCTCAAGAAGGAGCTGGCACGGTGACGCTGAGGTTCGACGAGATCTGCATCGACGCCCACGACGCCTCGGCGTTGGGCCGGTGGTGGTCGCAGGTGCTGGGCTGGCCCCACGACGTCGACGACGACGGTGACGTCGTGCTGCACGCACCGCCCGGCGCCGGCCCCGACTGGCTGTTTCTCGCGGTGCCCGATGACAAGGTCGCCAAGAATCGCATCCACTTCGACTTCCGGCCTGACGATCAGCAGGCCGAAGTCGAGCGGGTGGTCGGCCTCGGCGCGCGCCACGTCGACATCGGCCAGGGCGACGAAAGCTGGGTCGTGTTGGCCGATCCGGAGGGCAACGAATTCTGCATCCTGGCCGCCGAAGATTGACCGCCCCGTCCCTATTGGCGCGAGCGTGCGCGTCTGTATACGACACGCCGCGAAATCTCAGCATCTTGCGCACGCTCGCGGCGGCTTCAGTGTGCGCAATCGCCGCCTGCGGCACACCTCCGCCGCCGCCACCCCCGGCACCCGCCGTCGGCCAGGAGCCGCTGAGCATCGGGCCGGCCGCGCAGGACACCGTCGGCGGCTGGCTGCCCGACGGCCGGACCGTCAGCCCGTTCGACACCGAGCATCCGATCGTGAAGTGGCTCGATCCCGGGTTGCGCGAGGCGGTGCAGAAGGCGGCGCGCGACGCCGAAGACGACGGCATAACGATGCGCATCACGTCCGGCTGGCGATCGAAGGGGTTTCAGGAGCGGCTCTTCGACGACGGCGTCGTCCGGTACGGAAGTGTCCAAGCGGCACGGGAATTCGTCGCCTCACCGGAGAAGTCGAAGCACGTGACCGGCGAAGCCGTCGACATCGGGCCCGTCGAGGCGGACAAGTGGCTGATCGCCAACGGCCGCCGCTTCGGCCTGTGTCAGATCTACGCCAACGAGATCTGGCACTTCGAGTTGGCCGTCGTCGACGGGCGCTGTCCGCCGCTCAAGCCGAACGCCGCGGCGGACTGAGCGCTCACCGCGACATCACGGGGGCGCTCGTCACGCCGCGAGCGACCGCGAAATGACCGTCTGCACCGGCGTGTTGCGGTACAAACACGGACGCTCGCGCAACATGAACATAAAAGGTGCTCGACCTCAGTTCTGGTGGAGCGCTTCGTTCAGCGTGATACCGGTGCCGTCGCGGTTGACCACCTCGACGGCGCCTGAAAGCGAATTACGCCGGAACAGAAGGTTGTTGGCGCCGGACAGCTCGCGCGCCTTGACGGTCTGACCGTCGGCGGTCTGCACCTTCGTGCCGGCCGTGACGTACAGACCGGCCTCGACCACGCAGTCGTCGCCGAGCGAAATGCCAAGGCCCGCATTGGCGCCAAGCAGACACCGCTTGCCCACCGAGATCACTTCCTTGCCGCCACCCGACAGCGTCCCCATGATCGACGCGCCGCCGCCGACGTCGGATCCGTCGCCGACCACCACGCCGCCCGAGATCCGGCCCTCCACCATCGAGCTGCCCAGCGTGCCCGCGTTGAAGTTGACGAAACCCTCATGCATGACGGTCGTGCCCTCGGCCAGATGCGCACCGAGCCGTACTCGATCCGCGTCGGCGATCCGCACGCCCGTCGGCAGCACATAGTCGACCATCCGCGGGAACTTGTCGACGCCGTAGACCGCCACCGGACCGCGTTTGCGCAGGCGCGCCCGCACCGTCTCGAAGCCCGCCACCGCGCACGGCCCGTGATTGGTCCACACGACGTTGGTCAGCACCCCGAACAGGCCGTCGGCGTTCAAGCCGCGCGGCGCGACCAGACGATGCGACAGCAGGTGCAACCGAAGATAGGCGTCGTAGGCGTCGGCAGCCTTGTCCTCCAGCGACGAGATCACCGTCCGGACCGCCACGATGTCGACACCGCGATCCTCGTCACGCCCGGTCAGCGCGCCCAACTCTTCGGGCACCTCGGCCACCGACAACCGCACCGTGCCCGACGGGCCGTCTGCTCCGAGTTCGGGTGCCGGGAACCACGTGTCGAGGACAGATCCGTCGGCGGCGATCGTCGCCAGTCCTATGCCTGCAGCAGAAGTCACGCAGTAGAGACTAACGTCAGCCGTGTGGGCCTCGATTTGCACGGTGATCCGATCGCGCTGACCGCCGCGCTGGTGGACATTCCCAGCGAGTCGCGCCACGAGAGGCGCATCGCCGACGAAGTCGAGACCGCGCTGCGCGAACAGACCTCCCTCGAGGTGATCCGCAACGCCGACGCCGTGCTGGCCCGCACGAACCTGGGGCTGCCGTCGCGGGTGCTGCTCGCCGGCCACCTCGACACCGTGCCCGTCGCCGACAATCTGCCCAGCCGGCTCGTCGACGGGGAACTGCACGGCTGCGGCACCTCGGACATGAAATCGGGCGACGCGGTTTTCCTGCACCTGGCCGCCACCATCGCCGAGCCGACGCACGACATCACGCTGGTCATGTACGACTGCGAGGAGATCGAGGCGTCGGCCAACGGACTGAACCGCATCCAATCCGAGCTGCCCGACTGGCTGCGGGCTGACGTCGCGATCCTCGGCGAACCCTCCGACGGGTATATCGAGGCCGGCTGCCAGGGCACGCTGCGCGTCGTGATCAGCGCGAGCGGTACCCGCGCGCACTCGGCGCGGTCGTGGTTGGGCGACAACGCGATTCACAAACTCGGAGCCGTGCTCGACCGGCTGTCGTCGTATCGGGCCCGCAGCGTGGAGATCGACGGCTGCACCTACCGCGAAGGCCTGTCCGCGGTGCGCATCGACGGCGGTATCGCCGGCAACGTCATCCCCGATGCGGCCTCGGTGTCGGTGAACTTCCGGTTCGCGCCCGACCGCAATGTGGACGAGGCGCTGCGCCACGTGCGCGAGGTGTTCGACGGTCTCGACGTCGAGATCGAACTCACCGACTCGGCGGCCGGTGCGCTGCCCGGGCTGACCAAGCCGGCTGCGGCCGCGCTGGTGGCTGCCGCAGGCGGACAGGTCCGGGCCAAGTACGGATGGACCGACGTGTCGCGATTCGCCGCGCTCGGGGTTCCCGCGGTCAACTACGGCCCCGGTGATCCGAACCTCGCCCACCGTGTCGACGAGCGCGTCGAGGTCGCGAAGATCACCGCCGCGACCGACGTGTTGCGCCGGTATTTAACCGCTTGACCGCGCGTCTACGCTGAACGCATGTGAGTTGACGACGTCTCCGGGTGCCGCCCGGATCCGACCGTCCCCCCTTTTCCGTGCGAGACACGAAGCGATCACTCACATGACTTCTATCGTCTGTTCCCAGTTGTCTTTTGTATGGCCCGACGACACACCGCTGTTCGACGAGCTGTCCTCTTCCGTCGGCGAGGGCCGGACCGGTCTGGTCGGCCCCAACGGCGCCGGAAAGAGCGCGCTGCTCAAGCTGATCGTCGGTGAGCTGTCGCCGACGTCGGGTTCGGTCATCGTCGACGGCACGCTCGGGTACCTGCCGCAGACGCTGCCCTACATCGCACATCACACCGTCGCAGAACTGCTCGGCGTCGCATCCGTCATCGCAGCGCTCGACGCGCTGGCCGACGGGAACCCCGGTGCCGACGTCTTCACCACGATCGGCGACGACTGGGATGTCGAGGAGCGCGCGCGGGCGCAGTTGGATCGGCTCGCACTGAGCCACATCGCGCTCGACCGCCGACTCGACACGCTGTCGGGCGGCGAGATCATCAGCATCGGCATCGCCGGGCAGCTGCTGAACCGGCGGCCCGACGTGTTGCTGCTCGACGAACCGACGAACAACCTCGACATCGACGCGCGCCACCGACTCTACGACGCGCTCGACGACTTCACGGGCTGCCTGCTGGTGGTCAGCCACGATCGGCTGCTGCTCGATCGCATGGACCGGATCGCCGAACTGCACCACGGTGAGATCCGCTCCTACGGTGGCAATTTCACGCTGTACACGGAGGCGGTGAGCCACGAGCAGCGCCTCGCCGAGAACAATGTCCGTAGCGCTCACCAGCTGCTCAAGCGCGAGAAGCGCGAGATGCAGCAGGCGCGCGAGCGTGCGGTGCGGCGGGCGGGCGCGGCGGCGCGCAATCTCAGCCACGCCGGGTTACCGAAAATCATTGCAGGAGCGCGGAAGCGGCGAGCCCAGGAGACCGCGGGCCGCATCGACGGCGTGCACGCCGCGCGTGTCGACGATGCCAGGGCTCGCCTGGACGACGCCGAGCGGGCGATCAGGGACGACGACACGCTCGTACTGGACCTGCCCGGCACCGACGTACCCGCCGGCCGGGATGTGCTCACCGCCAAGGGATTGCGCTTCTCGGCCGGTGAGCGGCTGCTTCTCGACGACGTCGACCTGTCGGTGCGCGGGCCCGAGCGTATCGCGCTGACCGGGGGTAACGGGGCGGGCAAGTCGACGCTGCTGCGCATCGTCGGCGGGGACCTGACACCGGACTCCGGTTCGGTACAGCGCAGTGGTACCCGCGTGGCGTATCTGTCGCAGCGGCTCGACCTGCTCGATCCGCACCTCACCGTCGCCGAGAGCCTCACCGCCTATGCGCCGAGCCTTTCTCGCACCCGTCGCATGCATCTTCTGGCGCAGTTCCTCTTCCGAGGCGACCGGATCCATCTGCCGGTGGGCGCGCTGTCCGGCGGTGAGCGGTTGCGCGCGACACTCGCTTGCGTGTTGTTCGCCGAACCGGCGCCCGAGTTGCTCCTGCTCGACGAGCCCACCAACAACCTCGACCTCGTCAGCGTCGGGCAGCTTCGGGCCGCGCTGAACGCGTACCGGGGCGCGTTCGTCGTCGTCAGCCACGACGAGCCCTTCCTCGCCGACATCGGCGTGCAGCGGTGGCTCCGGCTATCCGGCGGCTGTCTCGAGGAGCAGTGGATGCCCTGATCGGACGTCACGTCGCATGAAATCGGCGCACGGGCAGCTATCCGGGGCACGGTAAGTTTGAGACCCGTAGCGTGTCGTCAAGGGGGTCGCGCCATGGGCATCGCGCCCGATTCCAGCCCGTACGGTGGTCAGACCGTGACCGGCCCGGGCTGGCCGAACGTCGACGAGGAGACGTTGGCCACAGCGGCGGCGTCCTATGAGGCGTTGGCGTCCAAGATCAGCGGCAACGTCGTGCCCGAACAGCAGGGTCAGCTGATGCAGTTGTCCGATTCGTGGGAGGGCGCGGGCGCGCTCGCCGCCGCGGGGGAGGCCACCAGCATCATCGGCGGGCACGAGGCCAACGCGGCGCAGGCGGCCGCGATCGCGGCGAAGTTGCGCGCGATGGAGGCCACGGTCGTGAAGACGAAGATGCTGGCGAACACGATCGCCCAAGAGGTCCAGCATGAGTGTGAAGCCCTCTCGGCGATGCCGTTCAGCAACACCCAGGAGCTGGTGCAGAGCCGGATCAAGATGGGGCTGTCGCAGAACATCGCCAACATCACCGCCAGCACCACCGAACTCGCCAACACCCTCGGCGTACCGCCGAGCATCCCGCTGTTCGGCGTCCCACCCGTGCCCGGAGCCAAGGAGGCGCAGGACAGCGGGGAGGAAGCCGCGAAGCAGGCCGGTGACGGTTCACAGCAGGCGATGCAGATGGTCGGCCAGATGGGAGCCATGGCCGCGCAGCTGCCGATGCAGATCGGCCAGACGCTGATGCAGGTGCCACAGCAGCTGGGCCAGCAGCTCTCGCAGCCGCTGCAACAGCTGACGTCGATGTTCGGGCAGGGCGGAAAGGCCGACTCCCTCGGCGGCGCGGGGCTGCCCTTCTCGTCGTTCTCCAACCATCCGCTCGCCGGCGGCTCGGGCGCCGGTGGCGGTTCCGGCATGGTCCGGGCGGCGTCGCTGCCGGGCTCCGGCGGCGCGCCACTGCAAACCCCGCAGATGGCCAACCTGGTCGGCAGCAAGGCGGTCAGCACCGCACCCGCGCCCGAGGGCGCGACCGCGGGGGCCGCAGCGGTCGGCGGGGCGGCCCCGATGGCCGCGGGCGGCGGTATGGGCGGGATGGCCCCGATGATGGGTCAGCGCGGCGTCAGCGGGGGCACCGCACCAGGATTGGCCGTGCCCGCGCCGTTGGAGCACGATCTCGACGACGACGACGATGACGACTGGTGACGAGGAGCGCACATGGGTAGCCCACTGAAGAAGCCCGACGGCATCAGCTGGAACGCGGCGGCGGTCGAACTGCCCGAGATACCGATGATTCCGGCGGGACAAGACGCGATGAGCGCCACCATTTCGGCGGTACTGCCGACCCTGGCCGCGCAGCTGACCACCAACGTCGCCGCGCTGTCGGCCAAGGAGAACACCTTCTCGGGCAAAGTGGGCGCCGCGCAGGCCGCCTACGAGAACTCCGACGACGCGGGCTCTCAGTCGGTCGGCCAGATCGTCGGGATGCTCGGCCAGGTGGGGCAGCAGGCCGGTCAGATGGGGCAGATGGCGGGGGCGCCTGCTCAGGCCCTCGGTGGGCAGACCGGAATGTTCGGCTCCCTCATGCAGCAGGCCATGCAAGGCGCCCAGTCGCCGGGCGGCTCGTCGGCAACCGGCGGAGGTGCGCCACCGAGCGGTGGTGCCGCCGCGACGGGCGGGCCGACGGTGCAGGGCCCGGGTGCCGGCGCACCGGCGCAGCAGCCTCGCGACGACGCCGGGCTGCAGACCGGTGAATCCGACGATCGTGAGGACCACCGGCCGTTGCACCGCGCCGACGACCGCCCGTGGGACGGCGCCGCCGGACCACAGGGCAGTGAATCGGGTGCGGGCGCTGCCCCCGTCACCCCTCCGAAGTCTGGGGACGACGACGTCGCCCGCAACCTGTAGCGGTTAACCCACCTGGGGACGCGTCTGTGCGGGTCGCGGGACCTCCGCGGCGACCGGCGCCTCCGGTGCACGACCCACTACCGCCGAATCGCTCGGTGCGGCTTGGTATTCCGGTTCCACGCGGCGCGTCGGCTCGGATGGTTCCTCGTCGGAGCGTTCGCCGGTGCCCTCGTCGTCGACGCGACTGTCGTCGCGCTCGGGTGTCTCTTCGCCTCGCGCGGCCTGCTGTACACCTTGCGCGATCATCTGCGGAACCTGTTGCAACCCTTGGGCAAGGCCCAGCAGCGGCGCCGTCATCGACCCGACCAGCTGCCCGACCTGCTGCCCGACCTGCCCGAGCATCTGGCCGACCATCTGATCGCCACCGGGCGGGCCTGCCGCGCCATTCGTGGGGGAGCCCAGGGCACTCCCTGTTGCCGGTGCGCTCTCGTTCGCTTGCGTATCCCGTTGACTGTCAAGTGCTTCGGCGGCCGCACGCAATTTCTCGGCTCCTTCGTGGTCGCCCTGCTCGTACATCTGGGCGGCCTTCTGCAGCAGGTCGGAGATCGTCGCACCCGCGTCGGCGGTGGAGTGCACGGTGCCTAGCCGAGCGTCGAGCGCGCTCGACAACGCGGCGCCCACTCCGGCCGCGATCTGGCCGTGGCTGTTCTGCACTCCGGTTTCCTCCGGTACGCCGGCGAGCACGTGCGACAGGTCCGTCGCGACGCGGTCGTGGATCGAGGCGGAGGACCGTAACCCGTTTGTCTGCGCGAACAACTGGCTCATGACAGTCAAGCCTAGGGCCGCGACAAGACCCGTCGTGACACGAGTTTCAGCGGTGCGCTTCGCCTTGGGCTGCGGCGTCCGCGGCGGCGCCGTGCCACCCGCACGCCGCGTAGCCCTGGGACGCCTCGGCCAGCGCGGCGGCATCGCGCGCGGTGAGCGCCCGGCTGTGCGCCAGCGCCAATTGCCCCGTTGTGCAGTCACATTCGGTGCTCACCCGTTCGATCGCGTCCGCGGCCCGCATGTCGCCGAGCCGCGCCGCGTCCACCAGCGAGCGCAGCGCAACGGCCGTCTGGCCTCCGCGCTCGGCACTGCGCACCGCCTCACGGGCCGCGGCGACGGCGCCGTGCTCGTCGCGGCGCGCCCACATCGTCCACGCCCGTGCGAGCGCCAACTCCGGGGCGAACAGCATCGACTTCAAGCCGTGCCGAGACTCGGCACGCGCCAACGCCTTTCCCGCCTCGACACCCGCACCGAGCTGACCGAGCGCCTGGGCCAGCAGCATCCACGCCAACGGCCCCCACGAGTAGCCGGTCGGGGCCAGCGCCGCGGCCGCACGGCGCAGCAGGCGCACCGCCTCCTCGAGCTCACCCTTGGCGATCAGCACGTCGGCCACCAGCACCTCACCGATCGCGCGCCCCGGTTGTTGCAGCTGCGCGAAGTCGGTGAGCCGCTGGGCAAGCTGCTGGGCGCGGTCCAGTTCACCTGCCATCAGCAACGCCGTCGTCTGCCCGAATCCGCTGGTGAACCGCAGAAGCCCCGGATGTCCGGCGGCCATCGCCCGCTCGGCCAACGCGTCGACATCGGCGAACCGGCCCGTCCGCGCCGAGCTCAACGCCGCTGCCGCCGCCGCCCAGCCGATCGCGGTGTCGTCGGCGTCCGGCGACGCCAACACGTCGGCGGCCACCTCCATCGCCCGCGACACGCTCCCGGCGTTCATCGCAAACGTCGCCGACAACGCATCGAGCGTGATGCGTGCGGCCGGCGACGACACCCGGTTGCGTGTCGCACGCAGGAATGCCGTGGCGCGCTCGGGCTCGGACAGCATCCAGAACTGGTTGGCGGCCCGCGGCAGCGCCCACGCCATCAGCTCGGTCTCCGACAGCGCGGCACCGTTCACGCCGTCGAGCACCGCGTCCGCGTCGCGGCCTCGGCCCTGCCACGCCAGCGCGTACGCCAGCGTCAACCGGGTGGACAGGTCGTCGGGTGCGCCCTGCAGCGCGGCGCGGCCGAGCCGTTCGCTGAGCACCAGATCGCCGAGTCGCAACGCCTCCGCGGCCGCCGAGGACAGCTCGGCGGGTCCCTGCGGACTGTCGCTGTCGAGCGCCAGCACCGCGCGGCGCAACCTGTCGACGGCGCCGTGACCGGCCCGCCCGGCCAGCCGGTCGACGACTTCACCCCGCAGCCTGCGCAGCTCCGGACCGCCCAGTGCCTCGCGCACCGAGTCGGCGAACAGCGGATGCGCCGGGTGCACCCAACCGTCATCGACCACGACGGCGCCCGATGCCGCTGCGGCCTCGACCGATTCCGGACCGACCAAGGCTTCGAGCTCGTCGAGCGCCAGCGGGTCGTCGACGGCCAGGTACTCCAGGACGCGGTAGGCAGCGTCCGGCAGGTCGGTGACGAATTCGCCGACCGAAGCCGCCACGCGACGGTCGTCGTGACCCGGCGGCTCGAGGTCGATGCGCTCGACGAGGCCGTCGTCCCACAACGCCGAGACACCGTCGGCCATCACCCCGGCCGGCGCCACCGTCACGATCAGCGCGGCGGCGCCGCTGACCGCGAGCTGGTAGATCAGCGCAGCCGACAAGGGATCCAACAGATGAGCGTCGTCCACCACCAGCAGGCGCGAGTCACCCAGAGTGTCGCGGGCGCTGCGCAGAACGTCCGCGGTCTTGCCGGTGTCGGCGACGTCGATGAGACGACTGACCGCGGCGAACGGGACCGCGGCCATCGGCGCGGTGGCGGTGACCCAGTCGACGCGGTGGTAGCCCCCGGCGAGCCGTTCTGCGGCCGCTCGCGCCAGCGTCGTCTTACCCACGCCGGCGGGACCGATCAGGACGGCGCCGGAACGTTTCTGCAGACCGGCTTCGATCGAATCGAGTGCCGGTCCGGGCGGCGAGGTGACCCACTCAATCGGCACCGCCGGAGTCTATGGCTAAAACGATCGCCGCACTCCTGAACGCGGCCGGGGGCCGCTTGATCGTCCTGCCGCTAAGTTGTGCTCGTGTCCGCTGAACCCCACGCTCGCGAGTCCGGTCGTCAGTGGGCGGTGTGTGTCTACTGCGCGTCGGGTCCAATGCACCCCGAGCTCATCGGGCTGGCCGAGGAGGTTGGGGTGGCGATCGCTGAGCGGGGTTGGAGCCTGGTCTCCGGCGGCGGAAACGTCTCGGCGATGGGTGCGTTGGCGACGGCGGCCAGGTCCCGCGGGGGCCACACCGTCGGTGTCATCCCGAAGGCGCTGGTGCATCGCGAGGTCGCCGACGTGGACGCTGACGAACTCGTCGTCACCGACACGATGCGTCAACGCAAGGAAGTCATGGAGGGACGGGCGGACGCGTTCATCGCCCTGCCCGGAGGCATCGGCACGCTCGAGGAATTCTTCGAAGCCTGGACAGCGGGTTATTTGGGTATGCATGACAAACCGGTCGTGCTGCTCGACCCCATCGGGCACTACGACGGGCTGTTGGCATGGCTGCACGATCTGCGCGACAGCGGGTACGTCGCGCAGGGGGCACTGGACCGATTGGTCGTCGCTGTCGACGTCGAGTCGGCCATGACGGCGTGTGCGCCACCGCCATGAACACGGTCACTAGGGTGTGCGACAAACGAACAGGGAGGGACGAACGCGCATGACCGAGAAGTCGGGGATTCGCCGCAGCGTCGGTTTACTGGACATCGCCGCCCGCGCGCCGGGGCTGATCGCGGACCTGCCGACGATCCTGCGGGGCGTCGTCACCGGTTTCGGTGCGCGGCCCTCGGCCAAGACCTCGATCGGCAAGGTTTTCCAGGATCGCGCCGCGCGCTACGGCGACAAGGTGTTCCTCCGGTTCGGTGACGAGCAGATCACCTATCGCGACGCCAACGAGACCGTAAACCGCTACGCCGCGATCCTGGCTGCCCGCGGCGTGGGCCACGGCGATGTCGTCGCCATCATGCTGCGCAACTCCGCGGAGCCCGTGCTGCTGATGCTGGCATCGGTCAAGTGCGGCGCGATCGCCGGCATGCTCAACTACAACCAGCGAGGCGATGTGCTCAAGCACAGCCTCGGGCTGCTGGAGGCCAAGGCCATTGTCGCCGATACCGACTTCGTCGAGCCGATCACCGAGTCCGGCGCCGACACCGACGGGCTGCTCACCATCGACGACCTCAAGCGCCTGGCCTCGTCTGCGCCCACCAGCAACCCCCCGACCACCGCGGCGGTGCTCGCCAAGGACAACGCGTTCTATATCTTCACGTCGGGCACCACCGGCATGCCGAAGGCCAGCGTGATGACGCATTACCGCTGGCTGCGGGCGCTGGCCGGGTTCGGCGGCCTCGGAATGCGGCTGACCAGCAAGGACACCCTCTACTGCTGTCTGCCGCTGTATCACAACAACGCGTTGACGGTCGCGCTGTCGTCGGTGCTGAACTCCGGTGCGACGCTGGCGATCGGTAAGCAGTTCTCGGCGTCGAAGTTCTGGGACGAGGTCATCCGCCACGACGCGACCGCGTTCGTCTACATCGGCGAGGTCTGCTCGTATCTGCTCAGCCAGCCGCCCAAGGACACCGACCGCAAGCACAAGGTGCGGGTCATCTGTGGCAACGGGCTGCGCCCGGCGATCTGGAACGACTTCACCGAACGATTCGGCATCGACCGGGTGTGTGAGTTCTACGGCGCCAGCGAGGGCAACACCGCGTTCGTCAACGTGTTCAACATTCCGCAGTCCACCGGTATCTGCCCGTCGCCGGTGGCCTTCGTCGAGTACGACCCGGAGACCGGCGATCCGCTGCGCGACGACAAAGGCCGCGTCAAGAAGGTGTCCACCGGTGAGCCGGGCCTGTTGCTGTCCAAGGTCAGCAACTTCCAGCCCTTCGACGGCTACACCGATCGCGAAGAGACCGAAAAGAAGTTGGTGCGCAACGCTTTCCGCGATGGTGACGTGTGGTTCAACACCGGCGACCTCATGCGCTCGCAGGGGTTCGGGCACGCGTCGTTCACCGACCGGCTCGGCGACACCTTCCGGTGGAAGGGCGAGAACGTCGCCACCACCGAGGTGGAGACGGCCATCTCCGCCGCTCCGCAGGTCGAGGAGTGCACGGTCTTCGGCGTCGAGGTCGAGGGCGCAGGCGGACGCGCGGGCATGGCCGCGATCCAGCTCAAAGAGGGCGAGAAGTTCGACGGCAAGGCGCTGGCCAAAGCCGCATACGACAAGTTGCCCAATTACGCGGTGCCGCTGTTCGTGCGGGTGGTCGAGGAGTTGGCGTACACGTCGACGTTCAAGAGCCAGAAGGTCGACCTTCGAAAGGAGGGCTTCAACGTAGAGGAGATCGACGATCCGATCTACGTGCTCTCCGGTCGCGACGAGGGTTACGTCGAGTTCTACGACGACTACCCCAAAGAGGTCGCCGACGGAAAGAAGCCCAAGAACTAGCGATTCGTGAGTGGAAACGTTCGCCCGCCGAACGAAATCACGCACAAATCGCGCCGCCGTAGCCTGGAAGGGTGAACACGCACTCGGGCCGCTTCCTGGGCCGGCCCGTCGCCGCCGATCGAGCGCTGATCATGGCGATCGTGAACCGGACTCCGGACTCCTTCTACGACCGCGGCGCCGCGTTCACCGACGAGGCGGCCAAGACGGCCGCGCACCGGGTCATCGAGGACGGCGCCGACGTCGTCGACGTGGGCGGGGTCAAGGCGGGCCCGGGTAACACCGTCGACACCGACGAGGAGATCGCGCGCGTCGTCCCGTTCATCGAATGGCTGCGCAGCACCTATCCCGATCAGCTGATCAGCGTCGACACCTGGCGCTCGGCGGTCGCCAAACAGGCGTGCGCGGCGGGAGCCGACCTGATCAACGACACCTGGGCCGGCCACGATCCGGCGCTGCCGGAGGTGGCCGCGGAGTTCGGTGCAGGCCTGGTGTGCTCGCACACCGGCGGCGCACAACCGCGCACCAGGCCGTTCCGGGTCAACTACGGAATCACCGAACGCGGCGTCGTCGACGACGTGATCGCGGAGGTGACCGCGGCGGCCGAACGCGCGGTCGCGGCGGGGGTGGCGCGCGACGCCGTGCTGATCGACCCGACGCATGATTTCGGCAAGAACACTCATCACGGTCTTAGTTTGTTGCGCCATGTGAAAGAGCTTGTAAACACTGGATGGCCCGTCCTGATGGCGCTGAGCAACAAGGATTTCGTCGGGGAGACTCTGGGTGTGGGTTTGACCGAACGCTTGGAGGGCACCCTTGCAGCCACCGCCCTGGCGGCCGCAGACGGAGCCGCGATGTTCCGGGTGCACGAGGTCGGACCGACTCGGCGTGTACTGGAGATGGTCGCGTCGATCCAGGGCGGACGGCCGCCGACGCGCACGGTGAGGGGACTGGCATGACACTCACACCCGAACTTCCCGCTACTGACGTCGTCATCGCACGCTGGCTCAGCGACCACAGCTGGAGCCGGCCGACGTGGACGGTCTCAGAACTCGAAGCCGCCAAACGGGGCCGCACCATCTCGGTGGTGCTGCCCGCCCTCAACGAGGAAGAGACGGTCGGCAGCGTCGTCGAGACCATCACCCCGCTGCTCGGTGGGCTGGTCGACGAGCTGATCGTGCTGGATTCCGGCTCGACCGACGACACCGAGATCCGCGCCCTGGCCGCCGGTGCCCGGGTGATCAGCCGTGAGGCGGCGCTGCCGGAGGTGGCTCCGCAACCCGGCAAGGGGGAGGTGCTGTGGCGCTCGCTGGCCGCCACGACCGGTGACGTCGTGGTGTTCGTCGACTCGGACCTGATCGACCCCGACCCGATGTTCGTGCCCAAGCTGGTGGGTCCGCTGCTCACCACCGACGGTGTGCACCTGGTCAAGGGCTTCTACCGCAGGCCGCTGAAGGTCAGCGGCAGCGAGGACGCCAACGGCGGCGGGCGGGTGACCGAGCTGGTGGCCCGGCCGCTGCTGGCCTCCCTGCGGCCCGAGCTCAGCTGCATCCTGCAACCGCTGGGCGGTGAATACGCGGGCACCCGTGAGCTGTTGACGTCCGTGCCGTTCGCGCCGGGCTACGGGGTCGAGATCGGTCTGCTGATCGACGCCTACGACCGGCTCGGCCTCGACGGGATCGCCCAGGTCAACCTCGGTGTTCGCACCCACCGCAACCGGCCGCTGACCGAGCTGGCCAGCATGAGCCGCCAGGTGATCGCGACGCTGCTGTCGCGCTGCGGGGTGCCGGACTCCGGTGTGGGGCTGACGCAGTTCTTCGCCGACGGTCAGGACTACACGCCGCGGACATCGTCGGTGTCGCTGGCCGACCGCCCCCCGATGGTGACCCTGCGCCCACGCTGAGTCATATCGCCGCTTGATCGTCGTCCGCCGGGTTGAATTGGCGGACTCCTCAGCGCGGCTCGTCCCTCGCCGCTTGATCGTCG
>NZ_LZSW01000034.1:0-1389 GCF_001665615.1 Mycobacterium sp. 852014-52144_SCH5372336
GCGGCTCCTCACGTTCTCGTGGGTAGCTGAGGGTGTAATCCGCCGAGGCAGAGGTAGATCATTGAGCTCAGTGTTTGGGCGGAGTGGTGGCCGTAGCCGCGAGCGTTGATGAGTCGGATTTTGGCGTTGATGCCTTCGATGAGGGCGTTGGAGATGCCCAGTTCGATCGCGGCGATGACTTCTTCGAAGTAGACCTCGAGCCGCTTAGCCAGATGAACGAAGCCGTTGATGCGGCTGCGTTTGGCAGCAGTGATCCACCGGCGCAAGCGCTGGCGAGCGCCGCCGGGTGGGTGGTTGATGCGGTAGACGTCGCGCAGTTGTTCTTTGAGTGTCCAGGCCCGGCCGATGTGTCGGTTGGTTCGCGCGATCTGGTTGACCAGGGCGCGTTTTTGCTCGGTGAGTTTGTTTTCTCCGGTGCGCAATGCCCAGCGAGTGGCCTTCCAGTCTGGGGTGCTCATCGAAGCCCGGCCGGGTCCGGTGGCTGCTTGGGCATAGACCCGGTCTAGTGCGCGGTTGACCCATTGCATGATGTGGAACGGGTCATAACAGATGGTGGCCTGCGGGGCATGGGTGCGGGTGGCGCCGGTGTAGGCCTTGGAGACGTCCATGCTGACCACCTCGATGGATGAAGTGATCGAATCCGGTTGGGATTGATAGAAATTCGCCAGCGATGCCTCGCTGCGGCCGGGCTGAATGTCGATGACGGTGCCGGTGTCGTGATCACCGACGATGGTCAGATAGCGGTGCGGGTGGCGGTAGCACACTTCGTCAACCCCGATCCGATAGAGGGTGTCGAGCCGGCGGGCGTCGAGCAGTTCAGCCACCCCGCGGTTGATGATCGCGGTCACCGTTTCCCAGGCGCAGCGCATCAGGGTGGCCACTGAAGTGCGGTCGGTGCGTTGAGCCAGCCACAGCACGGTGTCCTCGAAGTCGCGGGTATGCCGGGCACCCGGGCGCGCCCAGGGCAGCACCTCGGTACGGATCCCGCACTCCGGGCAGTCCAGCCTGCGGATCTCATAAACCAGCCATAGCCGACATCGGCCCAGGTCGAGGTGTCGCCAGCGGCGCCGTCGCCGGTCATAGACCGCGGTGGCCAACATCCCGCACGGGCAGGTCAGCAGCCGGGCCCGCGGCCGCAGCGTGACTTCGACGTCGCGGTCGTCAATGACGACATCGGTCACCCACGCCCCGGGGATCTGCAGCAGACGGTTAAATGCAGTACTGACGCGCACGTGGTGCCTCCGGGATCGGTTGGTGTGGTAACCCCGAAACTAGAGCCACACCACGTGCGCGTCCCGCATTTCACTCCCGCAGCACCGACAACCCTGCACCGCAACAAAAATCAGCTCTGATCAGCACGAAAGCGCCCACGAAAACACGTGGAGCGCC
>NZ_LZSW01000035.1:0-88774 GCF_001665615.1 Mycobacterium sp. 852014-52144_SCH5372336
AAGGGATCACCCGGCGGCGGCGGTGGCGGAGGCGCAGGTGCGGCCAGCGCGTCAACGGGTGCGGGCGGAGGCGGCGGGGCGAAGGGATCACCCGGCGGCGGCGGTGGCGGAGGCGCAGGTGCGGCCAGCGCGTCAACGGGTGCGGGCGGAGGCGGCGGAGCGAACGGGTCGAACGGCGGAGGTGGCGGTGGCAGCAGGTTGTTCACGGCCTCGACGGCGTCGTCGACGACATTGCGCGGCGTCGCACCCGACAATCCTTTACCGCACGTCGGCCACGCGCCCTTGCCCTGGCTGGCGAGCACGCGTTCGGCGACGGCGATCTGTTCTTCCTTGCTGGCCAAATGCGCGGCGGGGGCGTACTCACCGCCGCCGTGACCGGTCCAGGTGCTCGGCGCGAACTGCAGACCACCCTGGTAGCCGTTGCCGGTGTTGATGGCCCAGTTGCCGCCGGACTCGCAGCTGGCCACCCGATCCCATTCGCCGTCGGTGGCGGCGTGGGCCTGGCCGGCGAGGGCAAGGCTTCCGGTTCCGAGCACAGCGCCCGTGAAGGCGACTTTCGCGACGCTTACAGCCGATGAAGCCGGCTTGCGGTGCCGTCCACTCATAGGTGCTTCCGGTCCTCTCTTCGGCGCCCACGAGGTCAGCTGTCGGGTTCGGGCTGGAGAGGTATTGCCCGGCCTTGTCGCACAATGCGATTCGGCTTCACCCCAAGGAACCGATCGGCTCCAGGTCCGTCTTTGACTCGGCGGACCGGTTGGGTCCCCCGCCTCCATCCAAGTTGTTCGTTGGTATCCCGTGCACCAACGGATGGAGCTCGGCGCGGTTGGGCACGGCGGGCCAGTCGGTTTGAGGTCGACCGGCTTGGGACTGAACCGTATCGGCTCGTTTTGGGCGCGTCATCTTTTGCCGATTACGGCGTTTTCGCCTTCGGCAAATCTTAAAAATCCTCTAAATGCCCAGCAGATTTCTGCGTTTCCGCAGGACTATCGCGCGCTAAATCGCGTCGTAGCCAGGTTGTGATCATTCCGTGATGTGACGGAAATCACCGTTATCCGCCGGCGAATGGGGGAAGAACATCGACGGTTTGGGCGTCGCGCAGCGCGACGGCGTCGTCGCGCACAGCGATGCCGTCAGTCAGAAAAGAGCAGCGTTTCAGCACTTTCGCCAGATTCTCGTCGCGCTCACTGAGCTGCCCGACGAGTTCGGCGAGCGTCGTTCCCGGCTGAAGCCGAATCGTCTCCTCATCGTTACCGGCGGCGGCCCGTGCGGCCGCGAAATAGCGGACGTTCACCGCAACCGTGGTCGTTGTCGTCGTCATTGCTTCCTTTGACTCATCCGCCGATCGCGCTCATCGGCCGATCGGGTTGTACGAAGTTGGGATCGTTGATGCCGTGGCCCGCCGCTTTGGCCCACATCGCCTCACGCCACGCGGCCTCGAGGGCGGCATCGTCGGCGCCCGAGCGCATCAGTTGTCGCAGGTCGGTCTCTTGCTGCGCGAACAGGCAGTTGCGGACCTGGCCGTCGGCGGTCAACCGGGTGCGATCGCAGGCGGAGCAGAACGCGTGTGACACCGAGGCGATGATGCCGACCTTGCCCACGCCGCCGTCGACGCGCCACAACTCGGCCGGCGCCGACCCGCGCGGGGTGGTGTCCGGGGTGAGGTCGAAATGCTGCTGCAGCGCGGCGAGAACGTCGTCGGCGGAGATCGCCTTGCCGCGTTGCCACGAGTGGCCGGCGTCCAACGGCATCTGCTCGATGATGCGTAGCTGGTAGCCGTGGTCGAGGCAGAAGCGCAGCAGCCCGACCGCGTCGTCAAGGCCGGTGGCCGGGTCGAGGACGGCGTTGACCTTCACCGGGTTCAGGCCCGCGGCTTTCGCGGCCCGCAGCCCGGCCAGCACATCGGGGAGCCGGTCCCGACGGGTGATGGCGGCGAATCGCGCGGCGTCGACGGTGTCCAGCGAGACGTTGATGCGGTCCAGCCCCGCCTGCCTGAGCCGTTCGGCCCGCTTGTCGAGGCCGATGCCGTTGGTAGTCAGCGTGATCTCCGGCCGGGGGCTCAGCGCAGTCGTCGCGGCGATGACGTCCTCGAGGTGGCGCGCGACCAGAGGCTCGCCACCGGTGAAGCGCACGCTCCTGACGCCGAGCCTCGTCACGGCGATACGCAGCAGGCGGGTCAACTCCTCGGGCCGCAGCAGCCGCTCCGACGGCAACCAGTCCAGGCCCTCGGCGGGCATGCAGTAGGTGCACCGCAGGTTGCAGCGGTCGGTCAACGACACCCGCAGATCGGTGGCGATGCGGCCGAAGGTGTCGACCAGCGGCCCGTCGGCCGGGGCGGGGGAGGACGGTGCGGCGGACGGCACGCCGAGATGGACGACGGTCACGCGAACGCCCGCTCCGGGTTGTTCGCGGCGTCGACGGGCACGATCTCCTTACCCAGCGGCATCAGCGACACCGGGATCAGCTTGAGGTTGGCCAGTGCGAGCGGAATGCCGACGATCGTGATCGCCATCGCGATCGCGGTGATGATGTGCTCGAGGGCCAGCCAGACGCCGAACAGAATGACCCAGATGACGTTGCCGACCAGCGCGGCTGGCCGCGGCCCCGGCTTCTCGACGATCGTGCGGCCGAACGGCCACAGCGCATACATCGCGATACGAAGCGCGGCGAACCCGAACGGAATGGTGATGATCAGTACGAAACAGATCAGCGCCGCCAGCAGGTAGCCCAGCGCCAGCCACAGGCCGCCGAACACCAACCAGATGATGTTGAGTATCAATCGCATATGCGCGCTTCTTCTCCTCCAGCGGTGGTCTTCAGCCTACCGATAAGGGGGTGCTGGCGAGGTAGAGGTCAGAGTAGGATCGAGCAGCACGCGTCCCGGCGCATCGGGGCGCTTTCCTTTTGTAGGTACAACGACGAGCGGGTGAGACCAGTGCCGACCGGCAGGGTTAAGTGGTACGACGCCGAAAAGGGCTTCGGGTTTTTGTCCCAGGAGGACGGCGAGGACGTCTACGTCCGATCCTCGGCGCTGCCCTCCGGTGTCGAGACCCTCAAGGCCGGGCAGCGCGTGGAGTTCGGCATCGCCGCGGGCAGGCGCGGGCCGCAGGCGCTGACGCTGACGCTCATCGACCCGCCGCCGAGCCTTTCGCGCACGCGCCGGGAGGCTGCCGCCGCCGAGCGCAAGCATTCGCCCGACGAGTTGCACGGCATGATCGAGGACATGATCACGCTGCTCGAGAGCGCTGTGCAGCCCGAACTGCGTAAGGGTCGCTATCCGGACCGCAAGGCCGCCCGCCGGGTGTCCGAGGTGGTGCGGGCGGTCGCCCGCGAGCTCGAGGCCTAGTTTCTTCGCGCCGAACGTCGACTTGTTGTCGATGAATTGCCGATCTCACGACAACAACTCGACGCTGGAGCAGCCGGCGGCGCGCAGAGCGGCCAAAGTGCGCTCGACAATCGTGTGGGGTCGGTAGCGCAGCATCTCGGCGCTGACCCGGACGATCCGCCAATCCAGGGCCTCGAGTCTGGCTTGGCGTTCGATGTCGGCTGCGCGGATCCGCGGGTTGGTCCAGTGTTGTGCGCCGTCGTATTCGACGCCGACCTTCCATTTCGGATAGCCCATGTCGATGCGGCCGACGTGGTTGTAATAGCGGTCGAAGACGTCGATCTGCGTGTGTGTTGGCCGAATTCCCGCGTCGGTCAACACCAGACGTGTCCGCGTCTCCTGCGGCGATTCCGCGCCAGGGTCGGCGAGTTTTATCACTTCCCGCAGCTGAACGACACCTCGTGCGCCGCGGTGCTGCTCGATGAGCGCCTCGACGTCACGCAACTTCAGCGAGGTCGCCTGCAGCAGCGCATCGACGCGAATGACGGCCAGCGTCCGCCCATACCGCCGGCCGAGGTCGAAGGCTGTGCGCGCCGGCGTGGTGACCAGAATGCCCCGGACCCGGCGGATCTCCTCCCTGCTGAGTTCCCCGCTGTGCACGACGATCCCCGCCGGCCTGTCGCGGGATCGCCGGTGCACCTCTGCGGGCAGGCGCCCGTCGATGAACTTCGAGCCGTACATCGCGGCCGCCGACAATCCCACCAGCGTCGCTTCCCGTCTGGACCACAGCCAAGCTGCGACCGCTTTGTCCACCGCGCTCAGCACATGGTCGCGGGGCACGTACACATTCCGATGGACCATCCGGTACCGCGTGCGCAACTGGTAGCGGGTCACCGCGCCCACGGCTAAAGCTTCGGTGCCGACAAACGGGACCATGTGCGTATGACGTTGCCGCGGTGGTGACGGTTCCCGTGGGGCATCCTGGATACATGGCATATGTCGCCGACAAATCCGACTCCGGTGGCGAGTTCAACCGCGACACCAAGTACATCGGCACTCGTATCACCGCCGATGGCCGCGACGGGTATCCCGTCGAACCCGGCCGCTATCGGCTCGTCGTCGCGCGGGCCTGCCCGTGGGCCAACCGCACGATCATCGTCCGACGGCTGCTCGGACTCGAAGACGCCCTGTCCATCGGCTTCTGCGGGCCCACCCACGACCAGGACAGCTGGACGTTCGACCTCGACCCGGACGGCGTCGACCCGGTGCTGGGAATCCCCCGGCTCAAAGACGCCTACCTGAAGCGTTTCCCCGACTACGACAAGGGCATCACGGTCCCCGCGATCGTCGACGTCCCGACCGGTGAGGTCGTCACCAACGACTTCCCGCAGATCACGCTCGACTTCTCCACCGAGTGGACGCAGTACCACCGCGACGGCGCGCCCGACCTCTACCCCGAGAAGCACCGCGACGAGATCGACGAAGTGGCTGAACGCATCTACACCGAAATCAACAACGGCGTGTACCGGTGCGGGTTCGCCGGATCGCAGGAGGCCTACGACAAGGCCTACGACAGATTGTTCTTCGCGCTCGACTTGCTCTCCGAGCGCCTGGACGGCCAGCGGTATCTGGTGGGCGACACCATCACCGAGGCCGACGTGCGGCTGTTCACCACGCTGGCGCGCTTCGACCCCGTCTATCACGGGCACTTCAAGTGCAACCGCCAGAAACTGTCTGAGCTACCCGCGCTGTGGGCCTACGCCCGCGACCTGTTCCAGACGCCGGGGTTCGGCGACACCATCGACTTCGTTCAGATCAAGCAGCACTACTACATCGTGCACACCGACATCAACCCGACGCAGGTCGTGCCAAAAGGACCCGACCTGTCCAACTGGCTGACCCCGCACGGTCGAGAAGCCTTGGGCGGCAGGCCGTTCGGAGACGGGACACCGCCCGGCCCGACGCCCGAGGGCGAACGGGTGCAGCAGGGTCACGGCGCCGAGTGACGCCGGCTCAAAGCCACCACGGAGGACTCAGGACCAGACCGTGCGCACCGACCATTCGGCGTGCGGGGCCGGCACCTCTTCGTCGTCGATGCGGACCAGCGTGGGCAGCAGCACGGCGAACCCGGTGAGCTTGCCGCGCCGCGGGTCGACGGTCGGGATGGTCACCGCCAGTCGCGTTCCCGGGCGGAACTCCTCGACGACGTCGCCACCCTCGTACTGACGCAGCAGTACCCACGGCGCCCGCGCGATCGCCGGCGGCACCGACAGCTGCACCGCGTCGCTCTCGATGACCGGCAGTTCGCCCTGGTCCTCGAAGACCTCACACTTGGTGGGGTTGAGCACCTCGCAATAGCGGTACGGGCCCACTCGCACGAGGGTCCCATGCGAATACGCGCTGATCTCAGGGTATTTCGGGGCGTCGGCGTTGCTGCTGAGCCACCAGACGAGCACACCGGTACCCACCGACGCGAGGATCACCACCGCGACGAGCGCGGCGATCATGCGTTTCACTCGTGCGCCACCGCCGCGGTGTCGGTGCGTCCGCCCTCCTGCTCGGCCAGCACGGGTCGGTTACCGCCAAACCCCGGAATGAGCGAATCACCGCGGTAGCTCACCACGGTCTGCGCCAGGCCGAGAATCAGCACCGAGGTGATCGCCGTGAAGCCCACCCACAATTCGGTGTAGACCAGCACGCCGACCGCACCGCCGGCGACCCAGGCCAACTGCAGCACCGACTCCGAACGGCCAAACGCCGAGGCACGCGACTCCTCGGGCAGGTCGTCCTGCAGCGACGCGTCCAGCGAGGCCTTGCCGATCGCGCTCGCCCCCGACGTGAGCAGCGTGGCAATCGCGGCCACCAGCAGATTGCCGGTCAGCGCGGCGGCCAGCGCCGCGAGGGTGACGACGATCGTGCAGCGCACCACCACCTGCGCCGGACGGCCCAATTTGAGGCGCGCGCTGGTGAAGTTGCCCGCGAAGTTACCGACGGCCGCGGCCGCGCCGATCAGTCCGAGTATGCGCAGCTGCTCCCACCCGCTGGCGTCGTGAGACTTCGCGACGAACGCCGGATACAGGAACAGGAAGCCGACCATGACCTTGATGGTGCAGTTACCCCACAGTGCGGCGATGGTGTTGCGGCCCAAGGGTTGGCGCGCCGCTTTTGCCGGTGGCACGTGATCACCGCGCCGCAGTTCACCCGTGCGACCGTGGTAGCTCAGCGTCGCGGGCACCTCGCCCTCGGTGACCTCGACCCATTTCGGGATGCGCATCGACAGGGCCACGCCGGCCACCGACACCGCGACGATCACGTACAGCGCACCCGGCATCTCGAACAGCTTGAACAGGTACTCCGCACCCGCGGCCACCGCACCGCCGACCATTGTGCCGCCGAGTAGGCCGAAGGTGGTCAGCCGCGAGTTCACCCGCACCAGGTCGATGGTCGGCGGCAGTACCCGCGGGGTCACCGCGCTGCGTAAAACGCTGAAAGACTTGGACAGCACCATCATTCCGAGCGCGCACGGGTACAGCACCCACGAGGGGAAGCTGCCGGTGGCACCGTCGTAGTTGGCGATCAGCACCACCGCGAGCGCCGTGCGCAGCCCGAACGACGTGGCCAGCGCGACGCGGCGGCCGTGCTGCAGCCGGTCCAGCGCGGGCCCGATGAGCGGGGCGATGACGGCGAACGGCGCGATAGTGATCAACAGATACAGCGCGACCTTGCCCTTGCTCTCCCCGGAGGCCGCCGCGAAGAACAAGGTGTTGGCCAGAGCGACCGCCATCGCCGCGTCGACGGCGAAGTTCGCGACCACCGGCCATGTCAGCGCGGTCAGTCCGGACTTGTCGGCGCCGTCCGCGGTCGCGGCCCGGTGCACCAGGCCGTACATCCTGGAGCCCATCTCGCGGCTGCGCTGGGCGGCTACCCGGGTGACGGTGACCTTTTCGCCTGCGGCACCGCCCATCCGGTGCGGCGGTGGCGTGGCACCGAATTCGCGGGTGGGCTCATCGAGCGGAGGCAGCCAGCGGTTGGCGCTCGGCGTCGGTCCGCTGCGCCGGGGTCGACGGTAGCTCGGATCGCTCGGGTAGTTCGCCATCCCGGGATGTTCATCGCTCCACCGGTCGTCACTCCAGCGGTCGTCGGCGGGCGGTCGTGGCGGGTGGTACCGAGGGTCGCGCCGACCCGCAGAGTCTCGGGGGTCACGACGCGGTCCGGTCACGATGTCGATTCTCCACCATCGAAGCGGTAGCGGGCGTGCAGCCAACCGGTGTGGCTGACGGTTAGCCGGTCAGGCAGTATTGAGGGCGATGGAAAGCGTGACCGAATCCGCCGAGCGGCCGGATCTGGAGGCGGTACTCCTGGGCGCCGTCGACGACGCACGTGCGGCGATCGTCGAGTTCAGCGGCGAAGACACCGTCGGTGACTACCTGGGTGCCAGCTTCGAGGACCCGACCGCGGCCACGCACCGCTTCCTCGCCGACATGCCCGGTTACCGCGGCTGGCAGTGGGCGGTCGTCGTCGCGGCGTGGCCCGGCGCCGACCACGCCACCATCAGCGAGGTGGTGCTGGTTCCGGGGCCGACGGCGTTGCTGGCGCCGAAGTGGGTGCCGTGGCAGGACCGTGTCCAGCCCGGCGATCTGGGCCCGGGCGATCTTCTCGCCCCGCCCCCGGACGACCCTCGTCTGGTGCCCGGCTACATGGCGACCGGCGACCCGCAGATCGACGACGTCGCACTCGAGGTGGGTCTGGGCCGTCGCCAGGTGCTCAGCCAGTGGGGGCGCATCGATGCGGCCCAACGCTGGCACGACGGCGACTATGGGCCCGGTTCGGCGATGGCGCGCTCGACACGGCGCGTCTGCCGCGACTGCGGGTTCTATCTTCCGCTGGCCGGTTCACTGGGCACGATGTTCGGCGTCTGCGCCAATGAGTTCTCCGCCGACGGCCACGTCGTCGACTCCGAATACGGTTGCGGCGCACACTCCGACACGCCGCAACCCGCGGGCGGTGGATCCCCGCTCTACGACCCGTACGACGACGGTGTGCTGGACCTGACCGAGCCCGCCGACTGACGTTATTCGTCGGACTTCTCAACGCGGCTCGTTCCTCGCCGCTTAATCGTCGTCCGACTAGCGTTCGGCCGCGGCCTTGATCCGCGCGAGCGACTCGTTCATGCCCTCGACGAGTTCACGTTCGAAACTCGGCACGCCGCCCATCACCGCGTTGACCAGCATCGTGGACACCGGCTTGACCCCGTTCTCCGCATGGCGCGTCTCCACCAGCCGGGTGCCGGTCTCGGTGGGTTCGAGTTCGTAGCTCCACACCGTGTTGTTCTCGTTGACCCGGAACGCCAGCTTCTTCTCCGGGATCACTTCGATGATCCGGCTGGTGGTGGGCCAGAACATGAATTTGCGGCGATTGAGGTTGATGGTCCGCGCGCCCGGCTGCAGCGGACCGAACGTCTTCATCAGCCGGCACTGCGGACTCCATCGCGGCATGTTCTTGAGGTCCGAGACCAGTTCCCACACCTTCGCCACCGGGGCGTTGATCGTCGTCTCGGCTTGCAACAGCGGCGCTGCCATTGCGCCCTCCCGTCTCATCCTGTTTTACGTGAGTCCGCTTTGTGCCCCGCGCGATCCGCGACGCACGGCGTGACGTTGCCACAACCAGATCCCCGTGCCAAGGGCGCCGACGCCCAGCCCGGCCACCGTGTACGGCCGCCACTCGTGTAAACCGGTCACCGTGAACGCGAGGATCGCAGCGACGACCCAACCGGCCGCGATCACGACGATGACCGGCGCCGGCTTGAGCAGGACGTCGGGCAGCGGGGGCGGTTGCGGGGTCATCGCTATGAAAAATAGCCCACCGCGCGGTGGTGCCGGTCGGGCGTGACCATGACCCACACCGTGATCGACGTCGCCGATCCGTCCGATCCGCGACTCGACGACTTCCGTGACCTCAACAGCGTCGACCGCCGACCCGACCTGCCCACCGGCAAGGGGCTGGTGATCGCCGAGGGCGTGTTGGTGGTGCAACGCATGCTGGCCTCGCGGTTCGTCCCGCGCGCGATGATGGGCACCGACCGCCGGCTGCAGGAACTCGGGGCCGATCTGGCCGGTGTCTCCGCCCCGTACTACCGCGTGCCCGCCGACGTGATGGCCGAAGTGGTGGGCTTCCACCTCAACCGCGGCGTACTGGCGTCGGCCTCACGGCCACGGGAGTTGACGGTCGCCGAGGTGCTCGCCGGAGCCGGCGCGCCGGCGACATCGGGCAGGGGCGCCCGTACCGTCGCCGTCCTTGAAGGCGTCAACGACCACGAAAATCTCGGCTCGATCTTTCGCAACGCGGCCGGCCTCGGTGTGGACGCGGTGGTGTTCGGCACCGGCTGCGCCGATCCGCTGTATCGCCGCGCCGTCCGGGTGTCGATGGGCCATGCACTGCTCGTACCCTACGCCTGGGCGCGGTCGTGGCCGACGGATCTGGAGTTGTTGCGCGACAACGGGTTTCGGCTGCTGGCGATGACGCCCGCCGCTACCGCACGCACTCTTGCCGATGCGATGTCGGACGTGGTCGACGACAAGGTGGCGATCCTCGTCGGCGCGGAGGGTCCGGGGCTCACGGAGCGGACGATGCGCGCCGCGGATCTTCGGGTGCGGATCCCGATGTCGCGGGGAACCGACTCGCTCAACGTCGCGACCGCTGCGGCCCTGGCGTTCTATGAGCGGGTTAGATTGGGCACCGGCGAGATTGAGCGGAGCGACTCGGAGTGAATGAGATGGCCGACGACTCGACGCCGTGGGCGATGGGGTTGACGGTGGCGGGTTTCGTCGCGGCGGTCATCGCGGCCGCGATCGTCGTGCTGAGCCTCGGTTTGCTGCGATTGCACCCGCTGCTGGCGATCGGACTCAACTTGGTGGCGGTCGGCGGCCTGGCCCCGACGGTGTGGGGGTGGCGTAACCGGCCGGTGTGGCGATGGTTCGTGTTGGGCTCCGGCGTCGGAGTGCTCGCCGCGTGGCTGGTGGTGCTCGTCGTCGCCTTGAGCGGCTGACCTGGGCGCGAAAAACTCAGCGCTGACCGCTGGACCGCACGCCCAGCAGAACGTCCTCCCACGCCGGGACCGCCGGCTTGGCCTTACCTCTGCGAGCCTTGGCCGGCTTCGGTGCGACGGGCTCCGGCTCCGCTTCGGGCTGCGGATCCGGGGCGGTGACTTGCACCGGCGGCTCGATCGGAAGCGTCGGTTCCTCGACCTCGGCCGCAGGCTGAGGCAGCGCGGCGACCGGACGCAGCGGTCGCGAGAAGTTCGGATCGATCAGCTCGGACGCCGCGTCGTCGAATGCGGTCACCGTCCCGCCATGGGCGCCGGGGGTGAACCGGAAATGCGCGACGTTGTCGGACATCCCCGCCTTCCACGCCAGCTGTACGGTCCAGCGGCCGTCCTCGTTGCGCCACGCATCCCACGCGGGGGCGTCGGGGTCGAGCCCGCGCGCGATCAACGCCGTCGTGACCGTCTCCAGCAGGGTCAGCACCGACGGACCGTCGGGGAGCACCGGGTGCGCGGCCGTTGCCAGTTCAGCGGCGCGAGAACGCTCGAGCAACACCGGATGTGCGAACCGCTCGACCCGGGCCACGTCGACGCCCGACGCCTCGGCGACCTGCTCGACGGACGCGCCCGCCCTGATCCGGGACTGAATCTCTCTGGGGCGCAGCACGTTGTGAACCTCGGCCTCGTCTCGTGTCTGGCTCGAACCCATCTGGTCGCCTCGAACGGCGGCCCGCAACCGATCGTCGCGCCGCAGCGTGAATTTCTCGCCGGAGCCGTCGGCCTCGCAGATGATTCGTTTGCCGTCCACATCGAGTCCGACGACTTTGAGTTCCCGCATGGCGACCTCCTCCGGGCTAGCGCAAAGCCCGATCAACCGGACACTACTGCGTTATCCGCTCGTTACCTGGTAGGACACGCGGAGGCAGGAAGCCGCTCCCGCCTGTTGGTCGCGGCTAAAGCCGCTCCCCGCTTGTCGGTCGCGCTAAAGCCGCTCCACCACCCAGTCGATGCACGCGGTGAGCGCGCTGACGTCCTCGGGGTCGACGGCCGGGAACATCCCCACCCGCAGCTGGTTGCGGCCGAGCTTGCGATAGGGCTCGGTGTCGACGATGCCGTTGGCTCGCAGCGTCTTGGCCACGGCGCTGGCATCGATGTCGTCGTTGAAGTCCACGGTGCCGACCACCTGCGAGCGCAACGCCGGATCCGCGACGAACGGCGTGGCGAACGCCGCGGCCTCGGCCCATGAGTAGAGCCGCTGCGACGAGTCCGCCGTGCGTTTGACCGCCCAGTCCAAGCCGCCGTTGCCCAGCAACCAGTCCAGCTGCTCGGCGAGCAGGATCAGCGTGCCGATCGCCGGGGTGTTGTACGTCTGGTTCTTGAGGCTGTTCTCGATCGCGATCGGCAGCGACAGGAACTCCGGAACCCAGCGCCCCGCACCCGCGATGGCCTCGACGCGGGCGAGCGCGGCCGGCGACATGATGGCGATCCACAGGCCGCCGTCGCCCGCGAAGTTCTTCTGCGGAGCGAAGTAATAGACGTCGGATTCGGCGATGTTGACCGGCAGCCCACCCGCCGCCGACGTCGCGTCGATCGCGATCAACGCATCACCCGACCCGTCGGGGCGCTGCACCGGGACCGCGACACCCGTCGAGGTCTCGTTGTGCGCCCAGCCGATCAGGTCCACCGACGGATCCGACGTCGGCTCCGGTGCGCTGCCCGGGTCCGCCTTGACGACGACGGGATCGCCGACGAACGGGTTCTTGGCGACGGCCGAGGCGAATTTCGCGCTGAACTCCCCGTAGGTCAGGTGCAGCGAACGCTTGTCGATCAGGCCGAACGCCGCCGCATCCCAGAACGCGGTGGTGCCGCCGTTGCCGAGGATCACCTCGTAGCCGTCGGGCACCGAGAAGAGCTCGCACAGCCCGTCGCGCACCCGGCCGACCAGATTCTTCACCGGCGCCTGGCGATGCGACGTCCCGAACAAGTCACCGGCGGCGGCCAGCGCCGCCAGCTGTTCGGGCCGAACCTTGGAGGGGCCGCAACCGAAGCGGCCGTCACGCGGTTTGAGGTCGGCGGGGATCGTCAGCTGGCCCATGCGGTCAACACTAATGACCGCACCGGTGCTCCTGCCGCGGGGATGGAAGGCAAGAGAACTCTAAAAAGTGGGTAAAGAGCCGATATAGAGACCTCGCCGTGTCCATACTGTGACCTGTCGGGGACTGCGGATCGAGCCCAGGGGGGCACGTGGACAGTCGTAGCAGAAGCATCAAGGTGATACCCGCCTGCGCAGCGGCGTTGGCACTGTTCAGCCCGGCACTCGCCGCTCCGGCCCACGCCGACGAAGGCGGCGCGCTGCTGGGTGAGGTCAATGCCGCCCGCGCGGCCAACGGCTGCGGCCCCGTCGCCGCCAACCCGCAGCTGACCGCGGCCGCCGCGCGTCAGGCCAACGACATGCTGGCCAACAACGTGCGCAGCCACACCGGCTCGGACGGGTCGTCCGTCGGTCAACGCATCACCGCCGCCGGCTACACGCAGTACGCGAACGTCGGCGAGATCATCTTCTGGAGCACCGGTGTCAACGGTGTCCCCGCCGCGGCGGTCAACTGGTGGATGAACAGCCCGGGACACCGCGCGATCATCACCGACTGCGGCATGACCGAAGCCGGGTTCTCGGTGGCGCGCGCCGGTAATCGGGCCACCGCAGTGGGTGAGTTCGGCACCAAATAAGCCACACCCTTCCCCTTCTGATGTGTGAGCGCGATCACACGTAGCGCCGCAACAGCCCGTGTGACACATCTCGCTTCGGGGTATGTTCAGTACGTAGTACCTGCGGTACCGTTATTGGACATCAAAGGCGTGAATGTAAACCTCAAGGGGGAGGTCTGAAGATGGCCCGCACTCGTATGGTCAGGCGTTGGCGTCGCAACATGGAAGTCAGCGACGACGCCGAGTACGTCGACACGCTCATGACGCTGTCCGAGGGTTCGGTGCGGCGGAATTTCAACCCCTACACCGACATCGAATGGGACTCCCCTGAGTTCGCGGTCACCGAAAACGACCCGCGTTGGGTGTTGCCCGCCACCGACCCGCTCGGTGGGCATCCCTGGTATCAGGCCCAGCCGCTCGAGCGGCAGATCGAGATCGGGATGTGGCGGCAGGCCAACGTCGCGAAGGTCGGGCTGCAGTTCGAGATCATCCTCATCCGCGGCCTCACCAACTACGCGTTCTGGGTGCCCAACGGTTCCCCCGAATACCGGTACTGCCTGCACGAGTCGGTCGAAGAGTGCAACCACACGATGATGTTCCAGGAGATGGTCAACCGCATCGGCGCGGACGTGCCGGGCATGCCGCGGATGCTGCGCTGGCTGTCGCCGTTCATCCCGCTGATCGCCGGGCCGCTGCCGATTCCGTTCTTCTTCGGCGTGCTCGCCGGCGAGGAACCGATCGACCACACCCAGAAGAACGTGCTGCGCGAGGGTAAGGACCTGCACCCGATCATGGAGCGGGTGATGGCCATCCACGTGGCCGAGGAAGCCCGCCACATCTCATTCGCCCACGAGTATCTGCGCAAGCGCCTGCCGTATCTGAACCGCCGCCAGCGGTTTTGGCTGTCGTGGAACGTGCCGATCATCATGCGGGTGCTGTGCCAGGCGATCATCGTGCCGCCGAGGTCGTTCTGGCGGGAGTTCGACATCCCGCGCTCGGTGCGCAAGGAACTGTTCTTCCGTGCGCCCAAGTCGCGGCAGTTCCTGCGCGACATGTTCGGCGATGTCCGGATGCTGTGTCACGACACCGGGCTGATGAACCCGTTCGCGAAACTCGTCTGGCGGCTGTGCAAGATCGACGGTCCGCCCAGCCGCTACCGCAGCGAACCGGCTCGCCAGCACGTGGTCGCTGCCGCGTAGGGAGCGCCTGTGCCGCATGTGATCACCCAGTCGTGTTGCAGCGACGGGTCCTGTGTCTACGCCTGCCCGGTGAACTGCATCCACCCGACGCCCGACGAACCCGGCTTCGCGACCGCCGAGATGCTCTACATCGATCCGGTGGCGTGTGTGGACTGCGGTGCGTGCGTGTCGGCATGCCCGGTCGGCGCGATATCGCACGATTCGAAGCTGACGCCCGCGCAGCTCCCGTTCGTCGAGTTGAACGCAGCGTTCTACCCCGAACCGGACGGAAAGCTGCCGCCGACGTCGAAGCTGGCACCGGTCATCGAGGCGCCAGTGGTCTATCCCCGCTCGGGCGGACCGCTCACCGTGGCGATCGTCGGATCGGGGCCGGCGGCGATGTATGCCGCCGACGAGCTACTGACCCAAAAAGGCGTGCGGGTCAACGTCTTCGAAAAGCTGCCCACGCCATACGGTTTGGTGCGCGCCGGCGTTGCGCCCGACCACCAGAGCACAAAACGCGTGACCAAATTGTTCGACAGGATCGCGGCCCAACCGGGATTCACCTTCTACCTCAACGTCGAGGTGGGCGCCGACGTCACCCACGACGAGCTGCTCGAGCACCACCACGCCGTGCTCTATGCGGTCGGAGCGCCCAACGACCGCCGGCTCGACATCGCGGGAATGCACCTGCAAGGCACGGGCACCGCCACCGAGTTCGTGGCCTGGTACAACGGCCACCCCGACTTCGACTCGCTGCCAGTCGATTTGAGTCATGAGCGGGTCGTCATCGTCGGCAACGGCAACGTCGCCCTCGATGTCGCGCGAATACTGACCACGCCGCCGGATGTCCTTGCAGGCACCGATATCTCGGATCATGCGCTCGCCGTGCTCCGCGACTCGAAGGTGACCGAGGTGGTGGTCGCGGCGCGGCGCGGGCCGGCCGACTCGGCGTTCACATTGCCCGAGCTGATCGGACTGACCTCAACATGCGAGGTGGTGCTCTCGCCTGAGGACCACGAGTGGGTGGAGCGCGACCTGGCCACCACCGAGGATCGCCTGACCCGCAACAAGTTGGAGGTCTTGAGCAAGCTCGGCGACTCCTCCGCACCGGTGACGCATCCGCGTATCCGGCTGGCCTATCACTTGACGCCGCAGCGCGTCCTCGGCGACGCCCGCGCCGAGGCGATGGAGTTCACCGACACCGGCGCCGACGAGGTTCGGCGGTTCGACACCGGGCTGGTGTTGACCTCGATCGGATACCGCGGCAAGCCGATTCGCGGACTCCCCTTCGACGAGTCGGCGGCCGTGGTGCCGAACGACGGCGGCCGCGTCGTCGACCCGCGGTCAGGTACTCCCGTGCCCGGCAGCTACGTCGCGGGATGGATCAGGCGCGGGCCGACGGGGTTCATCGGCACCAACAAGTCGTGCGCCGCGCAGACCGTGCACAACCTGGTCGCCGATTACAACGACGGCAGGTTGCGCGACCCCGCGCACAAGCCGGCGGCCCTCGACAAGCTGGTTCGCAGCAGGCGACCCGACGTGGTCGACGCCGCGGGGTGGAAGACGATCGACGCCGCCGAGGTCGCCCGCGGCGGCGAGGGACGGCCGCGCGTCAAGTTCACTGCGGTCGCCGACATGTTGACCGCCGCGGCCGACGCCCCGGTGCCGCTCGGCCGGCGCCTACTTGCCGGGCTGCGCCGCTAGCTCCGTCACTGGTGTTGCTTGATCGCCTCGTCGATCTCCTCCTGGCTGACCTCGCGCACCGGTTGGCCCATCGACCACAGGTGTCCGAAGGGGTCCCGGAGCTCGCCGTACCGGTCGCCCCAGAACATGTCGTCGAGCGGCATCACGACCGTCGCGCCGGCGTCGACGGCCTTCTGAAACTTGGCGTCGACGTCGTCGACCGTCAAGTGGATGGTCACCGGCGAGCCGCCGAGCGCCTCCGGCGTCACCGACTTGCCGTCGTTCATTTCCGGGAAGTCATCGTTGAGCATCACCAAGGCCCCGTTGATGCGCAGCGCAGCGTGAAACAGTCGCTTGCCGTCGGGTCCGGGTACGCGGCCGAGTTCCTCGGCGTCGAACGCCTTGACGTAGAAGTCGATGGCCGCAGCGCCATCGCTGACCGTGAGCATGGGCGACACCGCCGGCTGAAAATCGATAGCCATGTGAAAGCTCCTCTCGAATTAGGTTGCGTCCCGCGAACGGGGTCGTCAGTACCGACTCGGTGAGCGCTCCCAAGTCATCGGTACACCGGCCATGCAACCACCGCCCACCGACAGGCCCTAAGGGGTTGATCACACGCATGGCATGAGGGCAATCAACCGCTTAGTGCGCCCAACCACCGACAGATCACACGATCGAGAACGACGGCGGCAGGCTGTCGCGGCCCGTCAGCGCCATCAGCACCGTCTCGCCTTGATGCTCGGCGGCGATACGCGCCGCCAGCACCAACGCCTCCTCGAGCACCGCCCCGGGCAACGTCAACGAAAGACCAACGGCGCGTGCGATGTCCAAGCTGTGCACGGCCAGCTCGAACGTGCGTGTCGGCAGATAGGTCCGCAACCGGATGCCCAGCCCGCCAAGCACCCGAATTATCGGATCGTCCACCGTCTCCAGCCGCGAGAGCGCTTGGGAGACGAGGTCGGCCACGGCGACCGGCGGGTCGTCACCGAGGTCGCGTGCGGCTTGCCGCCCGCGCTCGGCCACGTCGGCGGGGTCCAACCCCAGCGCCGCCGGGTTCACCCGCGCGTAGTACTCCTGCGGCGTGGCGATGTCCTCACGATCGGAGGGCGTCTCGAGGTAGGTGAGCACCGTGGTCAGCGAGCGCGACGTGTGCCCGACAAGCGAGCGCAGATCCCAGTCGCCCAGACCCGGACCCGACCACGCGTCGGCGGGAATGCGGCCGACCAGGTCCGCGAAACTGCGCGCCGCCGAGGCGAACGTCGTCGTCACGACCGGACGACTTGGTCCCAGCCCTCGACCGACTCGGGGCTGCGCGGCTCCGGGCCGACGTAGATCGCCGACGGACGCACCAACTTGCCGAGCCGCTTCTGCTCGAGGATGTGCGCACACCATCCGGCGGTGCGCCCGCAGGTGAACATCGCCGGCATCATCTTGGTCGGCACCTGGGCGAAGTCGAGGATCACCGCCGCCCAGAACTCGACGTTGGTCTCGATGGCGCGGTCGGGTCGCCGCTCCCGCAGTTCGGCGAGGGCGGCCTGCTCGAGCGCGGCGGCGACCTCGTAGCGCGGCGCCTCGAGACGCTTGGCCGTCGCGCGCAGCACCCGGGCCCGCGGATCCTCGGCGCGATACACCCGATGCCCGAAGCCCATGAGCTTCTCGTTGCGGTCGAGGATGCCCTTGACGACCGCGCGGGCGTCGCCGGTCTTCTCGGCCTCCTCGATCATCGGGATCACCCGAGCCGGGGCGCCGCCGTGCAGCGGTCCGCTCATCGCGCCGATCGCGCCGGACAGGGCGGCCGCGACGTCGGCGCCGGTCGACGCGATCACGCGGGCGGTGAAGGTCGATGCGTTCATACCGTGCTCGGCGGCGCTGACCCAGTAGGCGTCGATGGCCTCCACATGGCGGGGATCCGGATCACCCTGCCAGCGGGTCATGAATCGCTCTGTCACCGTGGAACATTCGTCGATGGTGCGCTGCGGGACCGCGGGCCGATAGATCCCGCGCGCGGACTGCGCGACGTAGGACAGCGCCATCACCGAGGCCCGGGCGAGGTGTTCGCGGGCGGTCGCGTCGTCGATGTCGAGCAACGGGGGATAGCCCCATATCGGGGCCAACATCGCCAGCCCGGCCTGGACGTCGACGCGCACGTCGCCGCTGTGGATCGGAAGCGGAAACGGTTCAGCGGGCGGCAGACCGTTGCCGAACTTGCCGTCGACCAGCAGCGCCCACACGTCGCCGAAGGTCACCCGTTGGTTGACCAGATCCTCGATGTCGACGCCGCGGTAGCGCAGCGCGCCGCCGTCCTTGTCGGGTTCGGCAATCTCGGAAGTGAAGGCGACGACGCCCTCGAGGCCGGGTACGAAGTCTTCAGGCACCGCGCTCATGGCCAGATTCTCGCACCTGTCCATCGGTGCTCATCTGGCGGTTGCTGACACGACGGCAGCCGGTGTGGGCGTAGCGTTGTCGCGTGGCGGAGGTAGGCCCAGAACGCTTGGCGAGGATGCGGGTGGAATACGGTTCGGCGGAAAAGGACGGCAGTCCCGATCTGGACGTCGATTGGCTGGCGGACGGCTGGGTTGCCTTGCTGCGCAAGTGGTTAGCCGACGCCGAGCGCGCCGGTGTCGCCGAACCCAACGCCATGGTCGTCGGCACGGTCGACAGCCGCGGGCGGCCGGTGACCCGGTCGGTGTTGTGCAAGAGCGTCGACGACACGGGCATCACGTTCTACACCAACTACGACTCCGACAAGGGCGAGCAGCTGGCGGCGACGCCGTACGCGTCGGCCACCTTCCCTTGGTATCTGACCGGACGTCAGGTTCATGTCCGAGGACCGGTGTCGAAGGTGTCGGCGGAGGAGACGGCCGAATACTGGTCGAAGCGGCCGCGGGGGTCGCAGTTGGGTGCGTGGGCGTCGTACCAGTCGAAGCCGATCGCCTCGCGGGCCGCGCTGCTGGACCAACTGGCCGAGGTGACGCAGCGGTTCGAAGGCCACGACACGGTGCCCGTGCCGCCGAACTGGGGTGGCTATCTGATCGGCGCCGACGTGGTCGAGTTCTGGCAGGGCCGGGAGAACCGGGTGCACAACAGGATTCGCATCCAGGATGGCCGCATCGAGCGGCTCCAGCCGTAGGTGCCGGCGTTCGCTACCGCGTGACGCCGACCCGAAATGCTGACGTCGATCATGTTTTCGGCCAAGATGAATTCTTAGCTCCTTCATAAATTCGACCGTTAGGATCGCGTTCGTGCCTGACGGTAGGGGGGCGCAGTCCGCTGGGCTGCGCGAGCGCAAGAAGCAGCGCACGCGTGCGACTCTCATCGACGCCGCCGTGGAACTGTGCAACGGACAGGGCTTCGACAACACCACCGTGGACCAGATCGCCGCGGTGGCCGACGTGTCACCGCGCACCTTCAGCAGGTACTTCCCTACCAAGGACTCCATCGCGCTGGCTCTCGTCGATGAAATCGTCGACGAAGTCGCCCTCGAACTGGACCGCCAGCCCGCCGAGCTGAATCACCTTGAGGCGATCCTGCGCGCCTACGTCGCGATGGGTGAGGCGGCCAAGCACGCGGGACCCGACGACCTGAGGGCCGAGCGGGTGTTGTGCATCGCCAGGATCATCCTGTCCTCGCCGACGCTGCGACAGGTCACCGTCGAATTTCGGGGCAACGCACTCGAACGGGCACTCGCCAGGCGCATGGGAGTCGACCTGGCCGACCGCAGGGTACGGCTGGCATCGGCCACGTGGAGTGCGGTGATCATGACGGCGCTCACCGACGTCGTGCAGGTCAACAGCGACTGGTCACAGGTGTCCATCGACGACCTGATCGAGCGCTTGGAGACGGTCTTCGTGGACTTCACCGGCTTGTTGGGTAATCTGCGGCAGCCTGTCTGAACAAGTGACCGCCCCCGGCGGGGCACGCGTGCAGATATGGGACTACCTTTTGTAGGAGCAATGTTCGAATACTCCCAGCAGCGACGAAGGGAACCTCGTGGCCGATAACGCGAAGAGTGGGGAAGGGCAAGCCACCCTCTCCTACCCCGGTGGCACGCTCGACCTTGACATCGTTTCAGCCACCGAAGGCGCTGATGGCATCGCGCTGGGTTCACTTCTGGCCAAGTCCGGCTACACCACCTTCGACGAGGGCTTCGTCAACACCGCATCGACCAAGAGTGCGATCTGCTACATCGACGGCGAGGCCGGCATCCTGCGCTACCGCGGCTACCCGATCGAGCAGCTCGCCGAGAAGTCGAACTTCATCGAGGTGAGCTACCTGCTCATCTACGGCGAGCTGCCCACCAAGGAGCAGCTGGCGGAGTTCACCACCCGAATTCAGCGGCACACGTTGCTGCACGAGGACCTCAAGCGGTTCTTCGACGGCTTCCCGGCCAACGCCCACCCGATGCCGGTGCTGTCCAGCGCGGTCAACGCGCTGTCGACCTACTACGAGGATTCGCTCGATCCGTTCGACGACAACCAGGTCGAGCTGTCGACGATCCGGCTGCTGGCCAAGCTGCCGACCATCGCGGCGTATGCCTACAAGAAGTCTGCGGGCCAGCCGTTCCTGTACCCGGACAACTCGCTGACGCTGGTCGAGAACTTCCTGCGGATGACGTTCGGCTTCCCGGCCGAGCCCTATGAGGTCGATCCCGAGATCGTCCGCGCGCTGGACATGCTGTTCATCCTGCACGCCGACCACGAGCAGAACTGCTCGACGTCGACGGTGCGGTTGGTCGGCTCGTCGCAGGCCAACCTTTTCACGTCGATCTCCGGCGGCATCAACGCGCTGTGGGGCCCGCTGCACGGCGGTGCCAACCAGGCGGTGCTGGAGATGCTCGAGAAGATCCGCCAGGCCGACTTCGACGTCCACGAGTTCATCAAGAAGGTGAAGAACCGCGAGGACGGCGTGAAGCTGATGGGCTTCGGCCACCGGGTCTACAAGAACTACGACCCGCGCGCCCGCATCGTCAAGGAGCAGGCCGACAAGATCCTGGGCAAGCTCGGCGGCGACGACGAGATGCTGGATATCGCAAGGACTCTCGAGGAAGCCGCGCTTACCGACGACTTCTTCATCGAGCGCAAGCTCTATCCGAACGTCGACTTCTACACCGGCGTGATCTACCGGGCGATGGGCTTCCCAACGCGCATGTTCACCGTGCTGTTCGCGCTCGGCCGGTTGCCCGGCTGGATCGCGCACTGGCGGGAGATGCACGACGAGGGCAGCGGCAAGATCGGCCGTCCGCGCCAGATCTACACCGGCTACACCGAGCGCGACTACAAGGACGTCAGCAGCCGCTAGGTCCGTTGGCGCCCTCCGCCGAACGTGGGTTACCCGCACGTTCGGGGCGTTCGAAGCGTGACGTAGGCCCACTTTCGGCGTCGCGTATCTCACTGCCAGGCGCCTTGCCGGACGAACAGTTGTAGTTTCACAATTGTTGGGTGAATGAAACCGTCGTCGGGTCAATGAGCGCTCGGCGCAAGGCCATCATTTTGGTGACCTGCTGCCTGAGCCTGCTGATCGTGTCGATGGACGCGACGATCGTCAACGTCGCCATTCCCAACATCCGCGCCGACCTCGACGCGAGCGGGCCGCAAATGCAGTGGGTGATCGACATCTACACGCTGGTGTTGGCTTCGTTGCTGCTGTTGTCGGGTGCGGCGGCCGACCGGTTCGGCAGGCGGGGGACGTTTCAGATCGGGCTGACGGTGTTCGCGGTCGCGTCGTTGCTGTGCAGCCTGTCGCCGAACATCGAAACGCTGATCGCCGCGCGCTTCCTGCAGGCGATCGGCGGCTCGATGATGAACCCCGTCGCGATGTCGATCATCACGCAGGTCTTCACCGGCAGGGTCGAGCGCGCACGGGCCATCGGTATATGGGGTGGCGTCGTCGGGATCTCGATGGCCGCGGGGCCGATCGTCGGCGGAGTGCTCATCGAGTGGATCAACTGGCGCGCGGTGTTCTGGATCAATCTGCCGATCTGCGCGCTGGCGATCCTGCTGACGGTCATCTACATCCCGAAGTCCAAGTCGCTGACCATGCGCGACGTCGATCCGATCGGGCAGTTGCTGGGCATGGCGTTCCTGTTCGGCATCGTCTTCGTGCTCATCGAGGGTCCGGGGTTGGGTTGGGGAGACGTTCGTACCGTCGCCGTGGCGGTCGGCGCGGTCGCGGCCTTCGTCGGCTTTGTGGCTTACGAGGCGCGCAGGCGGGACCCGTTCGTCGATCTGCGGTTCTTCCGGAGCATCCCGTTCGCATCGGCGACCATGATCGCGGTGTGCGCATTCGCGTCGTGGGGTGCGTTCCTGTTCATGATGTCGTTGTACCTGCAGGACGCGCGCGGTTTCTCGGCGTTCCACACCGGGCTGATCTATCTGCCGATCGCCGTTGGGGCCCTGGTGTTCTCGCCGCTGTCGGGCCGGATGGTCGGGCGGTTCGGCGCTCGGCCGTCACTGTTGATCGCCGGGACGCTCATCACGGCGGCGACGGTCATGCTCGCCCGGCTGTCGGCGACGACGCCGGTCTGGCAGCTGCTGGTGATCTTCGCCGTCTTCGGTATCGGATTCTCGATGGTCAACGCCCCGGTGACCAATGCGGCGGTCAGCGGCATGCCGACCGACCGGGCGGGGGCGGCCTCGGCTATCGCCTCGACCAGCAGACAGGTTGGCGTGAGTATCGGTGTGGCGCTGTGTGGTTCGGTTGCAGGCGGCGCGCTGGTCGGGATGGGCCCGGACTTCGCGGAGGCTACCCGGCCGCTGTGGCTGATCTGCGCGGCACTCGGGGTGGCGATCATCGTGCTCGGCTTCTACTCGACGTCCGGCAGGGCGTTGCGGTCGGCCGATCGACTGGAACCGTTGGTGACGGCCGATGTCCGGTAATCGCGTGGCCGACGAGGCATGGCGCGCGATGGCGGCCTTCGTCGTCGAGAACCACGACAGCTGGAAGCGGGCGGTCGTCGAGCAGTCCGGGCTGCCGTTCAGCAGGGTGCGCATCCTGCGGCGGTTGAGCCGACGGCCGATGACCGTCAAGGAGTTGGCGCACGCCGCGACCATCGACGCGCCGGCCGCGACGGTCGCGGTCAACGACCTGGAAAAGCGCGGGCTGGTGGTGCGTCAGGTGGATCCGGCGAATCGCCGGCGCAAGCGGGTGTCGCTCACCGATGCGGGATGCGCCATGGTGGCCAAGATCGACGCGGTCGACGACCCGGCGCCAGAGACCCTGGCGAACCTCGATCAAGCCGACCTGGAGGCGCTGCGCGAGATACTCGCCAAACTCTCGCCGAAGTAGCGGTCCTGGTCGCATTTGTGGCGATTTCGCAGCCCTGACCTCTCGCTCGGCGCACGATTAGACAGTGGGGGTTTCCTGTCATTCGTGCGGTGCCGGGCTGCGGGCCGGAGCGCGGTTCTGCGACGCCTGCGGGTCGACGGTTACCGCGGCGGACTCTCGCGCCGAGTACAAGCAAGTGACCGTGCTGTTCGCCGACGTGGTGCGGTCCATGGACATCGCAGCCAAGCTCGGACCCGAGCGGCTGCGCGAGATCATGACGGAACTGTTCAATCGATCGGCAGCAGTGGTTCAGCGCTACGGCGGCACCGTAGACAAGTTCACCGGTGACGGGATCATGGCCGAGTTCGGCGCTCCGGTCGCGCTTGAAGATCACGCGCTGCTCGCATGCCGGGCGGCACTGGATATTCAGGAAGATGCTCAGCGCCTTGCCGCCATGATCGAGGCGCGCGACCACACCGCCTTGCAGTTACGGATCGGGCTGAATTCCGGAGTGGTGATCACGGGCCAGATCGGTTCTGGCCCATTGTCTTACACGGCAGTCGGCGAGCAGGTCGGCATGGCGCAACGAATCGAGTCGGTGACGCCGCCGGGCGGTGTGATGGTCAGTGAGTCGACCGCGCGACTGGTGGAGAGCGCCGCCGTACTCGCCGACCCACAGCTGGTACGTGTCAAGGGAATGCAGGCGCCGCTGCGCGTGCATCGTCTCCTGGGAATTGCCCCCAGCAGGCGGACGGCCCGGATGCAGACGAGCTTCATCGGCCGAGAGTGGGAGATGCACGCGCTCGTCGGGCTGCTCGAACGCGCGGTCAAAGGCAATGGGGGCATCGTGGGGCTGGTCGGCCCACCCGGCATCGGCAAGAGCAGGGTGGTTCACGAAGTGACGTCGCGGGCCAGACGAGCCGGTTTCGAGGTGTTCACAACTTTCTGCGAGTCCCATACCGCAGACGTTCCGTTCCATGCCGCCGCCAACTTACTTCGGTCGGCGACCGGTGCCAGTGGACTCGACGACGCGGCCGCTCGAGAACAGGTGCGCGCGGGGTTCCCCGGCGCCGACCAGGAAGATCAGTTTCTCGTCGAAGATCTCTTGGGTATCGGCGATCCCGCAGCGGCACTGCCCCAGATCGATTCGGACGCACGCCGACGCCGTATCGCGGCGGCGGTCAACGCCGCGGCGCTCGCCAGAGCGACCCCGACGATGTACGTCATCGAAGACGCTCACTGGATCGACGGGGTGAGCGAATCAATGCTTGCCGACTTCCTGAGCGTAGTGCCCCGTACACACTTCTTCGTGCTCATCACGTACCGCCCGGAATACGACGGTCCGCTCGCTCATGCGCCCCGGTCACAAACCATCGCGCTCGAGCCGCTGGATGCCTCACAGATGTCGCAGCTGAGCACCGAACTGCTGGGTAACGATGGTTCGGTAGCAGAACTCTCCGGTCTGGTCGCAGATCGGGCCGAGGGCAACCCGTTCTTCGCTGAAGAGATCGTCCGTGACCTCACCGAGCGCCAAGTGCTGATCGGCACTCGGGGTTGTTACCTGTGCGTCGAGCCGACGAGCGAGGTGAACGTGCCCCAGACGCTGCAGGCGGTCATTGCAGCTCGCATCGACCGCCTCGATCCGGCGGCGAAGCGCACGCTCAACGGCGCAGCGGTGATAGGGATCGAGTTCAGCCCGAAGATGCTCGAAGCGCTGGACATTCAGCCAGCGCTCGAAGACCTGGTCAGGGCGGAACTGATCGATCAAACCGTGTTCGGCCCGGATCCCCACTACACATTCCGCCACGCCTTGATCCGCGCCGTGGCATACGAGTCACAGCTCAAGTCTGAGCGAGCTCGGTTGCACAAACGGGTGGCGGCCACAATCGAACAAAACGACCAGAATGCGGTACTGATCGCGGAGCATCTCGAGTCGGCCGGTGAACTGGGCAGCGCCTACGACTGGCATATGCGCGCGGGTGCGTGGTCGAACAATCGCGACAACGTTGCGGCGCAGCTGAGTTGGGAACGTGCTCTCAGAGTGGCAGACGCGCTACCGCTGGACTTTCCCAACCGCTTGAACCTTAGGATTGCGCCACGAAGCTTGTTGTGCAGCAGCGCCTTCCGGCGCTTCCATTCCGATCTGTCGGAGCGATTCGACGAGCTTCGTACATTGTGTATGGAGGCGGGCGACAAGGCGTCGCTCGCAATCGGGATGGCAGGGCTGGCTATGGAGCACCTGATCCGAGGACGGATTTTCGATTCGTCCGCACAGGCGTCCGAACTGATGACGCTCGTCGAATCGATCGGTGACACGGCTTTGACGATCGGCCTCACCATTCCCGCGTGCGTCGCCAAACTGCAAGCCGCAGAGATGGAAGATGCGCTGCGGTGGGCGCAAGCTGTCATCGACGTCGCCGACGGCGACTGCACGGCTGGAAGTTTCGTGCTCGGGTCGCCGTTGGCGCTCGCTTACGTGTTCCGCGGATTCGCCCGCTGCAGCGTAGGCCATGACGGTTGGCGGGAGGACCTGGACACCGCGGTCTCGATGGCGCGCAGTGCCGACCCTACGTCGCTAGCTGTGGCCACCGCCTACAAGTACGTCGGTATCGGTCGACGAGTTCTGCCGTTCACTGACGCAGCTCTGGCTGAGCTCACGGAGATTTTCCAGTTGGCTGAGCGGAGCACTGAGGATCTGCCCCTGGTACTCCTGCGGATGACGCTCGGGGTGGCGCTGACGCACGGCGATAACGCTGCTCGCGCGCACGGGTTGGCGATGCTCGCCGAGCTTCGCGATACGTGTGTGCGGGAGCGATACGCAATGAACATCGTGGCGCCCCTGGAGGTGATCCTTGCTACCGACGATGCTGAGACAGGCATCGACGGCGCGCTAGAGCGAATACGCCGGGCGACGGATGACGTGTTCGTATCAGGCAATTTCTCCAACGGCGAGGTCTGCACGCAGACCCTTGTCGAACTCCTGCTCGCGCGCGGGACCAACGAGGATGTGGCCGAGGCGGAGGCAGCGATCGAGAGGCTGTCGAGAACGCTCCCCGCGGCGAAATGGGCGATCCGTGACGTCGTGGTCATGCGACTTCGTGCCCTGCTGGCCCGGGCCTACGGTGACGAACCGACATATCGCGAGATGAAGCGGCGCTACCGCACCTTGGCAAACGACTTCGGATTCGAAGGACACATGTCGCTGGCCGCCGAAATGCCCTAGCTCTCCAGCACGGCCATCGCGGCGTTGTGTCCACCGATACCCGAGACTCCACCACCGCGGCGTGAACCCGATCCGCACAACAGGATTCGCTCATGTGCGGTCGCCACGCCCCAGCGTCGAGCAGGGGTGTCGAGTGGTTCGTCGTCCTCGGCGAACGGCCACGTCAACGCACCGTGAAAGATATGCCCGCCCGTCATGCCGAGCAAGTGTTCGAGGTCGAAAGTCGTCTTCGTCTCGATGCACAACCGGCCAGCGGAATCCTCTAGCAGTACATCTTGAATCGGCTCGGCGAGAACCGAATTCAACGAACTGAGCACCGCCGACGTCAACGCGTCCCGCATCCGGTCTGGGTCGCCGGACGACACCAAGGGGTGGGGAGTATGCAATCCGAACACCGTCAACGTCTGGGCTCCCGCGGCGCGGAGTTCGTCCGACAGGATCGACGGATCGGTAAGCGAATGACAGTAGATCTCGCACGGTAGTGGATCGGGTACCACACCGTCGGCCGCGCGCAGGTATGCCGAATCCAACTGGCTGAATGCCTCATTGATGTGCAACGTTCCGCCGAACGCCTGCTCGGGTGTGACGACATCGTCGCGCAATCGCGGTAGGCGCCGCAGGATGAGGTTCACCTTGACCTGCGCGCCCGGCGTCGACTCCGGCGGTTTCTCACCCAGTAAGCCGGCGAGCACGCTCGGCGTCACGTTGGCCAGAATCACGCCGCCGTGGACCGTGTGATCAACCCCGTTGCGGCGGTAGCGCACTTCGCCGTCGGGATCGATCGCGAACACCTCTGCTCCGCAGGTGATTTCGGCACCATAGCCGGCTGCCGCGGCAGCCAACGCACCGCTGATCGCGCCCATCCCGCCGATCGGTACATCCCAGTCGCCGGTTCCACCGCCGAGCAGGTGGTAGAGGAAACAGACGTTCTGGATCAACGACGGGTCATCGAGGCGGGCGAAGGTGCCGATCAACGCGTCGGTGGCCATCACACCGCGAACGACGTCGCTGTCGACGGCCGAGGTGATCGCGTGCCCGATCGGCTCGTCGACCATCGACCGCCATGCGGTTTCGTCATCCACGAGAGCGCGCGATTGTGTGCGCGTCAGAAGCGGTTCCAGCAGCGTCGGCCATAACCGCTCGACCAGCCCACCGCACCGGCGGTAGAACCCGGCGAACCGCGACTCGTCGTCGGCAGCGCCGATCGCGTCGAATGTCGACGTGGGGCCGATGAGCAGTCCGGTGCGGCCACCGGTAGTCGGGTCGGGCGTGTACGACGAATAGCGGCGACGCACCAGGCGAACCCGCGCGCCCAGGTCGTCGACGATGCGCCGGGGCAGCAGGCTGACGAGGTAGGAGTATCGCGACAACCGGGCGTCGACTCCGTCAAACGCGTGCGCGGACACCGCCGCGCCGCCGACGTGGTCCAGTCGCTCCAGCACCCGAACCCGACGACCCGCCTTCGCCAGATACGCCGCCGCGACGAGACCGTTGTGCCCGCCGCCGACGACGATGACGTCGTAACTGGGGCTCAGTTGAGGTAGCCCTCGACCTCATCGGGCGGACGCACCTCGGCTTCGCGTGGATCGCCGCCGGTCTCCCGAAGCGCCCGGCGCTGCCGCAGCAGATCCCAACACTGGTCGAGCTGCACCTCGAGGGCCTTCAGCCGTCGGTGCTCCTCGGATTCGTCTATCTCGCGGTTCTGGAGCTGTGCGCGCAGCTCCTGCTCCTCGGCGACCAGCCTGTTGACCTGGTCGAGAATGTCTTGGTCTTTGGTCACAGCACCAGTCTGCCCGACTACCGTGAGTGCGGTGACTTCAAGTTCAGGGCAGAAGCCCGAAATCGAATTCCCCGACGGCCCTCCGCCCACCGAATTGGTGATCACCGATCTGGTCGTCGGCGACGGCGCCGAAGCGGTGCCCGGCGGCAACGTCGAGGTGCACTACGTCGGCGTGGAGTACGACACCGGCGAAGAATTCGACAGTTCATGGAACCGCGGCGAGTCGATCGAGTTCCCGCTGCTCGGACTCATCCAGGGTTGGCAGGACGGCATTCCGGGCATGAAGGTCGGCGGTCGTCGACAGCTCGTCATCCCGCCTGAGCAGGCCTACGGTCCCGCCGGCGGTGGGCACCGGCTGTCGGGTAAGACGCTGATCTTCGTCATCGACCTGCTGGCGACCCGCTGACCTGCCGCCGAAACTGAAGATTTACGCGTTGAAACGGCGAATCCTCGCGCAAATGTTCAGACTCGGCGTAGCGGTCACTGATGGCCCGGCAGGCGCAGCAGCAGCCGAGCGCCGCCGAGCGGGCTTTCCTCTAAAGAAGCTGTGCCGCCATGCAATTCGGCCTGCTGTGCGACCAGCGCCAGGCCGAGCCCCGAGCCCGACACCGACGCCGTCGATCCGCGAGAGAACCGTTCGAACACGACCGAGCGCTCCTCCTCGGGGATGCCGACGCCGTCGTCGTCGATCGCGATCTCCACGCCCGCTCGTGAGCTGACCGCCGACAGTTGTACGCGGGTAGCGCCACCATGCTTCACGGCGTTGGCGATCGCGTTATCGACCGCCAACCGCAGACCGGCGGGCAGGCCCACGATGATCACCGTCGGCGCAGGCACCAACGACACCTCCAGGTCCGGGTAGACCCGCATCGCGTCATGGGCGGCGCGGTCCAGCAACTCCGTGATGTCGACGGGCACGTGGTCGTCGGCGGTCGACAACTCACCCTGCGCCAGGCGTTCCAGCGCGCCGAGCGTCGCCTCGATCCGCGACTGGGTCCGGATCACGTCGTTGACCACCTCTTTGCGCTGGTCCTCGGGCAGGTCGAGGGTGGACAGCACCTCGAGATTGGTCCGCATCGCGGTCAACGGGGTGCGCAGTTCGTGGGCGGAGACGGATGCGAAGTCGCGTGCCGACGCGAGCGCGGCCTTGGTCCTGTCCTGCTCTTTCCACACGCGTTCGACCAGGCCCTTGACCGCCTCGGCGATCTCGACGGCCTCGGTGGCGCCGCGCACCTCGACGTCGGGGTCCTCGTCGCCGGCATCGATCTGGCGGGTCTGTTGGGCCAGGCTCTTGAGCGGGCGCACCGCGAAAGCGGCCAGTACCCAGCCGAACACCGACGCGGCGCCGACGGCGAACACGCAAATGATGATCACCCGTCGGTGCAGGTTGTTGGTGTCGGCGATGGTGGCGTCGTAGGTGGCGCCGACGGCCACCGACATCGGTCCGGGGTAGTAGGGGATGTCGACGGTGCGGACCCGGTAGCGCACACCGTCGACGTAGGTGTCGGCGTATCCGGGTTCGAGCTGGGGCAGTACGACGTCGGAGTTGGAGGTCACCTCGTCACCGCGGTGCACGGTGATGACCGCGTCCTGGTTGGTCGGCGACTTCGGAATCTCGTCCAGGCCGCGGGGCAGGAACGGGATCGCGAAGCCGGCGGCCTCGTCAAGGCGGCGGTCGAGGCGTTCCTTGCGGTCATTGGTGATGCCGACCCAGACGACCGTTCCCACGATGACGACGACGATTGCCGCGCCGATCGCGGTGGCGAGCGCGACGCGGGTGCGCAGCGACGGGGTTCGGCGGAAGATCCGCGACAGCACGCTCATCACTGCGTCCGCAGGACGAACCCCACTCCGCGGACGGTGTGCAGGAGCCGAGGGGCGCCACCCGCTTCGAGCTTGCGGCGCAGGTAGCCGATGAAGACGTCGACTACGTTGGTGTCGGCGGCGAAGTCGTAGCCCCAGACGAGTTCGAGCAGCTGTGCGCGTGACAGCACGGCGGTCTTGTGCTCGGCCAGCACCGCGAGCAGGTCGAATTCGCGTTTGGTCAGGTCGACGTCGACGCCGTTGACGCGGGCGCGGCGGCCCGGGATGTCGACCTCCAAAGGTCCGACCTGGATGGTCTCCGAGGAGAATGTCGCGGTGGACCCGCGCCTGCGCAGCAGCGCCTTCACTCGGGCGACCAGTTCCTGCAACACGAACGGTTTGACCAGGTAGTCGTCGGCCCCGGCCTCCAGACCGGCGACCCGGTCATCGACCGAGCTGCGCGCCGAGAGGACGCAGACCGGCACGTCGTTGTCCATCGCGCGCAGCGCCGTGACCACGCTGACTCCGTCCAACACGGGCATGTTGATGTCCAGGACGATCGCGTCGGGCCGGGTCTCGGTGGCGCTGCGCAGCGCTTCGGCGCCGTCCACCGCGGTGGCCACATTGAACCCGGACAGCCGCAAGCCGCGCTCGAGAGAGGCCAGCACGTCGGGATCGTCGTCGACCACGAGAACTCTAGGTGAGGCTCCGCCACTGTCTGTACCACTGGGCATGTAGCCAATACTGCCTGATTGACGGGCTCAAGCGGGGGAGGCGGTGCAGATGCTTTCGGCGTTGACTCGGCATGGGAAAGCCCAGGGATCCAGAAACTCTGGCCGCGCTGCTCCGGAGTGCAGGCGTCGCTTGGATGGTTTGCTAGCCCACCAACGGGGATTTTGCTGAGAAGGTCTTCGGCGCTAGGGAACCGCGGGGTCGCCGATCAACTCAGCGAATCTCGTCGATGTGTACGTAGCCGCGCTCGGAGCGAGCTGTCACCTCGGGTGCGTCCGGGTCGGTTGTTTGCGGCACGGTGACCCTTGTCTCGCCAGCTGGTTGCCCGGTTCGGGCGCGCACTCGATACGGCTCTGTGCCGGGGAGTCCTACAGTTACATTGCCGCCGGCGATCACCTCAGTCATCCGGGGTGGCGCGCGAAACTCTACTGCGACACTGCCGGATTCGACTGCCGCACTGAACGATTCCGACACGGCGACTCTAGTGCTGGTTCTGACGTCTCCGTGGCGGACGTCGATGTCGATCAGACGGGCTGAGCCGCCGAGCCAAACGGTGCCTCCGTCTGTCGTTGCGACCAGCCGATCGAGGTCCGCCTGGACGGTGAGCGGGCCTGCCCGGTGATCGACGGTCACGCTCAACCGTCGTGCAGCGTCCGGCGGGAGGACCACGGCAACTTCTCCGGTGCCGTCGAACCAGGGGAACTCCGAACCGCCGCCGTCGAGAGTGACTCGGCTGCTCGTATCGTCGTTCACCACTGTCAGCGGCGGACCCTCGGCCCTTGTCACCATCCGCAGCGCGACGTGCGCCTCTTCGGCGGCGTCGTCGGTGGTCACGCGAACCGCCACCGGCATATCCCCGGTATCAATGGTCAGTGTGCGCATGTCGGCCGGCAATGCAAATGTGTCGGCGACGACGCGGCTGCCTGCGAGTCCGAACGCGAGTACCCCGAGGCCGGCCAACGTCGCAATGGAAACGAGCGCGGCGACGACGACGAGCGCAACGCGCATCGTTGTGCGGCGACCGCCCGACATCAGGAGTGTCGGCTGGCGCCAAGGTCGAATCTGCTCACGAGTGCTTCTGCTCCTGCGCATCGAGGTGGGCCGCCGCGAGCTTGAGCATGAGGACCGCGTCGGCCTTGGTGGTGTGGGAATCGTCGTTGAAGCTCTGTAGCGTCAGCCAACCCGGCGCGGTGACGGAGTTAGCCAGTTGCAGGATAATGCACTCTAACCGTTCCACCTGCTCCGATACCGCGAACGGCTGTGCGCCGTGCCAATAACCGGCCGCCACACGCAGTGCCCCGCCCAGGCAGAAGCTGCACGGGTTCACCCCGCGCTGGGTGTGCACCACGAAGCCGCCCCCGCCGACGTGCTCGGTCCGGATCGCGACCCAGCCGCCTGGAGAGTCGGCGTCGGGCCGCAACTCGCGTCCATCTCCGTCGCGGCAGTAGGTGCCCTGAGTCCACCCGTTGTCCATCTCGAGGAGCGTCAGCGCGTCCTCGATCACCTCTCGGTCGGACTTCAGCTCCGTCCGTTGAGCGGCGACTATGCGGGAGATAGTTGTCATCTTTGTGGTCCCTTCTCTTGCTTACGATTCGAGGTAGCGCAAAACAGCGAGTACACGCCGGTTTTCGGTGTCATCGGGCGCTAACCCCAACTTGGTGAAGATGGAGGCGATGTGTTTTTCGGCCGAGCCGGTCGACATATGTAAGGTTGTGGCGATCGCCGAGTTGGTTCTGCCTTCGGCCATGAGGTGCAGCACTTCGGTCTCGCGGGGGGTGAGCTGATCGAGTGCGCTGCGACGATGCGATCGCGCGAGTATCTGGGACACGACTTCAGGGTCGAGCAGGGTCCCGCCGGCGCCCACGACTGCGACGGCGTCGAGAAAGGCCGGTACGTCGGCGACGCGGTCTTTGAGTAGGTAGCCGAAGCCACGGGTGTCCGAGGTGATCAGATCGGAGGCGTAGCGCTCTTCGACGTAGTGCGACAACACCAGCACCGGCGACTCCGGATTCTGGCTGCGCAACAGCGCTGCGGCGCGTATTCCCTCGTCGGTGAACGTCGGCGGCATCCGCACATCGACGATCACAAGATCAGGGTTGCTGTCGTTGACGAGGTTCAGCAAATCCGTAGCGTCGCCGACACCCGCCACCACCTCATGGCCGGCGTCGATGAGGATTCGTTCGATGCCGGCGCGCAGCAGCGCCGAGTCCTCGGCGATCACGATCCGCATGGCAACACCGCGGTGACAATCGTGGGCCCGGACGCCGGACTGGACACCGTGAACGTGCCGCGCGCAGCGCGGACCCTCTCGGCCAGGCCGCGCAGGCCGGTGGCGCTCGCGCTGTCGGTGACTTGTGCACCGCCGCGGCCATCGTCGAATACGGATACGTGAAGCGTGTTTTCGGCCTCGTCGAGTCGAACCGTCACGGCCGCGCGCGACGCCATCGCGTGCTTCGCGACGTTGGTCAGCGCCTCGGCGACGACGAAGTATGCGACCGATTCCGTCTCGGCGGGAATGCGCCGAGGCAAGTCGATGTCCAGGGTGGTGGGTACCCCGGTGTTTTGGGCGCGTTGCACCACCGACGAGAGCGCGGCGTCCAATCCGCGGTCGGACAGAATCGTCGGTGCGATACCGCGCACCACGTTACGCAGTTCCACCAGAGCGGTTTTCGCGTCGTCGTGCGCCTCGGCGATCAGCGCCTTGGCAGCGGCCGGGTCGGATTCGAGCTTGGTTTGCGCAAGACCGATCGTGATCGCGAGAGACACCAGTCGGGGCTGCACACTGTCGTGCAGGTCGCGCTCGATGCGGTGGCGCTCGGTCTGCGCCGATGACACCGCGCCCAACCGGGCATCTGCGAGTGCGTTCACTTCGTGTTGCAGCATCGTGGCCGGCGACGGGGCGAGCAGCCAATGGTCGATCTTGGCGTCGAGAAGTGGCGCAAAGACCAAGGTCGCAGCGGCCGCGATCAATGCGACAGCGCCCAAGGGCCACGCAAGTCCGGCCGGGATGAAGGAGAGTTGGGCGTCGTCGCCGCGACTCACGGCGATCGCCGCCGCCGGCGCAAGTACCCCGAACGCCAGGAGCGCAAACGCCAGGCCGGCGGCTATCAGGTCATAGAACGCCCGAAGGAAGTGGTGAAGGCAACCCTTCCAGAAGCGCGCGCTGTTGAGGTCCAGCCACAATTGGTGTGCCCAGCCCAGAAAACCGTTGTAGGGAGATGTCTTTCGGGGCGCACCCTGGAGATCCAAGCCGAAGACGGCCTCGCTACGCAGACGCTCAAGCCACCCGACCACGCGCATCAGGTACACGAATATGACTACGGCAACGGCAAAACCGATCACCGAGGGAATCGATGCGATCCCGACAACCGCGATTGTGATGGGTATCCACAGCCACGCTACGGCGATCACCGCGCCCACGATCAGCGACGCGGTGGGCACAACGCCGATCCACCGGCGGACCGCCGCAGGGGTCGCGTCAGCCCTGACCGGCTCGACCGCATGTCCCATCATCGTGACCACACCATCAAACGTACGGGCCACTATCGTGCGACAACATGCCGTTTACCGGACAGATCAGGGGGGGTTAACCCCCACCCCGCGTAGTTTGTAGAACGCGCCGTCGCCGCAAGTCAGCATACGACCGGGCCCCGCTGCGGACATTGTTTCAATCAAAGATGCCGAAATGTGGCCGGTGCCGCCCCGGTGTGACCGAACTGAAGTCACCAGAATTGCTGTGCCACAACGATTTCAGCGACAGCCACCGGAGGCTCGCGGAGAGGCCGGAGAACAGTCGTCGCCGTTAGCCCGACGCCACGCCACCAGGTATTTTTCGCGGCCGTAAGAAAATCGTCAGACATTTGGGCTGGCCCTACGAGCTAACTCCTGTCATTCATCCCGCCCGCCGTACCTCGGTGTTTTCTGTGAATGTGCTTGAGGTGTACCGCCTAGCGGAACAGGCGAACCCGGGTTACTTTAATTTGCGGGGAGGCGTGGAACGTCGGTACCGTGCCGTGGCGTACGCAAACGTGCATTACGATCCCATATCGCGTTGAGAACGAGCAGATTCTGGAGGCCATCGCCGTGATTTACTCGTCAAGATCGCATTGTGCTGCCCGAGGCGCCACACGTTTGCGGTGACCCCATAAGCTAGCCTCGCATGCCGCCGCATCGAGGCGCATAGGCTGCCAGCGCGGCCGTCGGGTTGTGAGTTCGAGCGGCGGCCGGACGACGGCACGGGAACGGAGAGGGGGAGCGCGATTCTCAAGGTACTGGGGCGGCTGTGGATCCCGCTGCTCATACTCGTCGTGCTCTTGGCCGGTGGATTCACGGTTTCGCGGCTGCAAGGCGTCTTCGGTAACGAACACCGTCCGTCGTATGCCGACACGGAGCGACAGGAAGCTCGGCCATACGACCCCAAGTACCTGGTTTACGAGGTGTTCGGCCCCCCGGGAACCGTGGCCGACATCAGCTACTTCAACGAGAACGCGGACCCCGAACTCGTCGAGGGGGCAAGCCTGCCCTGGTCGTTTAGCTTCCCCATCACGGAGACGGCGGGAGTCGGGAACATCGCGGCGCAGGGCACGGGTAACAGCATCGGCTGCCGGATTATCGTCGACGATGAGGTGAAGTCTGAGCGAGTCCGGGAGGGCGTCAACGCGTTCACCTTCTGTTTGCTGAAGGCCGCATGAGTACAGACCGGCTACACCGTAAGCCGCCGGCGATAGCGCGATGGATCTATCGCCTAGCGGTGCCCATCATCCTGGCGTGGCTGGCGATCACCGTCCTCCTCACCGTCGGTGTCCCTCCTCTGGAGAAGGTCCAGGAAGAGCGTGCGGTAACGCTGAATCCGCCCAAAGCGCCGTCGATCGAAGCGATGCAGCGCATGACGGAGCACTTCACGGAGACGAAATCCAGCACCGTGGTGATGATCGTCCTGGAGGGCCAGCAACCTCTCGGTGACGAAGCGCACGCGTACTACGACGAGCTGGTACGTCAGCTGAGAGCCGATTCGGCACACGTGCAATACGTGCAGGACTTCTGGGGCGACCCCCTCACGTCGGCAGCCGCCGAAAGCGCCGACGGCAAGGCCGCATATGTCCAAGTCAGCCTCACTGGAGACCCGGGCCAAGCCTCGGCCAACCAGGCGGTACAAGCCGTTCGGGACATCGTCGATCGGACGCCGGCGCCGCCTGGTGTCGAAGCTTTCGTGACCGGTCCCGCAGCGTTCGCCGCGGATCTGGGCCCGGCGGGCAACAGGACGATCGCGCTCGTCACCGCTCTCAGCCTGGCCGTGATCTTCGTGATGCTGCTGATCGTCTTCCGCTCGATATTCACGGTCATCCTGATATTGCTCCTGGTCGGGATTCAGGTGCAGGTGGCTCGTGGTGTCGTCGCGTTGCTCGGCGATCTCGAACTCATCGGCCTCACGACGTTCGTCATCAATGTGCTGGTCGCGCTAGCGATCGCGATTGGAACCGATTACGGGATTTTCTTCACCGGGCGGTATCAGGAGGCGCGCGAAGCCGGCGAAGATCGAGAAACGGCCTTTTACACCACCTATCGAAGCGTGGCCAAGGTGGTCTTGGCGTCCGGTATGACTATCGCCGGTGCGGTTTACTGCCTCAGTTTCACCCGGCTACCCGTGTTCCAGACCATGGGCGTTCCCACCGCGGTGGGCATGGTCATCGCGGTCGCGGTGGCCCTCACCCTGATTCCCGCTGTGCTCGTCGTAGGCAGCCGCTTCGGGATCTTCGAGCCCAGGAAAAAGATCGCAGTTCACCGGTGGCGGCGGGTGGGCACGGCAATCGTGCGGTGGCCCGCGCCCATCCTGGTCGCGACAATAGCCGTCGCACTGGTCGGGCTCTTGGCGCTGATCGGCTACGAACCCACCTATAACGACCAGGAGACCATTCCGGACGACATCCCGGCTAACGTGGGATTCGCGGCCGCTCAGCGCCACTTCCCCCCATCGATGATGATGGCCCCCGACATCTTGTTGGTCGAGGCCGACCACGACATGCGCAATGCGCCCGATCTTCTCGTCCTGAACAAGCTCGCCAAGGGTGTGCTGTCGGTTCCGGGCGTCGCCAGGGTGCAGAGCGTCACGCGCCCTGGCGGGGTGCCGCTCAAGCACACTTCGATTCCTTACATGCTCAGCATGAGCAATGCCACCCAGGTGCAGATGCTGCCGTTCCAGCGGGCCCGCATGGACGACATGCTCACGCAGGCGAACGAGATGGAAGAAATGGTGGCCGTGATGCAACGCATGTACGGCCTTACCCAGCAGATCGTGGCCACGACTCACGACATGGTCGGCAAGACTCACGAGCTCGAGGACATCACCAACGAGCTACGCGATCGCGTTGCGAACTTCGACGATTTCTTCAGGCCCATCCGCAACTATTTTTACTGGGAGCCGCACTGCTTCAACATTCCCATCTGCTGGGCGCTCAGATCGGTGTTCGACACGATCGACGGTATCGACCAGATCACTGATGAAATGCGCGGATTGGTCGAGAACCTCGACCGCCTGGACGCGCTCATGCCACAGCTGCTCGAGCAGTTCCCCACGATGATCGAGAGCATGCAGAGCGCCCGGACGATGATGCTGACGATGCACAGCACCATGTCGGGAATGATCGCCCAGATGGAGGAAGCGAGTGAGAACTCGACCGCCATGGGCAAGGCTTTCGACGCCGCCCAGAACGACGACTCCTTCTATCTGCCACCGGATGTCTTCGAGAACGAAGACTTCCAGCGAGTGTTGGACATCTTCTTGTCGCCCGATGGGAAGGTAGCGCGGCTCCTCATCACTCAGCGGGGCGACCCCGCCAGTCCTGAGGGCATCGCTCGGGTAGACCCGATCAAGACCGCGGCCGAAGAGGCGCTCAAGGGGACACCTCTGGAGAATGCGAAGGTCTATCTCGGTGGCACCGCAGCCGGCGTGAAGGACCTGGTGGTCGGTTCCACCTACGACCTCTTAATCGCCGGAGTCGCCGCGCTGTGTCTCGTCTTCACCATTATGCTCATCGTCACGCGAAGTTTCGTCGCCGCCCTGGTGATCGTCGGCACGGTGGCGCTGTCGCTGGGGACGGCGTTCGGGCTGTCGGTGCTCATCTGGCAACACATATTCGGGATGCAGATTCACTGGGTGGTGCTCGCAATGTCGGTGATCATCCTCCTGGCGGTCGGGTCCGACTACAACCTGCTGCTGGTATCGCGAATGAAAGAGGAAATCGCTGCCGGGATAAACACCGGCATCATCCGGGCGGTGGGCGGAAGCGGCAAGGTCGTGACGGCCGCGGGTCTGGTGTTTGCGTTCACGATGATGTCGATGTTGGTCAGCGACCTGCGCACCCTTGGACAAGTGGGTTCGACCATCGGAGTGGGCCTGCTGTTCGACACCCTGGTGGTCCGCGCCTTCATGACCCCTTCGATCGCCGCACTGTTGGGCCGGTGGTTCTGGTGGCCGCTGCGCGTGCGCCCCCGCCCCGCCAGTTCCATGCTTCGACCGACAGGACCCCGTCCGCTGGTGCGTTCGCTGTTGCTGAGGCAAGAAGAGCGCTGACGCAATGACCGGGCCAACCTTCGGCCTGCTCGTAGTCGCATGAGCAGCCAGCAGACGAGCGAAAGACCGCCATTCATTGCGCGGATGATTTACCGGCTTTCGGTGCCCATCATCGTCGGATGGTTGGTGCTCGTCGCGATATTCTTCTTCGCCGTCCCATCGTTGGAACAGGTCGGGCGGGAGAACTCGGTTTCGCTGGTGCCCAGGGACGCGCCGTCGTTCAACGCGATCGAGCGCATGGGGCATGTCTTCGAAGAATCGGATTCCGACTCCGTAGCGATGATCGTCCTGGAGAGCAAGCAGCCCCTCGGCGAGGACGCACACGAGTATTACGACGAACTCATCCGCCAACTGACGGCCGACACCACCCACGTGCAGCATGTACAGGACTACTGGGGTGATCCGCTGACCGCATCGGGCGTGCAGAGCGCCGACGGTACGGCCGCGTATGTGCAGCTGAACCTCGCGGGCAACCAGGGCGAGGCGTTGGCCAACGAATCCGTGGAAGCCGTCCGGGACATCGTGGCACGGACACCGTCGCCGCCGGGGGTGCAAGCCTACGTCACCGGTCCCGCGCCATTGGTCTCGGACATGAACCACGCCGGCGACAAGTCCATCATCAAAATCACCATCGTCACTGTCGCAGTGATCATCGCGATGTTGCTTTTCGTCTATCGCTCGATTGTCACCGCTGTCCTGTTACTGCTGATCGTCGGCGTGCAGGTTCAGGCAGCCCGGGGGGTCGTTGCACTCCTCGGCGACCACGACATCATCGGGCTTTCCACGTTCGCTGTGAACATGCTCGTATCACTCGGCATAGCGATCGGGACTGATTACGGCATATTCTTCACCGGTCGGTATCACGAGGCGCGGCAGGCCGGCGAGGATCGAGTTACCGCGTTCTACACGACCTACAGCAGCGTGGCCAAGGTCGTGCTGGCCTCCGGTATGACGATCGCCGGAGCGATATTCTGCCTGAGCTTCACTCGGTTGCCCTACTTCCAGACAATGGGCATTCCGACGGCAGTGGGCATGGTCATCGCGGTTCTGGTCGCGCTCACGCTGATTCCCGCCGCGCTTGCTGTCGGCAGTCGTTTCGGGTTGTTCGAACCAAAGCGCAAGGTCATCGTCCGCAGGTGGCGACGCTTGGGTACGGCCATCGTTCGATGGCCGGCGCCTATCCTCATCACCGCGTGTGTGGTCGCTCTCGTCGGTCTGCTGGCCCTGCCCGGATACCGAACCAGCTACAACGATCGAATGTACGTGCCCCAGGACATTCCGGCGAATGTCGGGTATGCCGCCGCAGAGCGGCACTTTCCGACGTCGCGAATGATGCCCGACATCCTTATGGTCGAGGCCGACCACGACTTGCGTAATCCAACCGACTTCCTGGTACTGCACAAACTCGCCAAGAGCATCTTCGCCGTCCCCGGGGTGTCGAGGGTGCAGGGTATAACCCGGCCCGAGGGAACGCCGATCGAGCGCACTTCCATACCGTTTCAGATCAGCCTCCAAAGCGCCAGTCTCATGCAGATGCTGCCGTTTCAGAAGAACCGCATGGGAGATCTGCTGAAACAGGCAGATGACATGACGAAGATGTTGACGCAGCTACAGCGTATGTATTCGCTGATGCAGCAAATGAATGCGATTACTCGCGAGACTATTGTCAAGACTAAGGAACTGACAGAAATAACCGACGAGTTGCGGGATAGCATCGCCAATTTCGACGATTTCTTCAGACCCATCCGTAACTATCTCTATTGGGAACCGCACTGCTTCAACATTCCGATCTGCTGGGCGTTCAGGTCGCTATTCGACGCACTCGACGGGCCCGACCGGATCAGTATGAAGATGCACGAGCTCGTCGAAAATCTTGACAAGATAGACGCACTGCTGCCGCAGATGCTCGCTCAGTTCCCGCAGATGATCGCGGCCATGCAGAGTATGCGGACAATGGTTCTGACAATGCACAGCACGATGTCCGGTGTCATCCTCAGGATGGATGAGTCCAGCAGCACTGCGACCGCCATGGGCCGAATCTTCGACGAGGCCCAAAGTGATGACTCCTTCTACCTGCCCCCGGAGGTCTTCGAAAACGAAGACTTCAAACGCGCGATGGAACTGTTCTTCTCCCCGGACGGGAAAGCCGTTCGCCTGATCATTTCGCACCGGGATGACCCCGGGTCCCCGGAGGCCATTTCGCGGGTGGACGCGATCAGAACCGCTGCCGAGGAAGCGCTCAAGGTGACTCCGCTGGAGAACGCCAAAATTTACGTCGCGGGTACCGCACCGACATATAAAGACTTGCGTGACGGCTCTTTCTACGATCTGTTGCTCGCGGGTGTCGCTGCGCTCTGTCTGATCTTCATCATCATGTTGATCGTCACGCGAAGTTTCGTCGCCGCGGTCGTGATCGTGGGCACGGTGGCGCTGTCGCTGGGTGCGGCGTTCGGACTTTCCGTGCTGATCTGGCAACACATTCTGGGTATCGAATTGCACTGGCTTGTGCTCGCGATGTCGGTGATCATCCTGCTTGCGGTGGGTTCTGACTACAACCTGCTGCTGGTGTCGCGGATGAAGGAGGAGATAGGCGCCGGCCTCAACACCGGCATCATTCGGGCCATGGGCGGTAGCGGCAAGGTCGCGACCGCAGCAGGTCTGGTGTTCGCCTTCACCATGTTGTCGATGGTGGTCAGCGACCTGCGGATCATCGGGCAGGTCGGCTCGACCATTGGGTTGGGGCTACTGTTCGACACCTTGGTCGTCCGCGCGTTTATGACACCCTCGATCGCGGCATTGCTGGGACGGTGGTTCTGGTGGCCGCTACGCGTGCGCCCTCGTCCCGCCAGTTCCATGCTGCGGCCGACAGGGCCTCGCCCCGCGGTGCGGACTCTGCTCGGCAAGGAACGGTAAATCTCGAGCCGAGGTGGGGGTGTGCTCCGAAGGGTTTGGGCCACGCTGGCAGCGGGGACTAAAGTCGCTGTAACGGTGTGAGCCGGCATAGCGAACTAGTCGGTGTAACAAAGTAAAGTCGGCGTAATTCTGCGCAGGGAGGGAATCGTTCATGATCAAGAAGTCGCTTACCAGTCTGGCCGTCGGTGCGGGCTGTGTCGCCGTCTCGCTGGCAACCGGTGCCGGGGCCGCATCCGCGGCTCCCAACTTGGACGCGGCTGTCAACACGACGTGCACGTACCCCCAGTTGGTCGCGGCACTGAACGCGCAGAGCCCTGAAGCCGCCGCCGGCTTCAACCAAGCGAAGGGGCTGCAGGCGGGTTTGCACCAGTTCCTCGCCTCGGGACCGAATCAACGGCGGGTCATAGCGACGCAGATTGCGAACGCCCAATGGGCCCAGCCGTACCTGCCGTCCATCGAGGCAGCGTTCAACACCTGTCAGAACTTCTGATCTGACCGGTTATCAGGCGTCGGCTCGGACGAACTGACCGCGTCGATACTGTTCGGCACAGGTTGCACGTCTTACCTTGCCGCTCGTGGTGATCGGAATCGAGCCTGGGGACACCATAACCAGGTCCGCCACGGAGAGGCCGTGCGAGTCCGAGATCGCCGAGACGACTGCGCCTTTCAGCGCCTTGAGCGTCTCTAGGACGTCCTCGTGGGAGGTCCCTCGCGCCATTACCTCCATCACGACGACAAGCTGCTCGTCGTCGCCGTTTGCAACGGCTATCGCAGCGGCCCTGCCACCGGTGATCTCCTGGATGGTCGCCTCGATGTCGTCGGGGGAGTGGTTACGCCCGTAGACGATCAGGAGGTCCTTGATGCGGCCGACGATGAATAGCTTTCCGTCGAATATCAGGCCGAGGTCTCCGGTCCTCAGCCACGGTCCTTCGGGTGTACCCGCTGTTGGCGCGGCAAGCCTGGCTTCGAAGGTGTATTTAGTTTCGTCGGGCTTGCGCCAGTAACCGGACGCGACGTTGTCGCCGTGGACCCAGATTTCGCCGGCCGATCCGTCCGGGCATTCGTTCTGCGTATCGGCATCGACGATGCGCACGACGGGTGAGCTCGGCAGGGGGTAGCCGACCAGGGCTGCGCCGGCTCCGCCAGCGCATCGCTTCGCATGCCCGGCCGCAAGTTCGTCGCGCTCGAAGTCGACGATTTCGGGCGGGCTCCCGGCTCTGCCGGAGGCCACGTACACCGTGCCTTCCGCGAGCCCATATGAGGGCCGCAAAACCTCGTCGCGAAGGCCGAACCGGGCGAACCGCTCGGTGAAGCGCTTGAGGGTTGCGGGGTTCACCCTCTCGGCGCCGCTGAGGACGGAGTGCACTCCTCCGAGGTCCAGCCCGGCCATGTCGTCGTCAGATGTCTTGCGAACAGCCAGCTCAAATGCAAAGTTCGGCGCCGCAGTGAGTGGATGAGAAGTGGTCGCCAGCAATGTCATCCAACGTGCCGGGCGCTGCAGGAAGGCCACCGGGCTGGTGAGCATCGCGGGGAGCCCCAACACAATCGGCGCAGCGATTCCGAGAACCAACCCCATATCGTGATAAAACGGCAGCCACGAAACGAAAGTGGTGTCGGATGGTGGGACGCCGTGTGGCGGCCAATAGCCTGCCGATAACTGTTTGAAATTGGCTCGAAGATTTCTATAGGAGACCATCACTCCGCGGGGTTGGCGGGTCGACCCGGACGTGTATTGCAGATACGCCGTTTCACCAGAATCGTTTTGGCTGCTGTCCGAACGCACACGGGCATTCAATTCCAGCGAATCAATTTCGATCACCGATGGATTGAATCTTCGACCCTGGGACTTAGCGTGCGAAGCCACTTCGCCGGCAACCGCGGATTCGGTCAGAACGACTGACGGTGACGCATCGCCCAGTACCGATTCGACACGCTCGTCGCTGACGCCGCCTAGTGGGACCGACAGCGGAACCGCGATAAGGCCTGCCTGCAAGGCTCCGAGGAAGGCGATGACGTAATTGAGCCCCTGTGGCGCCAATATGACCGCCCGGTCACCCGCTGATGCGCAGAGCCTGAGTTCGCGTGCAAGGTTGCACGATCGGCGATGCAACTGCGACCAGGTGACGCTCTCGGAAAGACCTTCCCAGTCCCGGTCGTAATCGACGAATGTGAATGCCGTGTCATTAGGCTGCAGGCTGGCACGTTCTCGCACAAGAGCCGGAATCGACGCCTCGAGCACGGCTTGAGATTACCGTGCAAAAGCCGAGGTACATGTAATTGTCGGCAGAAAGTACGCGATCACCCGTCATTTACATCCCGAATTGCACTAAAAGTGGATAGCCTCATCGGGTGCTTGACTTACTGGCACACGGGGGTTCTCGGTGAAAGCGTCGCCCATCAACACCAAGCCTGTCATCCCGGTTGCCGCCATCGGCATGGCGTGCCGACTGCCCGGCGGCATCGATTCCCCTGCGAAGCTCTGGGAGGCGTTGGCGCGGGGCGAAGATCTGGTGACCGAAGTTCCACGCGAACGTTGGGATATCGACGAGTTCTACGATTCGGAACCCGGTGTGCCCGGCAGGTCGACGTCTAAGTGGGGCGCGTTCCTCGAAGACGTTGGCGGCTTCGATCCCGACTTCTTTCACCTCAACGAACGCGAGGCCGCTGCGCTGGACCCACAGCACCGGCTGCTGCTGGAAACATCGTGGGAAACCGTGGAACACGCCGGTCTGGTCCCGGAGGTCGTGTTCGGTTCTCGAACGGGCGTGTTCATCGGCCTGACGCATTTCGACTACCAACTCGTGACGGTCGGTTCCCAGGCGATGGAGAAGCCGTACGGCTTCACAGGCAACATCTTCAGCATGGCGTCCGGGCGGATCGCCTACGTGCTGGGTCTCCGTGGCCCGGCGTTGACTGTGGATACTGCATGCTCCTCCAGCCTGACTGCCGTCCATCTTGCATTTCACAGCCTGAATGACGGTGAAAGCGACATGGCACTGGCGGGCGGTGCTTACGTGATGCTGGATCCGCGGAAGTTCGTTGCAGGTACTGCTGAGGGGCATCTGTCGCCTACGGGACGCTGCCGTGCGTTCGACGTCGCGGCCGACGGGTATGTGTGTGGCGAGGCGGCTGCGGTGGTGCTGCTCAAACGCCTGCCCGATGCGCTGCGCGATGGTGACCAGATTCTGGCGGTTCTGCGTGCCACGGCGGCCAACCAGGACGGTCACACCGTGAACATCTCGACACCGTCAGTGGACGCGCAGACTGCGGTGTTTCGGGCCGCGTTGGCCGCTGCGGGCGTGGACGCCGGAAGCGTCGGCATGGTCGAGGCGCATGGCCCCGGCACTCCAGTGGGTGATCCGATCGAATTCACCAGCCTGGCGAAGGTCTACGGCGTCGAGGGTCCGTGTGCGCTCGGCTCGGTGAAGACCAATTTCGGTCATGCCCAGTCGGCTGCGGGTGTGCTTGGGCTGATGAAGACGATCCTCGCCCTGCAACATGGTGGCGTTCCGCAGAACCTGCATTTCACTCGTCTACCCGACGAACTCGCCCGAATCGACACCAGATTGTTTGTGCCGCAGGCGCATACACCGTGGCCCGCTAACGGTCGTACCCCTCGGCGGGCCGCGGTATCGTCGTATGGACTCTCGGGTACGAACGTCCATGCCATCGTGGAGAGCGCTCCGGAAACCACTGCGCCCGTTACCGGCTCAACTCCAGCCAACTCGACAGCACCCCAGATCTTCGCGCTGTCGTCCACCTCGAGCGAGGAGTTACGCCGCACCGCGGGTCGACTGGCCGATTGGGTGCGAACACAATCAGACGTAGCCTTGCCGGACTTGGCATATACCTTGGCACGCCGGCGTGCTCACCGTCCCGTTCGCACCGCCGTAATCGCGAGCAGCCCACCGGAACTCGCCGAAGCCCTGCGCCAGGTCGCCGAAAGCGAGGTTCCGTATCAGGCTGCCGTCGGACGCGATGACCGGGGTCCGGTGTGGGTCTTTTCCGGCCAGGGGTCGCAGTGGGCGGGGATGGGCGCGTACCTCTTAGCCAACGAACCGGTGTTCGCTGCGACGGTCGCTCAGGCGGAGCCCCTGATTGCCCGTGAATCCGGGTTCTCGGTGACGGACGCGATGTCTGCGCCGCGCGTCGTCACGGGCATCGAACGCATCCAGCCGACGCTGTTCACCATCCAGGTCGCGTTGGCGGCCACGATGAGGAGCTGTGGAGTGCGCCCGGGTGCGGTGATCGGGCACTCGTTGGGCGAGGTCGCGGCAGCGGTTGTCGCGGGGGCGCTGTCGCTGGGAGACGGTGTGCGGATCATCTGCCGGCGCTCGCGGCTGATGTCGCGGATCTCCGGCGCCGGCGCCATGGCTTCGGTGGAACTGCCGGCCAAACAGGTTCTCACCGAACTTGCGGTGGCCGAGGTCGAGGACGCCGTGGTGGCGGTGGTGGCCTCCCCGGAGTCCACGGTGATCGGCGGCGCCACCCAGACGGTTCGCGAACTGGTTGCCGCATGGGAGCAGCGTGACGTGATGGCCCGCGAGATCGCCGTCGACGTCGCATCGCATTCACCTCAAGTCGAGCCGATCCTCGACGAGCTGGCCGAGGTGTTGGCAGACCTGCATCCGATGGCACCGGAGATTCCCTACTATTCGGCGACGCAGTTCGACTCGCGCGAACAGTCGGTGTTCGACAGCGACTACTGGGTGGACAACCTGCGACAGACGGTCCGGTTCTCCGGGGCGGTGCAGGCGGCTCTGGAGGACGGGTACCGGGTCTTCGCGGAGTTGGCGCCGCACCCGCTGCTCACGCACGCGGTCGAGCAGACCGCTCGCAGCCTCGACGTGCTGCTGGCCGCGCTGGCCGCTATGCGGCGCGAACAACCGTCAGCCCACGGGCTCCGCGGTTTCCTGGCAGACCTGCACAGTTCTGGGGCCGAAGTCGATTTTTCGGCGCTTTATCCGAGCGGTCGATTGATCGATGCGCCCCTGCCGACGTGGACACACCGTCGGCTGTGGCTGACTCCCGACGCACAGGATGCCCGAACGCATAACGGGTGCGCTGTGTCGGTACACCCGCTGCTCGGCCAGCATGTGCACTTGCAGGAGGAACCGGAACGCCACATCTGGCAGGGCGACGTCGGCACCGGTGCTCAGCCGTGGTTGGGCGATCACCGGATCCGCGATGTGGCGGTGCTCCCGGGGGCGGCCTATTGCGAGATGGCGTTGGCGGCGGCGCGCACAGTGTTGGGCGAGGCCGGTGAGGTCCGCGACGTCCGTTTCGAGCAGGCGTTGCTGTTGAATGAGCAATCCACACTGGAGGCTTCGGCCACGGTTGCGTCGGCGGAAAAAGCCGACTTCGCTGCCGTGTCACACCACGAGGGGGAACGACTGCAGCACGCTGCAGCAGTGCTGCACGCCGCAGCGCCCGAGCAACCGCCTGCCTACGATCTGGCTGCGTTGCTCTCCGCACACCCGTGCCGGCGAGACGGCGCCGAGATACGCGAGAGCCTGGAGCACAAGGGTATTGAGTACGGTCCAGCATTCACCGGTCTGATTGCGGCATACACCGGGGCGGCGGACTCGAAGACTCTGCTGGCTGAGGTCATGCTGCCCAGGGAGATTCGCTCGCAGACAGATGCGTACGGCGTGCACCCTGCTCTGCTCGATGCGTGTTTCCAGTCCGTCGGCGCGCATCCCGCCGTCCGGGCTCTGAGCGACGGAGCGCTGGCACTGCCGCTGGCAGTGTCTCGCCTGCGTGTCCACGGTGCCGCTCGCAGCGCTCACTACTGCTACACCCGGGTGACGAAGGCCGAGAGTTCCGGCGTGGTGGCCGATCTGGATGTGCTCGACGAGGGCGGAACGGTGCTGCTCGCCGTGCAGGGTCTGCGGTTGGGTACCGGAACCTCCGAGGTGAGCCACAGAGAACGGGTGCTTTCCGAGCGACTGCTGGCGATCGAATGGCGGCGACGGCAGTTGCCTGAACTGGGTCATGCCGACGCCGGTTCCTGGTTGGTGATCAGTGCCTCCTCTCCCGACTCAAGGGCCACCGCGTTGGCCGCTGCGTTGAAAGATCGCGGCGCACAGTGCACTGCGATGGGTTGGACCGTCCAGGATGACCCGACCGCCAGCGCCGAAGAGTTCAAGAGCAACATGCAGGAAAGTGCCTTCACCGGCGTGGTGGTGCTCGCGGGCCCGGCGAACGCGGTCGCCGGCAAAGGGCCGGCAGAGCTGGGTTGCGACCATGTGCGGCACCTGGTGCACATCGCGCGTGAACTGGCCGAGTTCCCCGCCGAATCACCGCGTCTGTGGGTGGTCACCTGTAACGCCCGAACCGTGGTGGCGGGCGACGTGGCCAACCTCGAACAGGCTGGGCTACGCGGTTTGACGCGGGTGATCGGCGCGGAGCATCCGCATCTGCACGCGACCCAGATCGATCTCGACTCCGCAACGGACACCGAGCAGTTGGCACAGCAACTGGTCAGCGGCTCCGACGAGGATGAGACCGCTTGGAGAGCCAACCAGTGGTACGTCGCGCGGTTGTCACCGGCGCCGCTCGCCCCGGAGGATCGACGTACCGTAGTCGTCCACCACGAGCGCGACGGCATACGCGCCCGGATCCGCACACCTGGTGACCTGAAGACACTGGAAATCGCTGCAGATAAACGGAATACACCAGGCCCGGAACAGATCGAGGTTGCCGTCAGCGCATCGAGCATCAACTTCGCGGATGTGCTGATCGCGTTCGGCCGCTACCCCGAGTTCGAGGGGAAACTGCCGCAGCTGGGCACCGATTTCGCCGGGGTGGTGACGGCGGTCGGCCCGGGCGTGGTCGACCACCGGGTCGGTGATCGTGTGGGCGGCCTTTCCGCCGACGGTTGCTGGGGGACCTTCCTGACCTGTGACGCACGGACGGCCGTCGCGCTGCCGACCGGACTCACCGAAGGACAGGCGGCCGCGGTGACCACCGCGACCGCCACGGCCTGGCATGGCCTGCACGATCTCGCCGGCATCAAGAGCGGCGAGAAGGTGCTGATTCATTCCGGCACTGGCGGGGTCGGGCAGGCGGCGATCGCGATCGCGAGTACGGCGGGAGCGGAAATCTTCGCCACTGCAGGCAGCGAGCAGCGCCGGCGGGTGTTGCGCGACATGGGCATCACACACGTCTACGACTCGCGCAGCACCGAATTCGCCGAGCAGATCCGGCGCGACACGCACGGCTACGGCGTCGACATCGTGCTCAACTCGGTGAGCGGCGCCGCCCAACGTGCCGGCATCGAGCTGCTCGCGTTCGGTGGACGGTTCGTCGAGATCGGCAAACGTGACATCTACGGCGACAGCCGATTAGGGCTCTTTCCGTTCCGGCGCAACCTCGCGTTCTACGGCGTCGACCTCGGACTGCTGTCCCGTAGCCATCCCGAACGGCTACGCGACCTATTGAGCACGGTGTATCGGCTAACCGGCGACGGCACGCTCCCGATGCCGCAGAGCACGCACTACCATTTGGCCGATGCCGCCACCGCTATTCGGCTGATGAGCAGCGCTGCGCACACCGGAAAGCTGGTGCTCGACATGCCACGAACCGGGTCCAGCCGCGTGGTGGTGCGGCCGGCCCAGGTGCAGGTCTTCCGCAGCGACGGCGCTTACATCATCTCGGGCGGGTTGGGGGGACTCGGGCTGTTCCTGGCCGAGAAGATGGCAGCGGCCGGCTGCGGGCGCATCGTGCTCTCTTCCCGGTCTGAACCCGATCGAGACACGTTGCACACCATCGAACACATCCGGGCCTCGGGCGCCGACGTCGTCGTGGAATGCGGCGACATTTCCGAGGCCGCAACCGCTCATCGGTTGGTCGCGGCGGCCCGCGCCACCGGGCTTGCGCTACGCGGTGTTCTGCACGCAGCGGCGGTGATCGAGGACGCCACCCTGACCAACATCACCGACGAGCTCGTCGAGCGTGACTGGGCACCGAAGGTGGCCGGGGCGTGGCACTTACACACTGCCACTGCCGACGAGCCGTTGGACTGGTTCTGCTCGTTCTCCTCGGCGGCCGCGCTGGTGGGTTCGCCAGGGCAGGGTGCCTATGCGGCGGCCAACAGCTGGCTGGATGCCTTCACCCTGTGGCGGCGCACGCAGGGTCTGCCGGCGACGGCGATCGCCTGGGGGGCCTGGGCGCAGATCGGGCGCGGCGCCGCGCTGGCGGAGGACGCCCGGCTGGCGATCGCGCCCGACGAGGGCGCCTTCGCATTCGAAGCGCTGCTGCGCCACGATCGCGCCTACAGCGGTTATGCGCCATACGTGGACGCACCCTGGTTGGACACCCTCGCCCGATCCAGCCCGTTTGCCGAAGCGTTTCGGGTGACCAGTCAAAACCAAACGGCCACAAGCAGATTGCGTGCCGAGCTCAATGAGCTACCGACAGACGAGTGGCCGGCGCGGTTGCGGCGCGTACTCTCCGATCAGATCAGCCTGATCCTGCGCCGCAGCGTCGATCCCGACCATCCGCTCTCGGAGTACGGGCTGGATTCGCTGGGTTCCCTCGAGCTACGTACCCGAATAGAGGCCGAAACCGATGTCCGCATCAGTCCGCGAGAATTCGTCACCACCAACACCATCCGCGAGCTGGCGGACTTGTTGTGCGAGAGGATCGCCGCCACGCCGGCCGTAACCTCGGACGGGCACGAACGGGATGCGCACCACTTGCCTTCGCCCGGCCGCCCGCGAACGCAGACGGGTTCTGACAAAGGTTCCTCAAGCCAAGGTACAAGGCCCTCGCTCCCGCCCTTCAGCCCTCAGGCCAGCAAGGAGACCGACGGCCGCTCAGCTGACGGGGATATGCCCGACAGTCGACTCGCACTGCTGGACCACGCCTTTTACTCAGGACATCGTGCGGTCGGCCAGCAGCAGCTCATTCAGGTCACGTGGGTGTACGAGCACCCCGTCGACTTCGACGCGCTGCGGGGCTTTCATCGCAATCTCGGTCACGGTTTACTCGGACGCCTCATCGAGTGTTCGCCGCTGCCCTTCGCCCGGCATCGGTGGGTCGCGGCTCAGGAGGCGCCGGACATCGACATCGCCGAGTCCGCTCGTCCCCGCGCCGAACTCAGCGACTGGACCGATGAACGCCTGCAAGTGCCGATCGACGCGGAACGGGGTCCCGGCTGGCATCTCGGCGTCCTTAAGCTCAACGACGGATCGACCGCGGTCACCCTGGTGGTTTCGCACTTTTTGATCGACGGGCTCGGCCTCGCAATAGCGTTGGCCGATGCGGTCTCGGGTCGCAAGCTCGATCTCAACCTCCCCCAGCCCAATTCACGTACGCAGCTTCGTGCAGTGACGCAGGATGCCCGGCAGGCGGCGCGCGACACACCCGAGGTGGCCCGGGCGTTTTTCACGGGGCTGTCGCTGAATCGGCGTCAGCGACGGGAGTTGAGGCTGGCCCGCCGCCAGGGACGAGATCTCCCTCGCTCACCGGCGCCGCGAGCTGTGATCCTCTCGGAGGGCGACGGCGACGAAGTCGTCCTCGTGCCGGGTATCACGGTTTACGTCGATGCGGATGACTGGGATGCCCGTGCCGAAGCGCTCGGCGCCACGGGCGACACGCTGATCGCGGGGATGGCCGCCAAACTCGGGGAGCGGATGGAGCGCCGACGCGCCGACGGCGCGGTCACCCTGGAACTGCCGATGAGCGACCGCGTCGAGGGCGACACGCGCGCAATCGCATTGTCGGTCACGCGCGTCAGCGTCGATCCGACGCGGGTGACGACGGATCTGCGTGACATTCACACCACCGTCAAGCAGGCACTGACGGCTTCGTTGGAGAGCCCGGAGGAGCCGAAGGAACTCCTGTGGCTGGCTCCGTTGAGGACGACGAGGTCCCTGAGACGAGGCGCGGATGCGGCACTCGCCGACCCGGATCTCCCGGTGTTCTGTTCCAATCTCGGTGACTTCAGCACGTTGATCTGCCGCATCGATGGCACCGACGCCGAATACGTCACCACCCGAGGGGCCAGCACTGCGACCCGCGAATGGCTCGATCGGGCAGGCGGAGTACTGAGGTTGCAGGCCGGGCGCATCGGCGACAAGATCGGCATCAGCGTAGTCGCCTATCAGCCGGGTGCGGCGAACACAAAGGCTGCGCTGCGCGAGTTGACTGCCCGCACACTGGCCGAGTTCGACCTGACAGGCGAGATCGACTGACGCATTCGCGAATTCGTCGAAGTCAGCCGCCTTCGACGGCTGCCAGCCTCTCACACAGCAGCACCGCCAAGTCCCGGATGTTGATGGTGGCGATGTCGCCGGCCGTGAGACGCACTCCGGTTTCGGCTTCGATGCGGGTCCTCAGCTCGAGGGCGCCGAGCGAGTCGACACCGTACTCGGCGAGCGGCCGATCCGGGTCGATGCTGCGACGCAGGATCAGGCTGATTTGGTCCGAGATCAGCCGCCGTAACCGGCCGGGCCATTCGTTGCGTGGAAGCTCGTTCAGTTCGGAGCGAAGCTGGGAACTGCCCGCAGCGTTTTCCGAGGTCGAGCGGAATGCTTCGGCAAAAGGACTACGTTGCGAGAATGCGGCCAACCATGGCGTCCCCTCGAGCGGGGCATAGCCGGTGTATCCGCGGTCGTGACGCAACAGCGTGTCTAGTGCGTATGCGGCCTCTTCGGGAGTGATGATGGCATCAGCGCCGGATGACGCAGCCGAGGAGCGTCCGATAGCACCCCAGGCGATCGCGGTCGCCCGCAAGCCGTGAGCCCGTCGCCATAACATGAAGGCATCCACCCAACCGGTGGCGGCGGCATAGCCTCCCTGCCCGGGCGCGCCCATCAACGCGGCCACCGATGAGAACGAGCAGAACCAGTCCAACGGCTGGTCGGAAGTGGCGGTGTGCAGGTTCCATGCGCCGTGAACCGTTGCTGCCCAATCGCCTTCGATGAGCGCATCGGTCAGATTCGACAAGGTCGCCTCGTCGGTGGAGGCGGTCAGATGCAGCACACCGCGCACCTGGTGCCCCGCGGCGGTCGCTGTGGCCACCAGCCGCTGCACGGTATTGGCATCGGCAATGTCACCTGTTACGACCTCGACGTCCGCACCCGATGCCCGGAGGCGCTCGACGCTTCGTTCTGCGTCGAACGTCGGTCTCGAGCGCGCGGAGATCACGACTCGACCGCAGCCGGCAGCTGCCATCTTCTCCGCGAGGTGAAGCCCGAAGTCTCCGAGCGCTCCGGCGATGACGTAGGCGCCGTCACGGCGAAAAACCGGAACCTGCTCCGGCGGAACTATCACTGTGTCGCGCCGATCGTCTGGAACGTCGAGAACCAATTTGCCGAAGTGGTCGGCCGCGCCCATGAGCCGAAGCGCCGATGCCGCATCCTCGATCGAGTAGTGCGTGGTTTCCGCCGCTGGCAGGTCCCCTTGGGCGACGAGCGCGTACACCTTCTGCAGCAGATCCCGAACCCGTTGGGGGCGGGTGCGAGACAGCAACGCCAGGTCGAAGGCGTGGAATGTGAGGTTGTGACGGAAGGGCGCAAGCCACAAGCGCGTGTCGCCGTGAATGTCGCCCGTTCCGATCTCGATGAACCGACCGCCGACGGACAGGAGCTCGAGACCAGCGCGTCGGGCGGCACCGGCCAGCGAGTTCAACACTATGTCGACGCCATAGTCGTTCGTGTCGCGCCTGATCGATTCGGCGAACTCGATGCTGCCTGAGTCGTAGACATGCTGAACACCCATGTCCCGCAGGATCTGCCGATGCTGCGGGCTACCAGCTGTAGCGAAGATCTCTGCGCCGACAGCGCGTGCGATCGCGATTGCGGCCTGCCCGACGCCGCCGGCCGCCGACTGGATCAGCACCTTGTCACCGGATCCGATCCCGGCCAGGTCGTGTAAGCCGTACCAGGCTGTCGCGTACGCGACTGTGGCCGCTGCCGCCTGGCCGTCGGACAGGCCCTCGGGGAGTCTGACGGCCAGGCGGGCATCGCACGTGAGAAAGCTGCGCCAGCACCCGTCGGCGACGCCTCCCACGTGGTCCCCGACGTGATGGTCGACCACCCCCGGACCGAGCGCCGTCACTACACCGACGAACTCCATACCCAGCTGTGGGCGATGTCCGTCCATGCTCGGGAGTCGTCCCATCGCGACAAGCACATCAACGGAATTGATGCCGGCTGCGCGGACCGCAACCTCAATCTGGCCTGGCCCCGGCGAATTCCTTTCGCACGCAACAAGCTCCAGAGTCTCCAAATCGTCCGGAGTTCGTATCTGCAGGCAGATTCCATCATGTTGATGATCGGCGACGGTTGTTCTTCGCTCGTCAGGGCGAAGTGGAGACGGCTGCAGCCGCGCGACGTACCACTCACTGTTGCGCCATGCGGTCTCGTCTTCTTCGGACTCGCCGACCAGTTGCTGCGCCACATGCCTTGCATCGGTGGAATCGTCGAGATCGATCAGGGTCGTATGCAAGTGTGGGTGCTCGGCGCCGATGGCCCGGACCAAACCCCGCAGCCCCGCCTGCTCCAAGTTGGGGTCCTCGCCCGCAACGACGGGTTGCGCGTTGCGTGTCACAACGTAGAGCTGAGGCGACCCAGTCGGAACCTCAGACAAGGCGCGAGCGAGGTGTACCAAACGCTGCACGTTCTCGTGTCCGAGGAGGGGTAAGCTGCCGTCCTCGGTGGCTTGTTTGGGTCCCGCCAGCACCACCACACCGGTGAAACCGCCTGCGCGCAGATGGTTTCCAACTGTCGCCGCGCTGTCGATCACGTCAGCGTGCTGCGGCCAGTCCATGGGTGTGCACTGGGCGCCCAGGTCACTCAACGCACCGGCCAAGGCGGCCGCAACCAGGTCCGCGGCTGTGGCGCTGATCAGCAACCACTTCCCAGAACTGGTCCGTGCCGGTTCAGGTAACTGACGTCTCAACCACTCGACGGTGAGCAGTCGCTCGCGGAACACTCGATCCCTGCGGTCGTGCTCGGAGGTTCCGGTGCTCAACCGCAGGCCTTCGACGACCAGCAGCACCGTTCCCTCGTCGTCGAGTATTTCCAAGTCGGCCTCGACCTCGGTGCTATCAGCCTTGATGACCTTCGTGTAGCAGAAGCGCGCACCACGTGCCGAGCCATAGGGACGCAGGCGTCGGATGCTCACGGGCAGCCCAGGCGCCGCCTCCCCGTCCAGAGCCTGGACGTCTGGGTGGGCGGCCGCGGACTGGAAACACGCATCCAACAGAGCGGGGTGGACGTCGTAATCATCCAGCCCGGAACGGATTTGGCGGGGAAGCGCAAGCTCCGCCAACACGGTGTTCGATGCCCTGTCGGTGTGGATCGTGTCAAGCCCGGTGAACGCCGGACCGTGGCGAACGCCGCTCTGTTCGAGTCGCTCGCGCAACGCGGCGCCGTTTTCGCGCTGCGGGTGCATGGAAAGCAGCGACTGGATCTCGTAGGCGGGGGGCTGATCGTCATTTGCGGCACCGAGGATCGCGGCGGCATGCCTCACTCGCTCGTTGCTGCGGTTCGTCTCCACAGTGAAGTCGGCGCTTCCCGGTGATCCGACTGTCGCCGAAGCGTCGATGACGGTCGGCCCGTCCAAGTGCAATGTCTGCTGCAAGCGGATATCACGGACCTCAGTCGTCTCACCGAACACAGCATGCGCGGCTGTGAGCGCCATTTCGCAGAGGGCAGCCCCTGGGAGTGCCGGCTTATCGCCGATTTGATATTCGTCCAACCACGTCTGGGTGGTGTCGATCTCCCGTTGCCAGACATGGCGTTCAGGCTCCTCTGGTAACCGCACGTGCTGGCCCAGCAGCGGGTGTACCGCGACGGTGCAATCACTGTGTGTCGGCGAAGCATGGCCATTGTCGCCCAACCACAGCTGTCGATGAGTCCACGACGGCAACGGCGCGTCGACCAGATTCCCATTCGGATAGAGCACCGAGAAGTCCACCGCTGCGCCCGCGCGGTGCACCTCTGCCACGACGCCACGGAGCCCCGATGACAGCGGTTCTTCATTCCGGACGACGGCCAGCGCGACCAACTCCATGTCGAGGCTGTGCGCGGTCTGCTCGAGAGCCTTGGTGAGCAAAGCCTCCGGTACCAGCTCCGCGAATACCTTGTAGCCGTCCTCCAATGCGGCCCGCACCGCCGCACCGAATCGTCCGGTGCGGCGCAGATTGTCCACCCAGTACCTGCTGTCGCACACCGGCTGTTCGCGTGGGTCGAACTGCGTCGCGGAGTAGAACGGAACCTTCGGCGTCGCCGGATTCAGTTCTGCCAGTGCGTCGGTCAGCTCGCCGAGGATCGAATCGACCTGAGGGGAATGAACGGCGACATCAGCGGGGAGTTCTCGAGCGACCACATCACGTTGCTGCCAGCCTGCCACCAGATCGCGGACCGTGTTCGCGGCGCCGCTGATGACCGTCGACTCCGGCGAGGCGGCTATGGCCACCGCGACGTCTTTGGCGCGCCGCATCGTCAGCTCCGAAAGAACCTGCTTGGCGGGTAACTCCACCGACGCCATAGCGCCCGTGTCGGCGATGCGGGATAGCAGGCGAGAGCGACGGCACACCACGCGCACACCGTCTTCCAGCGACAGGGCTCCCGCGACGACGGCTGCCGCGGCCTCACCAAGCGAGTGCCCGATGACCGCACCTGGTTGCAACCCATAGGCGTCCAATGCGGTGGCAAGTGCGACCTGCATGGTGAAGAGCGTCGGCTGGGCGCGCTCGATACCGGTGACCGCGTTCGGCGACGACACCATTTCGGTCACCGAGAACGAGCATTCACGAGCGATCACCGAGTCGATCTGCGCGACCGTGGCGGCGAACACCGGCTCAGTTCTGAGTAGATGGGCGCCGACGGCTGCCCATTGCGTCGCCTCGCCGGAGAACACCCAAACCGGGCCGCGGTCGTCGTGGCCGACCGCGGCGCGATAAGCGGTGTCGTCGTCGGCCGCGACGGCGCGCAAACCTTCCACGAGGTCGGGTCGGCTGCTTGCGATCACGGCGGTCCGCATCGGGCGGTGTGCCCGTCGACGCGCCAAGGTGTAGGCCAGATCTGATAGCGGCTCGTCATCGTGCGCTTGCACCCAGTCGGCCAGCCGGCTCGCAGTCCGACGCAGCTGGTCGGTCGACGAGGACGAGATCAGAAACGGTTGTGCTGCCGGCAGCGTCGCGTCGGCTTTCCCGTCGTGACCCGCCTCGGGTCCCGGTGGTGGAGGGGCCTGCTCGAGGATGGCGTGGACGTTGGTTCCTGTCACGCCGCAGGACGAAACCGCGGCGCGTCGTGGATGCTCACCGGGCGACGGCCATTGCCTGACATCTTGCGAGACAGAGAGTTTGGTGTGGACGTCAGCGAGTTCTTCGGGCAGGCGAGTGAAGTGCAGGCTCGGTGGAATGACGCCATGACGCAGAGCGAGCACCGCCTTCATCAAACCCACGGTTCCCGATGCCGACTGTGCGTGGCCGAGGTTGGTCTTCACCGAACCCAGTGCACAATCACTGTCCACGCCATAGATTTTGGTCACGCTGGTGTATTCGATTGGATCGTCCACGGGGGACCCGGCACCGTGTGCCTCGACCAAGCCGATCGTCTTGGCGTCTACGCCCGCGGTGGTCAGGGCTGCCCGGTACAGGCTTGTCAGGGCACTGAGCGACGATTCCGACGTCTCGACTATCCGGCCTTGCTGATTGGCTGCCGTGCCACGCACCACCGCCAGAATCCTGTCGCCGTCCCTGATCGCGTCCGGCAGACGTTTGAGTAACACCACCGCGCTACCCTCGCCGTAGACGCACCCATCCGCTGTGGCGTCGAATGCGCGACAGCGTCCCGTAGGCGACAGTTCGCCTCTCGCCGTCCCTTCGAGAAACCTTCGTGGTTCCAGCATCACGAAGGCCCCGCCGGCGAACGCCAAATCTGTCTCTGCGTCACCCAGGCTGCGGCAGGCCATGTGCACCGCAAGGAGACCTGAAGAACCCGCAGCGTCCAACGTCACCGCGGGACCACGGAGCCCCAGGATGCGCGCGATCCGTCCGGAAGCCATGCCGGAGCTGTTTCCCAGGTAACCGAACGGGCCCGCCATTGCGTCAGAATCCGAGTTGACCAACTGGTAGTCGGAATGATCCAGTCCGACGAAGACGCCGGTGAGCGAAGCGGACAGGGTCTGCGGTACAAGGCCGGCATGCTCCGTCGCTTCCCAGCAGTTCTCCAACAACAACCGATGCTGCGGGTCCATGGCGGCAGCCTCGGCGTCGGCGATCCCGAAAAATCCGGAATCGAAACCGGCGACATCGTCGAGGAATGCGCCCCATTTGGATACCGACTGGCCGGGCACCTCTGGCTCTGGGTCGTAGAAATCATCGGCGTCCCAGCGGTCGCCGGGAATTTCGGTGACCAGGTCATCGCCTCGCAACAACGACTCCCATAACCGTGCGGGGGAGTCGATACCGTCCGGAAGGCGACAAGCCATACCGATGACAGCAATCGGAACGGCAGCTCTGGTGTTCGCACCGGGCGTGGGATCCGGCGATGATAGGCAGTTTGCCCGGTCGTCGGACTCCCCCAGTGAAACCATTCCGTCTCCTTACGGCGGCGACGAGTCGCCTCTTTCGCCGCTTGCCCCAGTACGGCACTTCACCCGAACATCCACGATGCCGTGATCTGTGTCAATCGACCGCATCACATTATCGGGCCGTTCGAACACCAGCCCCGTTAGCCGGAGCGTAGATGTCATGCTCGATCCAAACAGGCCCGCGAGCTTGTGGCGACGCCCGGGTGCCCACTGCGAGCGGATGACCCTCAACCCGCCACCGCAAGGGCTCAGCTGTCGTCCGCGTCCGCCCCCGACAGCTACTTAGACGCCCTCTTCGAGTGCTGCACCATTCATCACGGTAACGTCATGCGCGTGGATGAGACGTCCCTCCCGGCACTGCTGCGCGAGCGCGCCGGCCTGCAGTCCGATGAAACGGCATTTACGTTCGTCGATTACGACAAAGACTGGGCCGGCGTCGCCGAAAGCCTCACGTGGGCGCAGTTGCACCGACAGGCCATGAATGTCGCCCGGGAACTCAGACAATGTGTCGCCGCGGGCGACCGCGCCGTGATACTTGCCCCGCAGGGACTGAACTACGTCGTGGCGTTTCTAGGCGCGTTACAGGCGGGGGTTGTCGCGGTTCCGCTCTCGGTTCCGCTCGGCGGAGTCAGCGACGAGCGTGTCGATTCGGTGCTGCATGACGCGCGGCCGACCGCCGTTCTCACCTCTTCTTCGGTGATCGACGCGGTCCGCTCGTCGATCACGCCGAAACCCGGGGAGCCCGCGCCGACGACCATCGAAATCGATTTGCTGGATTTGAATGCGCCGCTGAATTCCGACGCATGGTCAGATGATTATCAATCGATCGCATATTTGCAGTACACGTCCGGGTCGACTCGGCAACCAGCCGGAGTGATGATCTCGTACACCAATCTCCAGGTCAATTTCGAGCAATTGATGTCCGGTTACTTTGCGCATGCGCACGGTGTCGCACCGCTAGACAGCACCATCGTGTCGTGGTTGCCGTTTTACCACGATATGGGTTTGGTTCTCGGAGTTTGTGCGCCGATTCTGGGCGGGTACCAATCGGTGGTCACCAGCCCGGTGTCGTTTCTTCAGCGTCCAGCCCGCTGGATGCATTTGATGGCAAGCAATACCCATGCCTTTTCCGCCGCACCGAATTTTGCTTTCGAATTGGCAGCCCGCAGGACGTCCGACGAGGACATGGCCGGCTATGACCTCGGCAGTGTCGAGACCATTCTCAGCGGTAGCGAGCGAGTCCACCCCGCGACGCTGCAGCGATTCACCGACAGGTTCGCGCGGTTCAATCTCCAAGAATCGGTTGTGCGGCCGTCATATGGGCTCGCGGAGGCGACCGTCTATGTTGCGACCAGCAAAGCGGGCGAACCGCCGCAGGTTGTCGAGTTCGAGTCCGACAAGCTTGCCGCCGGCGAGGCGAAGCGGTGTGCGGGCGGAAGCGGTACTCCACTGATCAGTTACCCACTGACCGAGTCGCCCATCGTGCGGATCGTCGATCCGGAGACGCGAACCGAATGCCCGGATGGTGCGACCGGCGAAATCTGGGTGCACGGTGACAATGTCGCTTTGGGCTACTGGCAGAAGCCGGAGGAGACCGAACGCACCTTTGGCGGAATGCTTGTCGCCTCGTCCGCGGGCACACCGGAGGGTCCATGGCTCAGGACCGGAGATTTGGGCTTCGTCACCGATGGGGCGCTGTTCATCGTCGGCCGCATCAAGGATCTCTTGATCGTCTACGGCCGCAACCACTCTCCCGACGACATCGAGGCAACCAGCCAGGAGATTACCGGGGGACGGGTTGCGGCCATAGCCGTCCCGGACGAGGGCAGTGAGCAGCTTGTCGTGATCGTCGAAATCAAGAAACGGGGCAACTCCGATGAGGAAGTGGCCGAGAGGTTCGCGGCCGTGAAGGGCGAGGTGGCGTCGGCGATCTCGAACTCACATGGACTCGCGGTTGCGGATCTTGTTCTGGTGGAACCTGGTTCGATCCCGATTACCACTAGTGGCAAGGTCAGGCGAGCGGCGTGTGTCGAGAAGTACCAGCAGGACGAGTTCGTCCGGGTGGATGGTTAGGCACGCCTGCCGCACTCGCTCTCATCTGCGCGCGAGTTCGCGCTCGACCAGCGCGCTCATGACAGGCGCTAGTTGTCGGCCGTAGTCGATTGTGATGTGACGCTGGTCCAGATACACCAGGGTGTTGCCGACAATTACCGGGCAGAGCTGGGCGGTGCAGAACAGGTCGGTGAGGTCGACGTACTGGCCGCCGCCCGCTGCAGTGGCCGCCGATTCTGCGGCGATGCCGGATTCGTTTACGGCGGTTGACCTCTGCGGCGAGCAGGCGTTCGCATCGTCAAGATGACCGGATAGGCAGATCGACGCGACTGCCTGTGGATCCGGGATGGGACCTAACACCATGACTTGCGAACCGAGTTCGCGCAGCTGTCGCACCATCCGGGTCAGTCCGTCGTGCCAGGCTGAGTCGTAGGACGTAAATCCGAAGGCTTCAGCGTTATAGTGCCGTTTCATCCCCAGCACTACCAGCTGTGGGCGCTCAGCACGCAGTCGAGCGACGATGCCATCGCGCCATTGCTCACATTCGGTGTACACCCGCCGCAGGTTCGGGTGCGTGATCGGGACATCCATCAGTGGGCAGCCCGCTTTCGTCAACAACTCCAGCCGCCAGTGTCGTTCTTCGGCTGCCTGTTCGAGCGCCGGGCTCCACATCGTGGCGTTCGAATCGCCGACCAGCGCCACGGTCGTCGCTGAGGTGACATCGCCAGCCGCGCATTCGGGTTGCTCGATCTGGAAAATGTTCCGCATGCAGCCTTCCTGAAGCAGAATCTTGACCTGGGCTGTCGCGTCCGCAAGGGGCGGCCGGAGGTTGCGCGGTACAGCTGTTTTGCCCGCCGACGCCGCCACAGCGGCTTGGACTTGTGCGAAGACGTCCTCGACCGCGCTCTCGTAGGCCCGGATATCACCCTGAGGTGGAGGCTGGGCTGCGTTGATGACCAACGGCGCGGCCGGCGCACCGCGGCCTACAGGGACTGGTACGACGATCAGCAACGCAACGCACACCGAGACTGCCACCGCGGTGGCGGCAGCGCCGAGCGCCAGGCTTCGGGCGGGCGATCGGCGGATTCCAGCGGAGAACCGCAGCGGGTTCTCTATGAGATGCAGTGTGAGGACTGCAAGAACGAGGGAAATGAGGGCGGCGATCAGTCGGCCGGTCAAGCCGAGTGGGCGGTCCAGCAAGGGGGGTGCGAGCAGCAGTACCGGCCAATGCCAGAGGTACCACGAGTAAGACACCCGGCCGATCGCCCGCATCGGAGAAAGCGACAAGACGCGACCGCAACCCTTTCCATGAGCGACGCAGCCGGCACCGATTATCAGCGCGGTTCCCACCGTCGGCAGCAGTGCGGCGGTGCCGGGATAAGGGGTCGTCTCGCGCAATAAGGTGCAGCCCAGCAGCACCATGCCCAGACCTGCCCAGCCCGCGATCACGGCGAACCTCGGGGACAACCGGTGCCATTGGGTGGCTGTGAGCGCCACCAAGCCGCCGACGGCCAACTGCCAGGCTCGCGTCGGCAGCGAGAAGAACGCGATGGATGGTAGAACGCGAGTGGCCGCCAGCGACAGGGCAAACGATCCCACTGCCACGAGCGCAAAGATCACGATGTACGGGCGTTCCGACCGGTTATGTCCGGCTTTGATGCCTCGGCGGGTACGGCTGATAATCCACGCTGCGCCGATTATCAGAGCCGGCCATACGAGATAGAACTGCTCTTCGACGCCCAATGACCAATAGTGCAGGAAGGGGGATGGGGGCATGTAGGGCGCGAGATAGTCAACGCCGTCGAGCACGAACCGGTAATTGCTTACGTACAACGCGCTGGCGATGCCGTCGAGGAAGACGCTTCTCGCCTGCAATGGGGGTAACAGGGCCGCCGAGCAGATTGCGGTGACCACCCCCACTGCGGCCGATGCGGGTAGCAGACGGCGGGCGCGTGCTCCGTAGAATCGGCGTAGGCCCACGCTTCCCGTAGTCCTCATTTCACGCCACAGCAGCCCGGTGATCAGGAACCCAGAGATGACAAAGAACACGTCGACGCCGATGTATCCCCCACCAACCCCGGGCACGTCGGCGTGGAACAGGACGACTGCCAGTACCGCGACGGCGCGTAAGCCTTCGACATCCGGGCGATACCCCGGTTTGGCGGACGGCTGACCGTTCAGGTTGCTTGGTTGGCTGACTACGTCGGGCTGTTGCACCCGCACCCCCTCTCAGCGACGAGGGGCTTGATACCGTCGCGTCACAGCTGCCCCCTCGATCCGAAATGCCTCTTGAGATGTCTACAGAAGGGGCGTCGCGAAGGTGACGTTTCGCGCGAATAATGTTGCTTGGATGGTCGATCAGGAGATCCACGTGACGCGCATCGGCGATTGCCGCAGTCAGGTGGTCTGCCGGGGCTAGTTCGCCGCCGCGCCTTTATTCATGACTGCCTCGAAGCGTTTCTCCCAGCGGAGATAGCTGCCGAGGTTGCCGAGCACGAACGGCGAGAGTGCGATCAACCAGCTCATCGTGGAGTTCACCAAGTTCGCCGGGAATCGCATGGGACGCATCATGTCGACGAAGAGGACCACCCGGACGCCGTCCGTCCGGTTCCAGGCCTCGTGTTCAAAGGTGTCGTCGAAGATCATCACTCGGCCCTCCTCCCAATGCCGCGTCTGCGTTCCGACGCGAATGCCGCACATCTCGGCAGGCTCGGGAACGAGCACTGGGAGATGGAGGCGCAGCACACCCTTGTAGGGACCGTAGTGCGGGGGCAGCTCCTTACCGGGGGCGAGGATCGAGAAGAAGGCGGTCTTCATGCCCGGGATCTTCTTGAGGAGCTCGGCGGTGTCCGGACAACGGCGGCAGTTTGGCACCGCCTTGATGCCGTACGCGTAGAAGAAGAAGGTCTTCCATTTGTCGTCCTGGGAGAGGGCTTTCTGATCCCGCGAGATGTCTTGGAAGTTCGGTAGGTCTGCCGCGTAGGGGAGAAGTTCTTCGAGTTCGGCGCGAACCTTGTGCCAGTCTGCTTCGATCGCCGGGACCCAGGGGAAGTCGTCGGTATTGAAGAATTCGTGGTCGCCGTGGATCGAGGAACGCACATAAAGGCGGTAGAGGGCGTTAAAGAAGCCCATCACGACACGTCCGAGTAATTGCTTCAGAGCCTCACGTGCCCGTTCCATGCTCCCCCTTTGCCAGAGGCCAACGCTTACATACCCTCAGAATCACCAACGGGTGATCGACGTGTTCAGCCTACGAGGATTTTTCCCCGGGAGTCTACCGTGCAACGGGGCGGCGAAACCTCCGAGTCCAGTTTGCAGGCGACGTGTTCGACGGTATCTTCTCGGGGACAGGGATCGGCAAAAGTGCCGCTCACCTTCGGTGACCGTGCGCGCGCGGGGGAAGGCTAGAATCTCGGCAATGAAATTCGTGCTGGCGAGCTACGGCAGCCGTGGCGATGTCGAGCCATGCGTCGCGATCGGCCGAGAGCTGCTTCGTCGGGGGCACGACGTTCGCGTCGCCGTGGCACCCGATCTGGTCGGCTTCGCCGAGGCGGCAGGGCTCACGGCGGTTCCCTATGGGTCGGACACGCAGGCCTGGCTGTCGGCTCACCGTGATTTCTGGACGCGCTTGTTCCGCAAGTCGTGGAAGGTACGCGGCCTGATTGATTCCTGGCGAGACCTCTGGGGGCCAGTCAGCCGGAGCTGGTCGGAGCTGAGCGCAACCCTCACGCCGCTCGCGCACGACGCGGATCTGCTTTTCACCGGCGTGGTGTTCGAAGGTGTGGCTGCGAACATCGCGGAGTACTACGACATCCCGCTGGCCACCCTGCATTATCACCCGACGAGAAAGAACAGGCAGTCCACACCCCTGGTGCCTGCGCGGTTGGCGCGCGCCATGATGACCGCCAACGACTGGGTCATCTGGCGCCTGTCGAAAAAGGCCGACGACGCGCAGCGTCGCGAACTGGGACTGCCGCGGTCGACGCGTCCGGTTCCCCGCCGCATCACCGAACGCGGGTCGTTGGAGATCCAAGGCTACGACGAGGCCTTCGTCCCCGGACTCGCGGAGGAGTGGGCCGCGTTCGGTGACCGAAGGCCGTTCGTCGGCACCCTCACGATGGAGTTGTCGACCGATGTCGACGCAGAGGTCTCGTCGTGGATTGCCGCCGGCAGCCCGCCGATCTACTTCGGCTTCGGCAGTGTGGCGGTGGGTAGCGCTGCGGAAACCGTCGCGATGATCAGCGCCGCTTGCGCGGAGTTGGGCGAGCGGGCGTTGATCTGCTCCGGCACCACCGACTTCGGGCACGTCTCCCATCCGGAGCACATCAAGGTCGTGGAAACGATGAATCACGCCGCGATCTTTCCGATGTGTCGCGCAGTTGTTCACCACGGTGGGGCGGCTACCACTGCCACCGGGCTGCGCGCCGGGGTGCCCTCCCTTGTTCTTTGGACATGGCCAGATCAGCGGCTTCGTGGACGACAGGTGAGCCGTCGCCTGAAAGTCGGTGCGACACGGCGCTTGTCGGATACCACCCAGGAGTCGTTGGTCGCTGATTTGCGTCGTATCCTTGAGCCACAATGTCTCGTCCGTGCCCGCGAGGTCGCCGCCAGGATGACAAAACCTTCTGAGAGCATCAACGCCGCCGCCGATGCTGTGGAGAACTTCGCCGCCTCGAGGGTGTCGGCTGACCGCTGACGACGTGTGGCGGATGGCAGCGGCGGTAACGTGAACCCTCAGGTCACAACGGAATTGGGGAACCAGTGAAGCGAGCGCTCATAACTGGCATCACCGGTCAGGACGGCTCTTATCTCGCCGAGTTGTTGCTCAGCAAGGGATATGAGGTTCACGGGTTGATCCGTCGAGCCTCGACTTTCAACACGCAGCGAATCGACCACCTCTACGTCGATCAGCACGAGGCCAACGCTCGGCTGTTCCTGCACTACGGTGACCTCACCGACGGTACCCGTTTGGTCACATTGCTCAACACCATCGACCCTGACGAGGTGTATAACCTTGCAGCACAGTCGCATGTGCGAGTGAGCTTCGACGAACCGGTGCATACCGGCGATACCACCGGGATGGGCTCGATACGCCTGTTGGAAGCTGTTCGGCTTTCGGGCGTTCAGTGCCGCTTCTACCAAGCGTCCTCGTCGGAGATGTTCGGGGCGTCCCCGCCACCCCAGAGCGAGCAGACGCCGTTCTATCCGCGTTCCCCATATGGCGCGGCGAAAGTTTACTCGTATTGGATGACGCGCAACTACCGGGAAGCCTACGGATTGTTCGCCGTCAACGGCATCTTGTTCAATCACGAATCACCAAGGCGCGGTGAGACATTCGTGACGCGTAAGATCACGCGCGCAGTGGCGCGCATCAAAGCGGGCGTGCAGTCAGACCTCTACATGGGCAATCTCGACGCCATCCGGGACTGGGGATATGCACCCGAATACGTCGAGGGGATGTGGCGAATGCTGCAGGCTCCCGATCCCGACGACTACGTGCTCGCAACGGGACGCGGTTATTCCGTCCGCGAATTCGCGCAGACGGCGTTCGATCGCGCCGGGCTGGACTGGCACAAGTACCTTAAGTTCGACGAGCGGTACCTACGACCCACAGAGGTGGACACGTTGGTAGGTGACGCCACCAAGGCCGCTCAATCACTGGGCTGGAAGGCATCCGTACATACGGCAGAACTCGCGCGAATCATGGTGGACGCAGACATCGCCGCATTGGAGTGCGAAGGTAGGCCATGGAGAGACACTCCGACTCTTTCCGGGTGGAGCTGAAAACGGATGGCCTTCGAGGTCGGAACTCTTGACCGGGGTTCGCGCGTGTACATCGCCGGGCACCGCGGGTTGGTCGGCTCGGCCCTCATGCGGAAGTTCGAAGCGGAGGGGTTCGTCCATTTATTGGCGCGGACACACGATGAGCTCGATCTGGCAAACCGGGCCGCAACCTTCGACTTCGTCATGGAGGCAAAGCCGGAGATCATCATCGTCGCTGCAGCCCGTGTCGGCGGCATCATGGCGAACAATACGTACCCAGCCGACTTTCTCTCCGAAAACCTGCAAATTCAGGTCAACCTGCTCGACGCCGCGGTCGCCGCGCGTGTACCGCGGCTGCTGTTCCTCGGTTCCTCGTGCATCTATCCCAAACACGCGCGGCAGCCAATTCACGAGAGCGCATTGATGACCGGCCCTCTCGAGGCCACCAATGACGCCTACGCCATCGCGAAGATAGCGGGGATTCTTCAGGTTCAAGCGGTCAGGCGTCAGCACGGGTTGGCGTGGATCTCTGCCATGCCGACCAACCTCTACGGCCCGAACGACAACTTCTCCGCAACGGGCTCACATCTCCTGCCGGCGTTGATCCGCAGGTATGAAGAGGCGAAGGTCACCGGCGCAACCGAGGTGACCAATTGGGGGACGGGCAGTCCTCGACGCGAATTGCTGCACGTCGACGATCTGGCGAGTGCCTGCCTGTATCTTCTCGAGCACTTCGACGGGTCCGATCACGTCAACGTGGGCACCGGCGTCGACCACACCATCTCGGAGATCGCGGAGATGGTGGCCCAGGCGGTGGGTTACGACGGCCAGACGCACTGGGATCACACGAAACCCGATGGGACACCCCGTAAGCTCTTGGACGTTTCAGCGCTGAGCGATGCGGGGTGGAAAGCCGGCATCTCGCTACGAGCCGGCATCGAGACCACCGTCGCATGGTATCGAGACAATGTTGATGCGGTGAGGAGATGATCGGGCATCTGCTTGGACACGATCGGATCCGGACCTAGTCGATCTGACCGGTCAACCCGAAGTCGGCCAAGGTCAACGCAACCATCTCGCGCAGAGCGTCCCGGGTGTTGGCTGCGCCGGGTTGGTAGGCGATGACGCTGATACCGAACTTGCCGCCGATGCGCCAGCCCTGCAATCGCATCAGCCCGCCAGTTTCTTCGAGCCACTGTCGCGTGAGGTGTTGCCCCACTGCTCGCGCTGTGGCGTATTCCGCATCGGTGCCGTCGAGGCGACGGATGATGGTGCCCACGTCCCCGAGATTCGAACAGAATATCGGCGAACCGGTGTCGCCTACCACCATCACACTGGACAGCCGTCTCAACGCCCGTTTCGGTGCGAACTGGGTCAACCAGAGGTGCGGCGGAGCGTCCGACGTCTCGGTCAGATTGCTCAACTCTTGCTTGATGGTGGCGCGCACCGAGCTCAGGTCCGTGGTGACCTGCGTCGGGTCGACGGTCACTCGTGCGACGGTCATCGCGTTTCCCCGCGTGTCACCCTCCGTCCGAGTGCTCACCGGCAGTTGAAGGGTGATCGCGCCGTCATCGCCGCGGCGTCCGATGCGCTCACCGAGTTTCGCAGTGAACCCGGCGAACAATGCCTTACTGGTCCCATTCAGGGCTGCTGCCCGCGCATCCCAGTGCTCGAGGCCGACGTGGATGGTGACCGCCGGCACGATGACGAGATCACCGCTGGCACCGGCGTCAGGACTGGCGGCCGGTGGCGATGCCGGTGAGCGGACGATTTCCTCTCGGTGACGGCGAGCCAGTCGTGCCGCCGCGGCAAGTTCACGTCGGTGCTGACGAGCAAGCCTGGTTACTGTTCGAAGCGCTCGGGTCGCCTCGGGTATGTCCTGTGCCACCTTTCGCGCATCGTGTGCGGCCGCGCGCAACGGAGTTCGTGAACGCGGCGGGGGGAGGCCGAGATCACGGGTCTCACCCATGAGCGCATCGATCAGAGCGACGATGAGGCCGAGGCCGTCTATGAGGTAGTGCGAAACCACCAGAGTCACGGCGGTCGCGCCGTCCTCGAGTGGTAGGACACCGAGATGCCAACCGGGACCAGCTTCTGGATCGATCGGCAGTTGTGAGCGCTCATCGGCCCAGTCGCTGACTTCAGCCCGTGGACGAGCATGCTCGGCGACTTCGATCCCCGGCTGTTCCGCGTTTGACACCCAGCGGTGCCTGGCGAACGGTAGCGGTGAACGTTCGATGCGCCGTGCGAGTAATCCCCGTCCGAGATAGTGATGAAAGCGTTGTAAACCGTCGAAATTCAGAGCGTGTTCATAGACCCAGACAACCTGTAAGACCTGGTCTTGATTCGTTGCGCGCTGTCCCGTGAAAAAAGCGTGGTCCAGCAGCGCGAGCCGGTTGTCCGGCTGCGGCTGATCGCTGCGCCGGCGGCGCCTCGACCGTGCGCGAACGGGGCGACCTTCTACTGCCATGAATCAGCCTTGACGCCGGGATTCGGCGAGCGCGCGACCTGCGGTGCGGCAAACGCCCAACTGAGAGGAGCGATGCAACGTCGCGCAGCGCCAACCGGTAGCGTGTCGCGCGTGATCACCGTTCGAGGGTAGCTGATCCCGTTGCCGCACTACGGCTGGTGATGTGCGTCTTACAGCGCTTGCTTGCCGGATCGGCGGAGATTTCGCATCGTGGTGCCACCGAAGCGCCGTCAATGTCGCAAATGTCCAAGTCCTTGGTGTCGATTCGAGTTTCGTTCGGAAATGAGTGTCGAAGGCTGTACTGGGGGCGGTTCCGAAGGTGCTCGCATTGATCTCGTGATACCACGCCAACTTGGCCGGCAAGATCAACGGCGCGCCCAAGTGTCATCGTGCAGATGTCCGGTTCGCAGATGGCGAAGAGGGGTGCCGCCGACTGGCCTGTCGAGACGGTAGCAAATTGCTGCGCCACCACCGGGCTCCTGTATATTCTGCCGCCATGAGCGACCGGCGACGCACCAGCGGGAAGACCGCCGTGGAATCGGCTTGTCACCGTGGAGCGCACGTGGACGAACTCGTAGCCGCAACAGACGCAGGGCAGCGAGCGTGACCGGCGACCCGGCCGGGAATCCGCAAAGTCAGAGCGCAGCACGCCCCGTCATCGTGTTCGTCTTGGGCATGCCCAGGTCGGGAACATCGGCGATCACACGGGTTCTTTCGCTCTGCGGATGCGAGCTTCCCACCGGGATGATGGGCGCCATGCCGGAAAACCCACTCGGCCATTGGGAGCCGCGCGCAGCCCTCCATCTCAACGACAAGATTCTGCGCCGCAACGGTAGTGGATGGTATGACCCCACATTGCGCCTGCAAGAAGACGGCGTGTTAGACGCCGAAGAGCGTGCGGCTTGCGTCGGGGACATCCGCGAATTTCTCTCCACACTGCCGTCCGCGCCGCTCATCGTCCTCAAAGATCCAAAGATCACCGTTTTGGTCGATATCTGGTTCGAAGCGGCGCGAACCGCCGGGTTTGAGGCTGTGAGTGTGATCGCGCTGCGCCCGCCGGAGGAGGTCGTTGCGTCGATTACCGCACCGGGCGGGGTTTCCTCCGAACTCGCCAAGACGCTTTGGCTGAAGTACACCTTGCTCGCTGAAAGAAAAACACGCGGCCTCCCCCGCGTTTTTCTGGAGTATGCCAACCTTCTGGACGACTGGCGCCGCGAGGTGGCGCGGGTGTCAGAGGCGCTCGAGATCGATCTCAGCGAACAGGACGAAGCGGAGATTGGGAACTTTCTACGGCCCAGCCTTCACCGACAGCGACACATCGGCCCAGTGGAGGAACCGTTCGGAACCGATTGGTTCTCGGTGGTTTACGAGACGTTACGCGGTGCGGCGCGTGACGAACCCCTGCAGCTGGATGAGCTCGATCGCGTCTACGAGGAGTACCGGACGAGTGAGTGCGGCTTCCGGAAATCATTCGAGGATTTCGATCGTTTACAGAAGCTGAACCGCTTCATGCGCCCGTCGCTCACGAAACTGATGTACGAGATTCGCGCCTTGGCCAATCGGCGTAGCGGAAGTTGGGCTTAGCTAGTTCGTCAGCGGACGAGTGCAGGATAGGCTAATTTCAGAGAGCGTCATCAACAGCAACTGGATAGAAAGTCATCAACAGCAACTAGATAGAAAGTTGGAAGGGACACCGCGCGTGAGGCTTTTGGACCGCTTACTATTTCACCCGATCGTCTGGAAGCTCGGCTATAAGACTCAGAAGCGTGACTACCGCAGTCTGACTCGGCGGTTCGACGGCGATGACGTTTTTTTCTTGAATTACGGCTACGAAGAAGACCCTCCGATGGCAATCACCTTAGACGGTTCCGACGAACCCCATCGGTATCCGATTCAGCTCTACCATCGAACCGCCACGCAGGCGGGAGACTTGAGGGGCAAGGACGTGCTGGAGGTGGGGTGTGGTCATGGCGGCGGCGCCTCATATCTTTCCCGTACTCTTGAGCCCGCCCGATACGTGGCACTGGACTTGAACCCGAACGGAATCGAGTTCTGTCGCCGGCAACACCGTACGCCGGGGTTGGAATTCGTCGAGGGTGACGCACAGGATTTACCGTTCCCTCATGAGTCTTTTGACGCCGTTGTCAACGTCGAATCATCGATCCATTATCCAGAATTTCGACTGTTTCTCAACGAGGTGAAGCGAGTCCTACGGCCGGGTGGTCACTTCCTTTACACCGACGGCCGCTTCTCACCCCATATTCCGGACTGGGAGGCGGCGCTGGCGGACGCCCCGATGCGAATGTTTTCGCACCGAGACATCACCACGGATGTCTTGCGTGGGATGGATCAGAATTCGCGGCGCTGGGAAGAGTTGCTTCAACACCACAACTCAAAGCTTCTGAGCGCGACTTGTCAATTCGTGCAAGGCTCAAAGGTCTACCGGGCGATGCAAGACGGCGAATTCTCCTATCGCATGTACTGTTTCATCGCTTAGGCGCGCAGTCGTCAGCGGTCAGGGTGCGAAGGACGACGCTTGTCATTGCTGGCAGCAAGAGTTCGGTGAGCGCAGTACGGTGATCCGCGGGTTCCTGCCCCCGTCAACAGCGGTCCTGTTAATCTCGCTTGGCCGGGTGGGGCGTTGCGCAAAGATCCGATGTCTGATTGAAGCGGTTAGGGGAGATGAATGGGACTGATTCGGCAGATCGCCAGCGGTCTAGCGGGGGTTATCTACCGACCCAGCGACGCGATCGCCGAGGAATATCACAGGTGGTACTACGGCACATTGGTCTGGAATACGACTAGCTGGATGGGCATTCCATGTCAGAAGTCGGTCAGCGACATGTGGAACTACCAGGAAATTCTCTGGGATTTGCGTCCGTCTCTGGTGGTGGAGTTCGGTACATTTCGAGGCGGTTCAGCCTTGTTTTACGCCACCGTTCTGCGCCAGACGAAAAGGCCGTTCGCTGTTTTGTCGGTAGACATCACCCATCAAAATGTGCTGCCTGAAGTGCAGGACGATCCGGACGTGATCTTATTCGAATCGTCATCGGCCGAACCGCAAGTGGCTGAGAAGATCACTCAATTGCGCAGCGAGTATCCCGGCCCGGTCTTCGCCATCCTTGATAGCGACCACAGCTGTGACCATGTGCTAGCCGAAATGAAACTGTTGCGCCCCTTGTTGAAGACCGGTGATTACATGGTGGTCGAGGATTCGAACATCAACGGCCACCCGATCTTGCCCGGCATGGGTCCAGGGCCGTTCGAGGCTATCGAAGCCTATGAGGCGTTATTCCCGGACGATTACACCCATGATCGTGAGCGAGAAATGAAATTCGGGTTTTCCTTCGCAACAAACGGATTCCTCATCCGAAACTAGCTAACGCTTCGGGGAGTCGGTATCGCTTTCGACGTCGTGTTCGTGCGCCACATCGCGGGCGCTGTAGTTGATGAAAAGGACCGCCACACCAACGAATAGCACCATCACCGCCAACCACAGCATGCCGTAGGTGATGCCCTGGTCAAACGCGTTCAGTTGCTCGACGTTCATGGTGGTGACGGGTCCCTGGGTGCCACCCAGAGCCAATGTGCGCGTGGTAATCGCGACATGGACGACGGCGAGCACCAGGGGACCGCCGAGGTTTTGCAGCATGAGTGCAATCGCAGATGTCGGGCCGATCTGGTCCAACCCCACACTTGCGATCAGCGCCAGCCTGAGTGGGACGTTCGCCAGGCCGATTCCCAGGGCCGCGACGACCAGCGGCACTACTAGATCCGGGAAGTACGGGGCTTCGCGGGTGAGCGTCGAACCATAGAGCATGGCGGCCAGCATCAGCGAGCCACCGGCGGTCATCACCACCCGCGGCGAGAACAATCTGACCAATCTCGACGACGCGGCTGCGCCGACGGCTACGGCGATGGCGAACGGGACGAATCCAATACTCGCGCGCAGCGCGCTATAGCCCATGACGTCTTGGACGTAGAGGGCGATGAGCACCATGAGAGTGAACATGACCCCGCCGCCGAGAAATACGGCCGCGAATATGGCCAGTCGATTTCGGTCGCGGAACAACTGGAAGGGCACGATCGGGTTTTGGGCAGTGCGCTCGACCAAAATAAATGCCACCAGTCCCGCGACGACTATCACGGCCGAACCGATCGCCGCGACGGATAGCCAGCCGTCCTCGGGAACGATTGAGAAGCCGAACACCGCAGCGGTGCAAACCATGGTGGCCAGCAAGGCGCCCGCGGTGTCGAGCTTCATCTTTTCCTTATGGGTCTCCTCCAGCGCGGTGCGCGCCAGGAACAGCACGAGGAGCCCGAAAGGCACGTTCAACAGGAACGCAAGCCGCCACGACACATCGGTGAGCGCACCGCCCAAGACCAGCCCTGCCACAGAGCCGATGCCCATCAAAGCGGCAAACACCGCCATTGCTGAGTTGCGCCACGGTCCCTTCGGAAAGGTTGTCGCCACTAGCGCGACCGAGGTCGGCGCTACGACCGCCGCGGCTGCACCTTGCATCAACCGCGCGGCGACGAGGATGGCCCCGTCCCAGGCGATCCCGCACAGTGCTGAGGACACCGTGAAGAGAGCGACGCCGGCGATGAAGGCACGTTTGCGTCCGAACGCATCACCGAGGCGACCGCCGAGCAGCATGAGTCCGCCGAAGGCCAGCACATACGCGGTGATCACCCAGCTTCGCCCGGCGCTCGACAACCCCAAGTCGTTTTGGATCCTGGGAAGGGCGATGATCGCAATGGTGCTGTCCATCATCGACAGGAGCTGCATGCTACCGATCGCGGTAACCGCGGCGACGAACCAGCGAGGAGGAAGTCGTTTCACAGAATCCTTCTTCGAAGGGCGCGGCAGGTTCGGATCGTCGGATAGCGGAATTGCAGGACTGGCGTGTGCTGTCACCCCGTAATCGAGTGGAGGCGTCCGCTCTCGACCGTCTGGAGGCACACCATCGCGGATACCCTACAGCAATCATCTGAAAGCGTTGTCGCAAACAGATTAGACAGGCGTACCTATGCTCCGCTGCGGCCTGCTTTCTTACGGTCGGCAACCGCCCTCAGCGCGTGCACGGCCAAGCAATTCAAGGCGTTGGGCTCTGCTGGGTGCGCAGTCGAGCAACGAACTCACGCATCGACGGCCAATTGCCATTTCCGGCATTGGCCCGATGTCAGCGCGTGTGAAAAATTCCGAACTCACGCGCAATCGGCGGTGATGAAATCCAGGTGAGTCAAACTCGGAACCGGCGCCGGGACCCAGGTATCCAGAGATGTTTGCTGGCCGGGGGACACCGCGAGAGCGGGCGTCTACACTCATCGAGCGAATGCTGGCAAGCGAGATAGGGGCGGTTTTGACGGTGACCGATCGCGACCTGCGGTCTCTTTACCTGGACCTGATGCGACGCAACCTCACCCGGTACGGGATGCATGAGCGGATGCCCGAGAAGTGGCCATTGCGTAGGCGGCTTCTCTTCAAGGGCGCGAACGCCGTCATCAACCGAGCCAGCCCGTTCAAGAGCAAGCGAGATCTGGGCTTGGACTGGCCGGCGGCCGCTGAAACGATGATCGGCATGCAAAGGCTCACGAGCCTGCAGGAATGTGTCGAGACAGTCCTTGCTGAGGACATCCCGGGCGACCTCGTCGAGTGCGGGGTGTGGCGGGGTGGGGCCTGCATTCTGATGCGGGCGGTTCTCGCCGCCTACGGGGATGAGACGAGGCGAGTGTGGGTTGCCGACTCGTTCCAGGGGTTGCCGCGGCCAGACACCGAGAACTACAAGGCGGACAAAGGGCTCAGACTGGACCTCTTTTCCGGCATCTTGGGGGTTTCCGAAGCGGAAGTCAGGTCCAATTTCGAGCGCTACGGTCTGCTTGATGAACAGGTCTGCTTCTTGCCCGGTTGGTTCAAGGACACACTCCACGATGCCCCGATCGAGCAGATCGCGGTGTTGCGACTCGACGGCGATCTCTACGAATCGACCATTCAGGGGCTCGACGCCCTGTACCCGAGATTGTCACCGGGCGGATATTGCATTATCGATGACTACGCGATCCCGGCGTGTCGCCAGGCAGTCGCGGATTATCGCGCAAAACACGAGATAACTGCCCCCATCGTCGATATAGACGGGACAGGCGCCCTGTGGCGCAAGTAATGCCGAAGGTCGTTTCGTTCCGATGAAATTCGTGCTGGCTTTCTACGGCAGTCGCGGCGATGTCGAGCCATGCATTGCAGTCGGTCGTGAGCTACTGCGGCGCGGCCACGAGGTGCGGGCGGCCGTCTCACCCAACTTGGTCGACTTCACCGAGTCCGCGGGACTGCAGGCAGTCGCGTTCGGACCCGATTCGCGCGCTTGGCAGGACCTTCACCGCGACTTCATGACGCAGCTCTTCACGAAGTTCTGGAGGGTGCGCGACGTGATCGAGCTGGGGCGGGCGGATTGGGCTTTGTTCGGCCAATTCTGGAAGGAAGCCAACGCAACGCTCACGTCTCTGGCCGACGGGGCCGACCTGCTGCTCGCGGACGCAGGTTTCGATCGTCCCGTCGCCAATGTCGCGGAGTCCCGGGGCATCCCGTTGGCAACGTTGCACACATCGCCGCTCCGAGCCCACAGCGAGTTGGTTCCGAAGTCGTCGCCGCTCATCCGCGCCGCGACAGCGACGGCCAAGTGGTCGACTGGCTGGTTGGAGAAGAGATTTTCCGACGCTCAACGTCGTGAACTGGGGCTGCCGCGGACCCCGAAGGACTCGTCGGCTGACCGCGGGTCGCTGGAGATCCAAGCCTACGACGGGGCCTGCTTTCCCGGCCTCACAGACCAGTGGGCGCAGACGGATGGTCAACGACCTCTCGTTGGCGCGATGAGCATTCAGATGTCGACGGAAGCCGATGAGGAGGTCGCCGCCTGGATCGCGGCAGGGACACCGCCCGTCTTCTTCGGCTTCGGCAGTATGCCGGTGAAATCTCCGGCCGAGACGCTACGCATGATCACCGCGGCGTGCTCGGAGTTGGGCGAGCGAGCGCTGGTCTGCTCCGCGGGGACCGACTTCGAAGGCGTACCGCACGACGGTCCTGTGAAAGTGGTCGAGGAAATCAATTTCGCGAAGATCTTTCCGGCCTGCCGCGCTGTCGTGCACCACGGCGGCACCGGCACCACTGCCGCCGGCCTGCGCGCCGGGGTCCCCACTCTGATTCTTTCGACATGGCTCGATCAGATTTTGTGGGGAGCTCAGGTCAAGCGACTGAAGGTGGGCACCTCCCGCAGCCTGGCGAACACCACCCAGGAAACCTTGGTCGCCGACCTACGCACGATCCTGACTGAGGACTGTGTGGCTCGGGCTCGCGAGCTGGCCCCTCGCATGACCAAACCCGTCGAAAGCGCCGCAAACGCAGCAGACCACGTTGAGAGCTTCGCCCGCCTGGGGGGCGTCGGCTGATAGGAGAGGCATGATCAATCGTGCACCGGGGAGTCCTTTGCGAATCGGGATTCTGGGTGCAGCCCGGATCGCACCGCTGGGACTGATCAATCCGGCGCGGGCAAACGCCGAGGCGGTGGTAGCAGCGGTAGCGTCACGCGATCCGTCTGATGCGAAAGTCTTTGCTACCAAGCATGACATCGCCCGGGTGCACGGCAGCTACGAATCACTGCTGGCGGATCCAGACGTCGAGGCTGTTTATATTCCGTTGCCAAACGGTCTGCATGGCAAGTGGATTCGCGCAGCCCTCAATGCAGGAAAGCACGTGTTGTGCGAGAAGCCGCTTACCGCCAACGCGGCCGAAGCCAGGGAGATCGCCGAACTGGCGGCGCGATCGGACCGGGTGGTGATGGAGGCGTTCCATTACCGCTACCACCCTTTGACGCTGCGAATCGAGGAGATCATTGCCTCCGGGGAACTTGGCAAGCTGCAGCACGTGGAGTCCGCCTTCTGCTTCCCGCTGCCGAAGTTTTCCGACATCCGCTACAACTTTTCCCTCGCCGGCGGTGCCACGATGGACGTCGGATGTTATGCGGTCAACATGGTTCGCACATTCGGGGGATCGACGCCCGAAGTAGTCTCGGCACGGGCGAAGCTGCGCGATTCTCGGGTGGACCGAGCTATGACGGCACAACTGCGCTTCGCAAGCGGGCATACAGGCCGCATCCGCTGTTCGATGTGGTCGACACAGTTGTTTCGGTTGAGCGTCACGGTAGTTGGTGAGCGAGGCGACGTACGGCTGCGTGTGCGTAATCCGATGGCGCCTTTCCGTCGGCTCTCAATTCGATCGGCCGAGGGCAACCGAGTCGAGCGCTTCCCTCGACGCTCGTCCTATGAATACCAACTGGATGCCTTCATCGCCGCGGTGCTGCGCGGCGAACCGATGGCGACAACGCCGAATGACGCGGTTGAGAACATGACCGTCATCGACGAGATCTATCGCGCTGCCGGATTGCCGATCCGCAAGCCGGTAGAAGGTTGACCTGCTGGGCCGTCCGCGTGTCGATCAGGACGCGAAGTGCACCTGGTTGACGTGGGCGGCCACCCTCAAGGCGTTTGCGGCGACGGTGAGGCTTGGGTTCAATCCGGCGCTCGACGGGAAGAACGAGCTGTCGACCACATAGAGGTTACTGACCTCGTGTGCACGGTTGTTGGGGTCGAGCACGCTGGCACTCGGATCCGTACCGAAGCGGCACGTGCCGCACACGTGCCCCACGGCCTCGTTGTCCTCAGCGCCCCGTAGCGTGATCTTTCGGAATGGTTCGAAGACCTCTTTCAACTGCCTCAAGAACACTGCGCGGCGCTCGATTTCACTGGCGTGCAGACGATATCGGATACGTAGCCGCTGCCGACCGTCCGAAGTGGGTGTATCGCTCGGCAGCACGCGGTTGTCCAGATAGGGCAGGTCCTCCATGAGCGGCGCCAACACCAGACCGCCGTTGAAGAACCGCTCGTAGACGGGGCGTGCCACGGGACGCAGCAGCCGAAGCGATCTGGCACGCCACCCGGGTCGATTGGTCAGCAATTCCATGGGGGGCATCGCCCCGAATGACTGCACGGTGCCGTACTTCTGCCCCTCCCAGAAGTAGAAGTCATTCAGACCGATCTCTTTGTTGGGCGCGGTGATCTTGCCGCCGGAACCGGGCCAGATCTCGATCAAGTCGATGAGATGGCGCATCAGATTGCGCCCCACCCAGTCCGAGCCGTTGGCCAGTCCGCCCGGCCAATCGCCAGACTTGGAGTTGAACAGCAGCACCGGCGTGACCAGCGCACCGGCGGCCAGTACGACCACTTTTCCCTTCAGGGCGAGCGTGCCGCTGCGATCCTCGCAGATCACTTGTCGGACCTGCGCTCGGTCGGCGTCTAGTCGCACCACCCGACACTCGGACAGCAGGCCGGCACCGTATCGGGTGACCGCGGGCAACACGCAGTTACCGCCGGCGTCGTTCTTACACGACTGTCCACAGAGGTAGCTGTGACACGACGCGCATCCGTCGATGTAATCGCAGGCCATAGGCAGGTGGTAGGGATGAAGCCCGAGCCCGGAGAGATAGTCGACCAACGGTTGGTTGTCCGCTGAAAATGGTGGCGCCACAGGCAGATTGACGTCAACCGCTTCGGGTCGCAGGGGATCGGGCTGGCCGCGGACCCCCAGCAGCCTCTCGGCCGCCGCATACCAAGGCCGCATCTGGTCGTAAGTGATCGGCCAGGCCTCCGGGACGGTCGAATCACCGGGGTTCCGGAAATCCTGTCGCGGGATGAAATCGCGAGCGAACAACCGTTCGGCAACCATGCCGTAGATGGCCGACGAACCCCCCGTTCCGCTGCCGAGGTACGGCACGAACCGCCGCGTGAAGCGCCCGCTGATGTCCTCTATCTCGTCGGTTGAGCGCCCCGCGCGGGCCAAGGCGTCGTAGTAGGAACCCGCGGAGCGGCCGGCCTGCGGCTCTGCCAACTCCGGCAAGGTGGAGCGGATCGTGCCGGGCGTTCCAGGCAGTGTCGAACGTCCCTTCTCAACGAAGAGCACCCTGCGCCCGGACTGGGCGAGCGAGTAGCCCAGCGTCCCGCCGCCCATGCCGGCGCCCACGACGATCACGTCCCACGTGACGCGTTCTGCTTCGCGTCCGCTCAGCTGGCCATTAGCCAAGGTCGAGCTCCTCGGTGTGTGATCGTCCGATGCCGTACCCGGATTGCGAATCACGAAAGTACCATTCACACCAAGGCAGAGGCACGTGACCAGCATCGCGCCGCACCTCCACTGCACGAGCGGCAACCACGTCCTCGACGTTTGCTGCAGCTGGAAGGCACGACCAACGAACGGCGGAAACCCGGCCGCTCATCGCCTCCGCCGACGCAGAGACGATACTTACCGACACAACGCGGCCGGAGGGCACGGGGAGTGAGAGGCTGACAATCGCGATGAAATTTGTGCTGGCCACCTATGGAACTCGTGGCGACATCGAGCCGTCGGTGGCCATTGGGCGTGAATTACAGCGCCGTGGGCACGGTGTGGTGATGGCGGTGCCCCCCGATCTGGTCGGCTTCGCCGAGTCGGCCGGACTTGCCGCGGTTCCTTACGGCATGGAGACCGAGGCCTGGCTGGAGGCGTATCGCAAGTTCTGGATGTCGGTGTTTCGCAATGTGTGGAAAGTCCGGGAGCTGCGTAGGTTGTGGCCCGAACTGTGGGAGCCCCTCAGCAAGTGCTGGCAGCACATGAACACGACGTTGACGTCGCTGGCCAATGGAGCAGACCTGCTGTTCACCGGTCTGAGTTTCGAGCAACCGGCTGCCAACGTGGCTGAACACTTCGACATCCCCTTGGTCACGCTGCATTACCTGCCGGTGAGGGCGAACAGCCAAGTGCTGCCGATCCTGCCCTCGCCGCTGGGCCGGTATGTGATGGCGGCGTACGACTGGCTGGGGTGGCGCATGGACCGCAAACTCGAGGAGGCGCAGCGTCGTCAGTTAGGACTGCCGAAGGCAACAAAGCCGGCCTCCCGTCGGATTGCCGATCGCGGGTCACTGGAAATACAGGCATACGACGAAGTGTGCTTTCCCGGGCTGGCTGCCGAGTGGGCGCGATGGGGCGGCCAACGACCGTTCGTCGGCGCGTTGACGATGGAGTTGTCGACGCACGGCGACGACGACATCGCGCAGTGGGTCGCAGCGGGAAAACCACCGATTTTCTTCGGGTTTGGCAGCATGCCGGTGGAGTCGCCGGCGGATACGCTCGCGATGATCGGTGCGGCCTGTGACGAGTTGGGTGAGCGGGCTTTGGTCGGCGCCGGCTCAAGCGATTTCAGCGACGCCCCTCACTTCGAGCACGTCAAGGTGGTCGGAGCGGCGAACTTCGCCGAGGTCTTTCCGTCCTGTCGCGCAGTCGTGCACCACGGCGGGGCAGGCACCACCGCGATAAGCCTGCGCGCGGGGGTACCCACGTTGATCCTCTCGATGGACGTCAATCAGACGCTTTGGGGGTCCGTGGTGAAACGACTGAAGGTTGGCACCGCGCGGCGCTTTTCAAGCACCACCCAGCAGTCGCTGGTTTCGGATCTGCGCACCATTCTCGCGCCGGACTATGTCGAGCGCGCGCGCCAGCTTGCGCCTCGGCTCACCAAGCCCGCCGCCGCGGTCTCAGCAGCCGCCGATCTGATCGAAGACAAGGCTCGCCGAAAGAACCTCAACTGACGGGTGGCTGGTCGTCGATCCAATCAAGCAGTTCACGCAAACCGTCCTGCAGATCCCACCTCGGGCGCCAGTGGAGCTCGGTTTGCGCTTGCTCTGTGAGGCAACTGGCGGCCCGAACGTCGCCGTCGCGGAACTTCGGCACGACAACCGGTTCGGGTGCGTCGCACATGGCGGCGATCTCGCGAGCAAGCCCATGGATGGTCGTTGCGTTGCCCGAACCGATGTCGAGGCATCGCGCCTCACTGGCAGGTGACTGCACTGCGGCGAACATCGCATCGACCACGTCGTCGATATAAACGAAATCGCGCAGGATGCGGCCATCTTCGTAAACTTCCAGTTGTCGTTGTGCGCGAGCCGATTTCGCAAAGAGGGCAACTATCCCGGTGTACGAATTGCTCAGGGACTGGCCTGGTCCGTATACGTTCTGCAACCGCAGTGTGCTGAGTTGGGTGTCGTGGGAGGCCGCCCATGCAGCCAGCATGTGCTCCTGCGCCAGTTTCGTAGCGGCGTAGATGTTGGTGGGCCGAGGCTCTGTGCGACCCGACTGACTCGGAAGTGGCTCCGCCGGTTCGTCATTCGGGCCCTTCGGATCCCAGGCACCCGCGACGAGCTGTGCGTGGCTGCGGGGTCGCGGATAGAAGACTTCTGCGCCGCATCGCCATGCGCCCTCGCCGTATACGGCTCGTGAGGACGCCAGGACCAACTGCTCGGGTACGTGCGCCTTGCGGCTCAAGGCGTCGAGGAGTCCGGCGGTGCCGACCACATTGACGGAGCCGTGGCGCGCCGCGTGGGACAGGGACTGCGCTGTGCCCGTTTCGGCCGCCAAATGGATGACCTGGGACGGCCGAAACAACTTCAAAACGGCGTCGTAATCGGGGGCATGGGTGACATCTCCGGTGAACAGTCGTACATCCGGGGGTATGTCGATCTCGCCATCGCCGTGTACCTGGGGGTGCAGCACATCCATCACAGCGACTTCGTAGCCCGCGCCTACAAGTCGACGGGCGAGCGCGCTTCCGATGAAACCCGCCCCGCCCGTGATGAGAACCGACGTTGACACGTGCCAAGCCTCCGATCCTTCGGGCAAGTAGGTGGCCGGCGCCCGCCGTCCGAGCCCGGTCCGGATCGATCGTAAGCGGAGCATCCCGCTCGCGAGAGCAAAGCGGCGCCACCAGCAACGTTCGTCGTCGTGTCCGATGCGGGGGATTCCAGAAGTGGCCCAAGACTTCTGAACGTGTATTCTCCTCGTTCTGGATGGTGTGGGAGGCTTCACATACGTCCCTGCGGTGTGTCGTGGGACTTTCGGAGCCGGGAGGATTGTCGTGTGAATCGGATCAGGGCCGTGCGGGCGGCGCTCCGCGGACGGGCGAAACCCGTCTATCTGGAGATCGGCGTGAAGACGGGGTCTGCGTTCCGGCGCATCGAAGCCGACGAGAAGATCGCCGTCGATCCGGCGTTCCGGCTCTCGGATCGCTCGCGCAGGCGTGCAGACGCAAAGGGGAGGGTCACTCACTACTTCGAAACGACCAGCGATGAGTTCTTCGCCGGCGAAGCGGCATTTCTCGGGCAGCGCGGCATCGACGTCGCCCTGATCGACGGGCTGCACACCTATCAGCAGGTGATTCGCGACGTGGAAAACACTTTGCGCTATCTACGCGACGACGGCGTCATCGTCCTGCATGACTGCAATCCGGCGCTCGCCTCCATCGCCTATCCAGCAGAGTCGTTCGCCGAATTCGCCGCGCAACACCGTTGGTGGAACATCCTGTGGAGCGGAGATGTCTGGAAGGCGATCGTTCACTTCCGTAGCACTCGGGATGATCTACAGGTGGCGGTGCTGAACTGTGACTTCGGTGTCGGTCTCATTCGGAAGGGGTCGCCGGATTCGCGGTTGTCTTATACGGCGGCGGAGGTCGAAGAACTTTCCTACGCGGATCTTGCCGCCGACCGCCAGCGAATGCTGAATCTCAAGCCGCCCCGCTACCTCCGCGAGTTTCTCTCCGTAGACCGCCGTATTGCCCCGAGCTAAACGGATTCGTTGAGGGCAGCTGTGTGCATATCGAAGTGCACTGGCCAGTCGCACAGACCCCAACTGTGTATTCGTCCGACAGGGCGATTGCTCTCAATGGCATCTCTGAATAAGACGCTTCGGCGTCTCGAAACGTCGTCACGTTGTGAGGCGCTATTCGGCTTGCGATCACCCGCCTGTTCGCTTCGCAGTCCGTGACTGAATCGCAACCGCGGTGAAAGTCGATCGCAATAAATCGATTACGAATTCGCGCGGCGTGCCTGTTAAAATCCGCGCCGTGTGAAATTTTTCACGCAAGCATCGGACGCTCTGGCCGAAGGCCGATGGAGTTGGCTCTGGCAACTTCTCAGTTCTCGGAGAGCTCACCGCCAACGCGGTAGCCGAAGCGCACGGCTATCAATCGATCGTCCCAGTTCAAGCGGTTAAAAGCTATATCCGCCCCGAGTTTGCCGGGGAGGGAGATGAAGAGTACTCTAAGGTCTCTCGGGGCATATCCTGGCAGTTTGCCGAAAGCCTTGGTTGTTCAAGTCGGGCTCTAGTATCTTGGGGGCGGTTCAGAGCATGGTGACTACGTGGGTTGGAGAGCTGTGAGCATCAATCCTTTTGACGACGACAATGGCACCTTTTTCGTCTTGGTCAACGATGAGGAGCAACACAGTCTGTGGCCGACCTTTTCCGACGTCCCGCCCGGCTGGCGGGTTGTTTATGGCGAAGCCGACCGAGCGGCCTGCCTCGAATACATCGAACAGAACTGGCCTGACATACGTCCTAAGAGCCTCCGCGAGAGGCTGGCATCGGGACCGAACTCATGACGTTTGGGCCGTCTCGGATCGGGGGAGACGTGGGGGAGTGTGATGAACTACGATGAGCGCCAACTTCCGCTGACGCGGGCGCAGCTGGATATTTGGCTCGCGCAAGAGACCGGTCATTCCGGCACAGAGTGGCAGATTGGTCTTCTCGTTCGGATCGAGGGGGCGGTCGATCACGATGCCCTTGAGTGGGCGATCCGCCGGGTGGTACAAGAGGCCGAGCCCGTCAGGATTTCCTGTTTTGAGGCCGATGGCCGGGTTTTCCAAAGGGCGGTGGACTACCCTGACGTCGAGTTGGCGTACTACGACCTGAGTAGTTCGCGTCACCCCGTTCAGGATGCACAAGAGATGGCGGCTGCGATCCAACGCACGCCGATGCCATTGAGTGGTCCGTTGTTCAAATTCGTGTTATTCCAGACTGGCCTCGATGAGTTTTACCTCTTTGCCTGCCTCCACCACATAGCCGTGGACGGCGCCGCAATCGCGATGATCGGGCAAAGGATCGCAACTGTCTATTCGGCGATCGTTTCGGGAGAGCCAATTCCACCGGCCTTCTTTGGTTCGTTGCGCGAATTGGTCGAGTGTGAGTTGCAGTACGAAGCGTCCACTGACTACCGCGAAGATCGCGCCTATTGGACCGAGAATCTCCCGCCTCAGCCCAGCCGGCAGTCCCGCCCGTCCGATGCTCCCGTCGAGCACGACCCCTACGACTTCTCCGAGCCGGTGCGGCTGGACCCGGTGGTCCTCCGGCGAGTCCACGAGCTGTCACACGTGTGGAACCTTCCGAGGTCGTCGGTACTCACCGCGGCGTGCGCGTTGTTGGCGCGCGGATGGTCAGCCGAAGGCTCGGAGGTCGTACTCGACTTTCCGGTCAGCAGACGTGTTCGGCCGGAGTCGAAAACCCTCCCCGGGATGTTCGCCGGAATCGTGCCGTTGGTGTTGCGCGTCTCGCCGGAGTCGACGGTATCTGACTTCTGCGAGTACGTGGACGCTCGTATCCGGGAGGTGCTGCAGCACCAGAGGTTCCCCGTCCAAGCCCTCGAGCGTAAGGCGCATACCCTCGCTCCCGGTCATCAAGCCGAGCGGGTGGCGGTCGACTTCTTCCCGACGGCTTTCACACTCGATTTCGGTGGCGTCCCGGCATCGGCGTCCATGACGAATGCCGGCATCGTGGGCAGCTTCGGGCTCGTCTTCTCGGGTGTGGGTGACGACCTATTCCTGAACACCTTGGGCGCCGGGCATCCATTCTCTGGACTGGATGTACCCGAGCTGGCGGCACGACTGCAGCAGGTCCTGGTGGCGATGACCGCGGATCCGGCACGCCGGCTCTCGACCATGTCGGTGCTCGACCGCAGGGATCACGCCCGGCTGGATGAGTGGGGCAACCGCGCGGTGCTGACGGAGCCCGCGCCGCCTCGGCTGTCGATTCCGACGGCATTCCAGACACAAGTCTCGGATTCTCCGGAAGCGGTGGCGATCTCCTACGAGGGCCGCTCGCTGACGTACCGGGAACTGGATGAAGGGTCGAATCGGCTGGCGCACCTGCTTGTCGATCTGGGTGCGGCCCCTGGCCGGCGGGTGGCCTTGTTGTTCAACCGTTCCGATGAAGCGATCGTGTCGATGTTCGCGGTCCTCAAGACGGGTGCGGCGTATGTGCCGATCGATCCGGCCCACCCGGATTCGCGAATCGCGTTCATGCTCGATGACGCCGCGCCGATCGCGGCGATCACGACCTCTGCTCTAGCCGAGCGGCTGGCGGGTCACGATCTGTTGGTCATCGACGTCGACGATCCGCGGATCGATACCCGGTCCGCATCGAGCTTGCCCGACACCGTGGTCGCACCCACGCCCGATGACCTCGCTTACGTCATCTACACCTCGGGAACGACGGGTAGGCCGAAGGGTGTGGCGATCACCCATCACAACGTCACGCATCTGATGGGCACCCTGGACGAGGCAGGCTTGCCGCCGGGTCGACAGGTGTGGTCGCAGTGGCACTCCTACAGCTTCGACATCTCGGGCTGGGAGATCTACGGCGCCCTGCTGCGTGGCGGCCAGCTCGCCGTGGTGCCCGAGTGGGTGGCCGGCTCGCCGGAAGACCTGCGGGCGCTGCTGGTTCGCGAGAAGGTCAGCGTGCTGAGCCAAACCCCTTCGGCCGCGGGGATGTTGTCGCCTGAGGGTTTGGATGGCGTGACTCTTCTCGTCGGCGGTGAGGCGTGCTCCGCGGACTTGTTGGAGCGGTGGGCGCCCGGCCGGGTGATGATCAACGAATACGGCCCCACCGAAACGACGATGTGGGTGACGACGAGTGCGCCGCTCACCGCGGGTTCGCACGTCGTGCCCATCGGCTCGCCGTTGCCCGGGTCGGCCTTGTTCGTGCTCGACGGTTGGTTGCGGCCGGTGCCTGCCGGTGTGGTCGGCGAACTGTATGTGGCCGGCCACAGCGTCGGCGTCGGCTACCTGGGCCGGGCGGGCTTGACGGCGTCGCGGTTCATCGCCTGTCCGTTCGGCCGGCCCGGTGCGCGGATGTACCGCACCGGCGATCTGGTGCGTTGGGGTGACGACGGACAACTGCAGTATCTGGGGCGCGCCGACGAGCAGGTCAAGATTCGCGGGCACCGGATCGAGCTAGGCGAGATTCAGGCGGCGCTGGCCGGCCTGGACGGAGTGGACCAGGCGGCCGTGGTCGCGCGTGAGGACCGCCCAGGGGACAAGCGACTCGTCGGCTACATCACCGGAACCGCGGAACCGACCGCAGTGCGAGCGGCACTCGCCGAGCGACTTCCGGCCTACATGGTGCCGGTCGCGATCGTGGTGCTCGATAGCGTGCCGGTGACGGTGAACGGCAAACTCGACAAGCGGGCGCTGCCTGCGCCGGAATATCGGGACGGTGAAGGTTACCGCGCTCCCGCGACGGCCACGGAGGAGATACTGGCCGGCATCTACGCCGAAGTCCTCGGGCTGGAGCGGGTCGGGGTTGACGACTCGTTCTTCGAGCTCGGCGGTGATTCCTTATCGGCGATGCGCGTCGTCACATCGGTGAACAAGGCGTTGAACGCCGGACTTTCGGTGCGCGCGCTGTTCGAGACGCCTGCGATTGCGCAACTCGCCCCCCGAATCGGTCAAGAGGTCCGGCTGCTCGAACCCCTGGCGGCTGCTGAGCGACCGGCTGTGGTTCCGTTGTCGTTCGCGCAGAACCGGTTGTGGTTCGTCGATCAACTTCAGGGACCGTCACCGACCTATAACATGCCCGTCGCGTTGGACTTGCACGGCGCCCTCGATGTGCAGGCGCTGCAGGCCGCGCTGTCTGACGTGGTCGGCCGCCACGAGAGCCTGCGTACCGTCTTTCTGGCAGCCGATGGGGTTCCGCAGCAGGTGGTGCTTCCCGCCGAAAAGGCCGAGCCCGGTTGGGAGATCGTGGACGCCGCAGGGTGGTCGGCGAATAAGTTGCACGAGAGTATCGCTGAGGAAGCCCGTCACACTTTCGACTTGAGCGTCGAAATCCCTTTGAGGGCAACGCTTTTCCGCTTGGCCGAGGATCATCACGTGTTGGTGGGGGTGGTGCACCATATCGCGGCCGACGGCTGGTCGATCGCTCCCCTGATGAGCGACTTGGCCAACGCGTACGAGGCTCGGCGGCAGCATCGGGCTCCGGATTGGGAGCCGTTGGCGGTGCAGTACGTCGATTACACGCTGTGGCAGCGCGCGCAGTTCGGTGATCTCGACGACAGTGCTAGCCGGATCGGGGCCCAGCTGGCGTATTGGCAGGATGCTCTGGCCGATCTGCCCGAGCGGGTGCAGTTGCCGATTGACCGTCCCTATCCTGCGGTGGCCGACTCGCGCGGTGCGCGAGTCGCGGTGGATTGGACGTCCGAACTGCAGCGGCGCGTGAACGCGTTGGCCCGTGAGCACAACGCGACCAGCTTCATGGTGATGCAAGCCGCGCTTGCGGTGCTGCTCTCCAAGGTCACCGCCAGCAGCGATGTGCCGGTGGGCTTCCCGATCGCCGGCCGTGAAGACCCTGCGCTCGACAGCTTGGTGGGTTTCTTCGTCAACACGCTGGTGCTTCGGGTCGACCTGTCCGGTGATCCCACGGTCGGCGATGTGCTGTCCCAGGTGCGTCAGCGCAGCCTGGCCGCATATGAGCATCAGGATGTGCCGTTCGAGGTTCTCGTCGAGCGGTTGAACCCGAACCGTAACTTGGCCCATCACCCGCTCGTGCAGGTCGTCTTGGCGTGGCAGAACTGGCAGGACGCTGATCCGGGCACCGGTTTAGAGCTGGGCGATGTGCAGGTGACGTCGCTACCGGTGGACACGCGCACCGCCCGGATGGATCTGACGTTCTCGCTGGCCGAGCGTTGGGGCGCGACCGGTGAGCCGGCCGGTATCGGTGGGGACGTCGAGTTCCGCACCGATGTCTTCGACGCGGCCACCGTCGAGTTGCTCATCGAGCGGTTGCGGCGGGTGTTGTTTGCGATGACCGCTGACCCTGCGCGACGGTTGTCCTCGATGGATGTGCTGGACGCCGGCGAACATGCCCGCTTGGACAGGTGGGGTAATCGGCCGGCATTGAGCCAACCCACAACGGCCGGGAGGTCGATTCCGCATCTGTTCGCCGCCCAGGTCATGCGCGCCCCGGAGGCGGCGGCGCTGACCTTCGAGGGTCGCTCGGTGACCTACCGCGAGCTGGACGGGGCCGCAAATCGGCTGGCGCACTTGCTGGTCGAGCATGGCGCGGGTCCGGGGCAGTCGGTGGCGGTGTTGCTTCCGCGGTCCGCCGAAGCGGTCATCGCGATCATGGCGGTGTTGAAGACCGGGGCGGCGTACCTGGCGATCGATCCGGCGCATCCGGACGCACGAATCGAGTTTGTGCTCGGTGATGCGGCCCCGGTGGCCGCGATCACCGCCGCGGATCTGCGCACGAGATTGTCCGGACTCGTCTCCACGATGATTGATGTCGCCGATCCGGCGGTGGGAACCTACCCATCCACCGGCCTGCCGATGCCGAAACCGGAGGATATCGCCTACCTCATCTACACATCCGGAACGACGGGTGCGCCCAAGGGGGTGGCGGTCGCTCACCGCAACGTGACCCGGTTACTGGATGCCATCGACGTCGAGCTCGAATTGGGGCAGGCGTGGACGCAGTGTCATTCGTTGGCGTTCGACTTCTCGGTGTGGGAAATCTTCGGTGCGCTGCTACATGGTGGCCGGTTGGTGGTGGTGCCCGATGCAGTGGTGCGCTCGCCGGAAGACCTGCATGCGTTGTTGGTCAGCGAACAGGTCAGCGTGTTGAGTCAGACGCCGTCGGCGTTTTATGCGTTGCAGACCGCTGATGCCTTGTCACCCGAACGCGGGGATCAGCTCAAGCTGCAGACGGTGATCTTTGGTGGGGAGGCGTTGGAGCCGCAGCGGTTGACGTCGTGGTTGGAGCGTCATCCGGGGTTGCCGCGGATGATCAATATGTATGGGATCACCGAGACCACGGTGCATGCTTCGTTCCGTGAGATCGTGGCCGCCGATGTCGATGCTGCGGTGTCCCCGATCGGGGTGCCGTTGGCGCATTTGGGCTTTTTCGTGTTGGACAAGTGGTTGCGTCGGGTGCCCGCCGGTGTGGTCGGGGAGTTGTATGTCGCGGGTGCGGGGTTGGCGTGTGGGTATTTGGGCCGCCCGGATCTGAGTGCGACGCGGTTTGTGGCGTGTCCGTTCGCCGATGCGGGTGCCCCCGGGCAGCGGATGTATCGCACGGGCGACCTGGCGTCGTGGGGTGCTGATGGGCAGCTTCGCTATCTGGGGCGTGCTGATGACCAGGTCAAGATTCGTGGGTATCGCATCGAGTTGGGTGAGATTCAGGTCGCGTTGAACGCCCTCGATGGGGTGGAGCAGGCCGCGGTGATCGCTCGGGAGGATCGCCCCGGTGACAAGCGTCTGGTCGGCTATGTCACCGGCAGTGTCGATCCGGTGGCTGCGCGCACCGCGCTCAGCGAACGGTTGCCCGCCTATATGGTTCCGACCGCGATCGTGCCGCTGGACAAGCTGCCGTTGACGGTCAACGGCAAGCTCGACACCCGCGCCCTGCCGGCACCGGAATACCAAGACATCGACCACTACCGGGCACCGGGCAATCACACCGAAGAAGTCCTGGCCCGCATCTACGCCCAAGTCCTGGGCCTGGACCGCGTCGGCGTCGACGACTCCTTCTTCGAACTCGGCGGCGA
>NZ_LZSW01000036.1:0-1351 GCF_001665615.1 Mycobacterium sp. 852014-52144_SCH5372336
CCAGCGTCGGTGCGGTGGGCTCTGATGTGGGTGCCGGGGCGCCGGTTGCTACCGGAGTCGAGTCGCCGTCGGGTCAGGGCGTTGCGAGAGCTTCTGGTGATGCGGGGTTGACCGCGGATCCTGGTGCTGACAGCAGTGGGGAGGACTCTGCGGGGTCGGTGTCGAGCGTGGATGTCGGTGGCGGTGTGGTGGTGTCTGCCCAGGGTGAGGTGCGTGATCCTGGGGCCGGTTCCGTCGTCGGCAGCGATAAAGAAGCCGAAGAAGAGCCTCGAGAGGAGGTCGAAGAAGAACCCCCGGGAGAGACTGGACCTGATGGCGGGGCGGCGCCGGTGGCTCAGGGTCCGGTTGCGGTGGCCTCGGGTTCGAGTGAGTCGCAGTCGACGCAGAGCACGCCGGCACCGGTGAATACGGCGCCGGAGTCGTCGGTATCGGCGACGCAGATCGATCTTTCCGGAGAGCGGGCGGCGGTTGCCGCGGCGGATGTGGTGGCGCGGTCTCAGGAGTCCACCTCTGTGGTCAGCGCGGTGAATTCGGTGGTGTTGGTGCCTGAGCCCTCGGCTGTGGCGCCGCAGCGGTCTTCTGTGACCTCTGAGCCGGAGTCGGTGACGAGTTCGGTGGTGTCGGTGTTGTCCGATTTTCTGGCTGGATTCGGGGGGCCTGAGGCGCCGGTGAATTCACCGGCTGAGTGGGTGATGTTGGCTGCGGCGCGCCGGGAGGTGGGCGCCGATGAGCAGCTGGTTGCTCCGGTTGGGGTTACCGGTGAGGTGCCTAACGCATTGTTGGTGACCGCCGCGGATGTGGACAACGACCCGCCGGTGGCGCGTGTGACGGTGGGTCGTCCCAGCGCGGCGACCGGTGTGGTGACCGGCACGGTGAGCGCCACCGATCCTGACCGTGATGTGTTGACCTACACCAAGATCGGTGATCCGGCTCATGGCAGCGTTGAGTTCGATCCGGTCAAGCGGAAGTTCGTTTATACCCCAAGACTTGAGGCGCGTCATGCCGCGGCCAGCCCGACGGGTGCCAAGACGGACGCGTTCGTCATCACCGTCGATGACGGTCATGGTTCGCCGGTGGCGGTGACGGTGACGGTGCCGATTTCTGCCAAGAACGTCGCGCCGAATGCGTCGGGGTCGATCGGGTTGCCCGACAACTCTTCTGGTGTGGTGTCGGGCAGGATCACTCCTGGGGATGCCGATAACGATGTGGTGACCTACAGTTCGACGTCGACGGTCAAGGGTGCGGTGGTGTTCAACCCTGATGGGACGTTCACCTATACCCCGACTGCTGCGGCGCGCGCCGCGGTGCGTACCGGTGGGGCGGCGGCTAAGACCGAGAAGTTCACGGTGAC
>NZ_LZSW01000037.1:0-144324 GCF_001665615.1 Mycobacterium sp. 852014-52144_SCH5372336
GCCGACCGACTCAACGCACTCATCACCCAAGCAGCAGCATGAACCCCGAATGTTGCACCAACCACTTGACTTCGAAGTGTCGGAGCGTGCATCAACGCCACACTCGGCGGGATAGCGTCTAGCGCATGCGCATTCTGCTGATCGGCGCCGGCGGTGTGGGCGCGGCGTTCTGCTCGATCGCGACGCGGCGCGACTTCTTCGACACGGTCGTGGTCGCCGACTTCGACGAGGACCGGGCCAAGCACGCCGCCGACGCGGCGGGCGATGCGAGGTTCGTCTCCGCGCGGGTCGACGCCACCTCCGCCGACGCCGTCGCCGACCTGGTCCGCACCCACGGGATCACCCATGTGATGAACGCGGTCGACCCGCGATTCGTGATGCCGATCTTCGACGGCGCGCTGACCGGCGGCGCCGATTACCTCGACATGGCGATGAGCCTGTCGCGGCGCCACCCCGAACAGCCCTATGCGCTCACCGGGGTCAAGCTGGGCGACGAGCAGTTCGCCGCCGAGGAGCGCTGGCGCGACGCAGGTCGGCTGGCATTGGTGGGCATCGGTGTCGAGCCCGGGCTGTCGGACGTGTTCGCGCGCTACGCCGCCGACCACCTGTTCACCGAGATCGACGAGCTCGGTACCCGCGACGGGTCGAACCTGACCGTCGAGGGTTACGACTTCGCGCCGTCGTTCTCGATCTGGACCACCATCGAGGAGTGTCTCAACCCCCCGGTGATCTGGGAGGCCGACCGGGGTTGGTTCACCACCGAACCCTTCAGCGAGCCAGAGGTTTTCGACTTTCCCGACGGTATCGGCCCGGTCGAGTGCGTGAACGTCGAACACGAAGAGGTGCTGCTGATGCCGCGCTGGGTCAAATGCAAACGCGCGACGTTCAAGTACGGGCTCGGAAACGAATTCATCGACGTCCTCAAGACGCTGCACAAGCTCGGGCTCGACCGCACCGAGAAGGTGACGGTCGGCGGCGTCGAGGTCAGCCCCCGCGACGTGGTGGCCGCATGCCTGCCCAATCCCGCCGCCCTTGGGCCGAAGATGCGTGGAAAGACCTGCGCCGGGCTGTGGGTGACGGGAACCGGCAAGGACGGTAACCCCCGCTCGACCTACCTGTACCACGTCGTCGACAACGAATGGTCGATGACCGAATACGGGCATCAGTGCGTGGTCTGGCAGACGGCGATCAATCCGGTTGTCGCGCTTGAACTTCTGGCCAACGGCACCTGGAGCGGCAGCGGTGTTCTCGGCCCCGAGGCCTTCGATGCGGCGCCGTTCCTGGATCTGTTGACGGCCTACGGCTCAGCGTGGGGCCAGCACGAGCTGTAGCGCGAACGTGGATTACCCGCACGCGTCGAGGCCGGTGGGCGTGTGCCGATCCCACACTCGGCGCGGTAGGTTCTCGCCATGCCGATCGAGCTGACCGCCGAGCAGGCCGCCGCGCGACTCGCCACCGACGACACATTGGGCATACCGCTCGGTCCGGGTCAACCGCCGGCGTTCCTGCGCGCGCTGGGCGAACGCGACGACTGGACGAACCTTCGCGTCTACGGGGCGCTGCTGGCGGTCGGCACCGAACTGTTCGCCCGCCCCGGCGTGCGCTATCTGTCGGGTTTCTACGGTCCGCTCGAACGAGCCCTGCGGGACTCAGACGCCGATGTCGAGTTCGCGCCGGCGGACTTTCGCCGCTTCGGCCCGCTGCTCGAACGCCAGTCTCCGCGTGTGATGACGACTGTCGCCACACCGCCGGACGCCGACGGCTGGTGCTCGCTGGCCCTGCACGCCGGTGGCACGGTCAACGAATTGCACCGCGCCGGAGCCGATCCCGATCGCATGCTGATCGTGGAGGCATCCGAGGCCTACCCGCGCACGTTCGGGCTCGGCGACGAGCACCGGCACGCGTTGCACGTCGACGAGATCGACATCTTCGTGCACTCGGCCGACGCGCCGCTCGCACTTCCGGGCGCGGCCCCCACCGAGGCCGATGTCGCGATCGCGCGGCACGCCGTCGCCTTCATCCGGCCCGGCGCGACGTTGCAGACCGGAATCGGTTCGATCCCCAGCCAGATCGCGGCGTTGCTGGCCGAAGGCGACGGCGGCGAATACGGTTTGCACAGCGAGATGTTCACCGACGGCTGTATGCAACTGCATCGTGCGGGCAAGGTCACCAACACCGGCAAGGGCATCTACGACGGTGTGAGCGTGACGACGTTCGCGTTCGGCTCGGCGGAGCTGTACACCTGGCTCGACGGCAACCACGACGTCGCATTCCTGCCGGTGGAGATCGTCAACGCACCCGAGGTGATCGCCGCCAACCACGAGATGGTGTCCATCAACGGCGCGCTCGCGATCGACATCGGCGGCCAGGTCGTCGCCGACACCATCGACGGTAACCAGTTCAGCGGCGTCGGCGGCGCGGAAGATTTCGTCGCAGGCGCCGGTCTCGAGTTGTCGGACCGCTCGCTGATCTGTCTGCCCTCGACGTATGAGAAGAACGGGCAACTGCATTCGCGGATTGTGCCGTGGTTCGGGCCTGGCGCGGTGATCACCACGCCGCGACACCATGTCGACGTGATCGTCACCGAGTACGGCGCCGCGGAGCTGGAGGGCGCGACCGTCCGCGAACGCGGTGAGGCGCTCGCCGCGATCGCGCATCCGCAATTCCGCGACGGCCTTCTCGCTGCTGCCGAACGTGCGTCCAAGGGACGCTCGCCAGTCGTTTGATGCCCTTCCCCCCTCCCGCGAGCGACCGTGTCTGCCCCCGAAACGCCGCGCAGCGGCGTACCAAAAGCGGTCGCTCACACAGGATCTAGTCGGGCCGATAGATCCACGGTGCGCGCGGAAGCGCGGCCGGATCGAACTCAGCGAGCATGCCCTCGACGTCGCGAGCCCGCCAGCCCAGTGACTCGCTGATCTGGGCGAGCGCGCGCGGTACGCCGATCTCGGCCAGCGTCACCGCCCCGTCGCGTTTGGCCAACCGGGCGCCGTCCTCGTTGAGCACCAGTGCAACGTGGGCGTACACCGGCTCGGCGTAACCGAGCATCCGCGCCAGATACGCCTGCCGAGGCGACGAGGGCAGCAGGTCGTCCCCCCGCACCACCTGGTCGACACCCTGGGCCGCGTCGTCGACCACGACCGCGAGGTTGTAGGCCGGCACCCCGTCACCGCGGCGCACCACGAAGTCGTCGACGATGCCGGTGTAGGCGCCGTGCAGCACATCGTGGACGGTGTGCACGATCGCGTCGGTGCGCAACCGGAGCGCGGGCGGGCGCCCTGTCTCGGCGCGTCGCGTCGCGCGCTCGGCGTCGGTGAGGTCGCGGCATGTGCCCGGGTAGGCCCCCTGCGGCGCGTGCGGCGCGCGCGGAGCTTGCGCGATATCCTTTCGGCTGCAATAGCATTCGTAGAGCAGGCCACCGCCTTCCAATCCTGCGATCGCGGCGTCGTAACGCGAGCGGTGTTCGGACTGCCACTCCAGGACATCCCACGTCAACCCGATCGCCGCCAAATCGGAAAGTTGGCGCCGCCCTACCTCGTCGAACGTGCGGTCGTCGAGGTCGTCGACGCGCATGACGAAGCGACGGCCGGTCGAGCGGGCGAACAACCACGCCAGGATCGCGGTGCGCAGGTTTCCGATGTGCAGGTCCGCCGAGGGGCTCGGGGCGAACCTGCCTGCGGTCATGATCGCAATCTAACCGGCGGGCGTCCGCCGCTGCGGTGTGCTCACCCTCGGACTCCCTTCACACCGGTCATCTTTCGTGCAAAGCGGGTATCCCCCGGCGTGCGCTGGTAGTTTGCCTGTGCACCGAGAAACACGGCCCCATCGCCGGCGCTCGCCGTGCAGGCGTTCCAGGGTCGTGCCCGACGGACGCTAGGAGGCCGCACGTGGACCCCGATGGTTCCGCCAGCCCGCAGGACGAAACCGACAAGGACGCACCCTCCTCGGGTGAAGTGAAGAAAGCGATCGCGGCCTCGGCCGTCGGCAACTACACCGAATGGTTCGACTACGGGCTCTACGCCTATGGGGTCTCCTACATCTCGACGGCCATCTTCCCGGGTGACGGGGCGACCGCGACGCTGTTGGCACTGATGACGTTCGCCGTGTCCTTCCTGGTCCGCCCGCTCGGCGGTTTCGTCTGGGGACCACTGGGCGACCGCCTCGGGCGGCGTCGCATCCTGGCCATCACGATCCTGGTGATGGCCGGCGCGACGCTGTGCGTGGGTCTTGTGCCGACCTACGCCACGATCGGGATCTGGGCGCCGGTGCTGATGGTGATCCTGCGGATGATCCAGGGCTTCTCGACGGGCGGAGAGTACGGCGGCGCCGCCACGTTCATGGCCGAATACGCTCCGGCCCGCCGTCGCGGCGTGATGGGCAGCTTCCTCGAGTTCGGCACCCTGGCCGGCTTCTCGACGGGCGCGCTGCTGATGCTCGGGTTCTCGCTGATCCTGTCCGACGACCAGATGAATGTGTGGGGGTGGCGGCTGCCGTTCCTGATCGCCGCTCCCCTCGGTCTGATCGGGTTGTACCTGCGCACCCGGCTCGACGAGACGCCGGTGTTCAAGGAACTGGAGCAAACCGGCAGACAGGAAAAAAACGTCGGCGCCGAATTCAAGGACCTCCTCGCCCAGTACGGGGGACCGATCCTGCGCCTCGGCGGTCTGGTCGTCGCGCTCAATGTCGTCAACTACACGCTGCTCACCTACATGCCCACCTATCTCGAGCAGTCGATCGGCCTGTCCACCGACATGTCGTTGGTCGTGCCGATCATCGGGATGCTGTCGATGATGATCTTCCTGCCTTTCGCGGGCCTGGCGTCGGACCGGTTCGGGCGCAAGCCCGTCTGGTGGATCTCCTTGATCGGGTTGTTCATCGCGGGCATTCCGATGTTCATGCTGATGTCGACCGGGGTGATCGGCGCCGTCATCGGCTTTGCCGTGTTGGGGTTGCTCTACGTCCCGCAGTTGGCGACCATCTCGGCGACGTTCCCGGCGATGTTCCCGACACAGGTGCGGTACGCCGGTTTCGCGATCGCCTACAACGTGTCGACGGCGCTCTTCGGCGGCACGGCCCCGGCGGTCAACGACTGGTTGATCGGTGTGACGGGCGACAACCTCGTGCCTGCGTACTACATGATGGGTGCCTGCATTGTCGGCGCGATCGCCCTGACAAAGCTTCCCGAGACGGCGCGATGCCCGATCAACGGCACCGAGATACCCGGCACGCCGGAAGCGCCGCCGCAACTGGACTACGAGCTCGAGCCCAGTCGCTGAGTTCACAGGACGGCGTTGACCGCGTCGGACCAGACGCCCGCCGCCTCGTCGATCTGCCCGGCGGTCACGACGAGCGCGGGGATGAACCTGACGACCTGTCCCCAGGCGCCGCAGGTCAACAGCAGCAGGCCGCGCCTAGCGGCCTCCTGCTGCACGGCCAGTGCCGTCGCACCGTCGGGTCTTCCTGCGGCGTCACGGAATTCGGCACCGAGCATCAGCCCGAGACCGCGCACGTCGGTGATCGCGTCGAACTTGTCGCCAACCGTTTGCAAGGCCTCGCGCAACTGCGCCCCGCGTTCGGCGGCGTTGTCGACCAGTCGCTCGTCGGCGATCACGTCGAGCGTGGCCACGGCCGCCGCGCACGCCACCGCGTTGGCGCCGTAGGTACCGCCTTGGGAACCCGGCCACGCCCGCTCCATCAACGCGGCCGGCGCCGCGATGCCCGACAGCGGGAAGCCCGACGCGAGGCCCTTCGCGGTGATCAGGATGTCCGCGCGCACTTCAGAATCGCCGAAGAAGTGCTGACTGCCCCAGAACCGGCCGGTGCGCCCGAAGCCGGTCTGCACCTCGTCGACGACCAGCAGGATGCCGTGAGCGTCGGCGCGCTCGCGCAACCCGGCGAAGAAGCGCTCATTGGCGGGCACGTAGCCGCCCTCGCCGAGCACGGGTTCGACGAAGAACGCGGCGGTATCGGCGGGTGCGCTGATCGTCTGCAGCAGGTAATCCAGTTGTGCCAGAGCGAAATCGGTGGCCTGCTCGACCGGCCAGCCGAAGTGGCCGGGGTCCGGAAACGGCGAGACATGAACTCCGGCCATCAACGGCGCGAAGCCGGAGCGGAACTTGGTGCCGGAGGTGGTCATCGAGGCCGCCGCGACGGTGCGACCGTGGAACCCGCCGTGGAAGACGATGACGTTCGGCCGGCCGGTGGCCTGACGGGACAGTCGCAGGGCGGCTTCCACCGCCTCGCTTCCGGAGTTGGCGAAGAACAACCGGTCGAGCCCGGGCGGCAGCACCTCTCCCAGCCGTTCCACCAAGGTGAGCAGCGGGCGGTGCATGACCGTCGTGTACTGACCGTGGATCAGCGTGGCGACCTGGCGCTGGGCGGCCTCCACCACCCGCGGATGACAATGTCCGGTGCTGGTCACCCCGATGCCGGCGGTGAAGTCGAGGTAGGAGCGGTCGTGTTCGTCGTAGAGCAGCACCCCTTCGCCGCGGGCGGCGACGACGCCGGTCGCCTGTCGAAGGATCGAGGAGAGCTGCGGGGCTTCGGAGGCCGATTTCATGCCATGATCGTCAGCGGTGCACTGTAGATTGTCAACAATCCGACGCAGGGAGGCGTGGTGGATCGCGAACGGCACGTGATCGAGACGGTGGACAAGCGACTTTTCGTCGACGGCAAGTGGATCGATTCGAGCGGAGGGCGCACCTTCGACGTCGTGGACCCGGCGACGGGACACCTGCTGTGCGCGGTCGCCGACGCCACGCCCGCCGATGCGCGTGCGGCACTCGATGCGGCCGTCGCGGCCCAGCGCGAGTTCGCCGCGACCCCGCCGCGGGCCCGCGCCGACATGTTGATGGCCGCCTTCGAGTTACTGCACACCCGCGTCGACGACCTGGCGTTGTTGATGACGCTGGAGATGGGCAAACCCCTCGCCGAGGCCCGAGGTGAAATCGCCTACGCCGCCGAGTTCTTCCGCCACTTCGCCGAAGAGGCCACCCGGATCGACGGCGGCTATCAGACCGCACCCGCGGGTGGTGCGCGTTTCCTCATCGCCCGTCAGCCCGTCGGGCCCTGCCTGCTGATCACCCCGTGGAACTTCCCGATGGCGATGGGCACCCGCAAGCTGGGACCGGCGATCGCCGCCGGTTGCACCAGCGTGATCAAGCCGGCACACCAGACGCCGCTGACGATGTTGGCCCTGATGGGCATCCTCGACGAAGCGGGTGTGCCTGCCGGCGCCGTCAACTGCATCACCGCGATGGACGCGAACGCGGTGACCGAACCGCTGATCCGCTCGGGGCTGGCGCGCAAGCTGTCGTTCACCGGGTCGACCCGGGTGGGCCGGATTCTGCTCGAGCAGTGCGCAGAGAAGGTGTTGCGGACCTCGATGGAACTCGGTGGCAACGCTCCGTTCATCGTGTTCGCCGACGCCGATCTCGACGAGGCGGTCGACGGGGCGATGGCGGCCAAGATGCGCAACATGGGAGAGGCGTGCACGGCGGCGAACCGAATGTTCGTGCACGCGTCGGTGATCGACGAGTTCGGGCGCCGGTTGGCTGAGCGGATGGCGGCATTGCGCGTGGGCCGGGGCACCGAGGAGGGGGTCAACGTCGGCCCGCTGGTCGACGACGCCGCACTGCACAAGGTGCAGGACCTGGTCGACGACGCGGTGGGTCGCGGTGCCCGTGTGTTGACCGGCGGCACAACGGTTTCGGGTGACGGCTACTTCTACTCGCCGACCGTGCTGACCGGCGTCCCGCGCGACGCGAGGATGTCCGGTGAGGAGATCTTCGGCCCGGTCGCGCCGTTGACGCCGTTCGAAACCGAGGACGACGTCGTCGCCGCCGCCAACGACACCGAATACGGCTTGGTGGCCTACGTTTTCACCAACGATCTGCGCCGGGCGCTGCGGGTCGCCGAGGCATTGGAGACCGGCATGGTCGGCCTGAATCAGGGCGTGGTGTCCAACCCCGCCGCTCCGTTCGGCGGCGTCAAGCAGTCCGGCCTGGGCCGCGAAGGCGGTTCGGTGGGCATCGACGAGTTCCTGGAGACCAAGTACGTCGGCATCGCCCTGGCGTGAGGCTCAGGCGCCGCGCGAGACCCGCACGACCAGCCGGTCGACCGCATCCTCCATGTGCGCGATCAGCAGCTTGTCGGACAGCTGCACGTCGCCGGCCCGGATAGCGCTGGCCAGCGCATGGTGCTCGGCAATCCGATCATTGGGGTTGTCGTAGGTGTCCGCCAGCGCGTGCACACACATCCGGGTCTCCACGAGATACGTCTGGTGCATCCGCGACAGCCGCTCGCTGCCCGCGAGTTCGACAAGGCGCTCGTGGAACCGGATGTCGGCCTCGCTGCCCTCCTCGACGTCGGCGGCCGCGGCCATCTCCTCGACGATCGCCAGCAGCTCGTCGCCGGCAGACGCGTAGTCGCCCTGCAGGATTCGGCGGGTCGCGGCGCGTTCGATGGCCTCGCGCGCGAGGTACATGTCGGAGGCCACCTCGGGCGTCATGTCGATCACGAACACCCCGCGGTTGCGGATGGCGATCAGCAGACCCTCCTGCGTCAGCCGCTGCATCCCCTCGCGCAGCGGTCCGCGGCTGACGCCGAGCCTGCGGGCCAGGTCGGCTTCGATCAGCTGGGTGCCCGGGGCGAGCTCACCGTGCGCGATGGCCTGCCGAAGCTTGTCGGCGACGATGCTCGGCGTCGATTCCTGCTCCACCGGCGCCAGGAACTCGGTCACAGCCGCTCCTCGAACAGCCGGCCCAGGCCCGCGATCGCAGGCACTGCGCCGGCGAGTTGCAGGCCCTTCCACACCGTCACCTGGTTGGCGGTCAGCACTGGTTTGCCGACCGCGGCCTCGAGGCGGTCGATGATCGCCAGCGTGTGCATCGCGGTGTCGGGAACCAACACCGCTTGCGCGTCCGGGTGATCGGCAGCGGTGACCATCTGCTCCACCCGCTGCGGCTCCAGGGTGCCGACTTCGGCGGCGGTGATGATGCCGTGGCTGCCCATCGCCACCACCTCGATGCCGTCGGCGGCCAGGAACCGCACGAAGTGCTCGGCGACGTCGTGCGGGTACGACGCGGCGATCGCGACGCGTTCGATGCCGAGGTGGCGCAGCGCGTCGACGAACGCGATCGAGGTGGACGACGCCGGAACACCCGCAGCCGCAGCGACTTTCGCGGCTTGTTGGCGGGCCCCATCGGGACCGAACACGAAGCTGCCCGACGTGCACGCCCACATCACCGCCTGCGGGTGTGCGTCGGCGAGCTGGCGCACACCATCGGCCAGGCGCTCGTCGCCTCCGAGATCCAGCAGCGCGTCGACGCGGTGGGCGTCCTCACCGACGGAGGTGATGACCACGGGCAGGCGCAGTGCACCGTCGACCCTGCCCTCGAGCGCGGGGAAGTCGTCCTCGGCGCTGTGCCCCGGATAGAGCAGTCCTACGGTCGCCATGACGCCCTTTCGATCGGCAGATTGTCGACAATGTTAACAACCGGCACATCGGCAACTACGCCTCGAACAGGCGCTGACCCGCTCCCACGCCTTTGCGTCCGGCCACGCGCAGCGCCGCCCACATCGTCACCTGGTTGGCCGTGACCACCGGTTTCTGCAATTCCGCCTCGAGATCGGCGATCAGGTCGTAGGTCGGCAGGTTCGTGCAACTGATGACGATGGCCTCGGCGTCCGCGACGTCTGTGGCGCGGACCAAGTCGGCGGTCCGCGCATACGGCACCGACCAGATCTGCGAGGTCAGACCCAGTCCCGAGGTGGCCACGACCTCGATACCGGCCTCCATGAGATAGCTCGTCAACCCGATCGTCAGGTCCGAGGTGTACGGGGTGACGGTCGCGACACGCCCGACGCCGAGGTGTCGCAGCGCCTCGAGCATCGAGCCGCTGGTGGTCACCGCGGCCGGGGCGCCGGCCGCCCGCATCGCCGCGACCAGCGCGGCTTCTCCGGCCATCCCCTTGACGAAGCTGCCAGCGGTACACGCGTACGCGGTGACGATCGGAGAGACCGCCAGCACGTTCGCCGCGCCCGCGATCACGTGTTCGGGGTCGGAGATGTGCACCGCCATGTCCACGGTCACCGGCAGGGGGGCGTATCTGAGCCGGGTCACGTACAGGCTGACGTCGTCGGGCACCCAACGCCAGAGCTCCCGGTCGAGCGCGAAGTCATATGGTGTTACGACGCCTATGCCTACCTGCTGCAATGGTGGGGGCGGCACCAATTCCCCGATCCTCATTTGCACAGTGTGAGGCCAGATGACCAAACCAGCAACAGATTGTTGACAATCCTACGGCGTGTCCCTAGCCTCGGGTCGTGCCAGGCCCCCGCGAGAGCGTGCAAAATGTGCCGTCGTCGCAGGTCAGAGGTGATTTCACCCGACCAGTCGTCGCTGTCCTGTGCAAGAAGCCCACTGACCGCCCACCGGGCCTCGACGGGCTCGATGTCGACTTGCGCTACTGCACCGCCGACGACCTCGCCGACGCGGTTCGCGGCGCCCGCGCGTTGCTGCTCTGGGACTTCTTCTCGACCGCGGTGCGCGACGTGTGGCACGACGCCGGCGAGTTGGAGTGGATCCACGTCACCGCGGCGGGCGTCGACACGCTGCTGTTCGACGAACTGCGCGACTCCGACGTGGTGGTGACCAACGCCCGCGGCGTGTTCGACCGCCCGATCGCCGAGTACGTGCTCGGCGCGGTGCTCGCCCACGCCAAGGACAGCCGCACCAGCTTCGCCCTGCAGAGCGAGCACCGGTGGCAACACCGCGAGACCCGTGCCATCGCGCGGGCCCGCGCGCTCGTCGTCGGCACCGGAAGCATCGGGCGCGAGATCGCGCGGCTCCTGCGCGCGGTGGGCATGCAGGTGCGCGGGGCGGGCCGCGTCGCAACGACGGACGACCCCGACTTCGGTGTCGTGGTGGCCAGTGCGAGCTTGGCCGACGAGGTCGGCTGGTGCGATCACCTGGTGCTCGCCGCGCCGCTGACGAACGCGACGCGCGGCATGGTGGACGCCTCGGTGCTGTCGGCGATGAAGCCCGACGCGCATCTTGTCAACATCGGCCGCGGTCCGTTGGTGGCGGAGTCGGCGTTGCTTTCGGCGTTGCGCGACAACCGGATTGGCGGTGCGACGCTGGACGTGTTCGACACCGAACCGCTGCCGCCCGACCATCCGCTGTGGGACGCTCCTAACGTGACGATCACCGCACACATGGCCGGGGATGTGGTGGGTTGGCGCGAAGCCCTGGCCGAGCAATTCGTGGACAACGCGCAGCGCTGGCTGGCCGGCGAGCCATTGGTGAACGTGGTGGACAAAAAACTCGGCTACGTACCGGGCGGAGCCGCAAGCGCGGCGACGCGGGGCCCGCGATGATCCCGACCGCCGCCGAACTGGTCCAGGGCTACCGCGCCAAAACCGTCTCCCCGGTCGAGGCCACGCAGGAGGCGCTGGCCGCGATCGACGCGTACGACGGCGCGGTCAACGCCTTCGTGCTCGTCGACCCCGAGGGGGCGTTGGCCGCGGCACGGGCCTCGGAGGCACGCTGGCACGCCGGGCAGCCGCTCGGGCCCGGGGACGGCGTGCCGACGTCGATCAAGGACGCGCTGTGGACCAGGGGATGGCCGACGCTTCGGGGTAGCTGGCTCATCGACGAGCCGGGACCGTGGAACGAGGACGCGCCCTGCACGGCGCGACTTCGGGAGACCGGAGCCGTCCTGCTCGGCAAGACCACGACCCCGGAGTACTCGTGGAAGGGCGTGACCGACTCGCCCCGATACGGTGTGACCGGCAATCCGTGGGATCCCACCAAGACGGCGGGCGGTTCGAGCGGCGGCAGCGCCGCGGCGGTCGGCCTCGGCATGGGGGTGTGGTCGGTCGGCACCGATGCGGGGGGATCGGTGCGGATTCCGGCGGCGTTCACCGGAACCGTCGCGCTCAAGCCGACCTACGGCCTGATACCCCACTATCCGCCGAGCCCGTTCGGCACGCTGGCGCACCCGGGCCCGATGACGCGGACGGTCGTCGACACCGCCGCGCTGATGGATGTGATCACCGGATTCGATGCCCGGGACTGGTCGGCGATGCCGACGCCACGTGAGTCGTTCCTGACCGGGCTCGACGACGGCGTCGCGGGCCTGCGGGTGGCGTTCTCGCCGCGGCTCGGCTACGTGCGCAACGATCCGGAGGTCGAAGCCGCCGTGCGGGCCGCGGCGGCGGTGCTGGCCGATGCGGGTGCCCGGGTCGAGGAGGTCGACCCCGGGTTCCGCGACCCGATCGAGGCCTTCCACGTGCTGTGGTTCGCCGGCGCGGCAAAGGTGTTGGAGGCGTACGGCGAAGCGGTCGACGACCGGGTGGATGCGGGGTTGCGCCGGATAGCTGCGGTGGGTGCGTCGTTCTCGGCGTCGGACTACCTCGACGCGACGGCCGTGCGCATGCAACTGGGACAGACGATGGGCCGGTTCCACGAAACCTACGACGTGCTGGTCACGCCGACGCTTCCGCTGCCTGCGTTCAGCGTCGGTCGCGACGTGCCCGATGGCTGGCGGTCTCACTACTGGGCGAGTTGGACGCCATACACCTACCCGTTCAACATGACTCAGCAACCGGCGTTGAGCGTGCCGTGCGGATTCACTGCGGCGGGCCTGCCGATCGGGTTGCAGATCGTCGGCCCCCGGCACGCGGATGCGTTGGTGCTGCGGGTGGGCCGCGCCCACGAGATGGCCACCGACTGGCACCGGCGCACGCCGGCGTTGACGACACAAGGAGTTCGATGAGCAGGCTGATCACCGTGTCCCTCGACAAGCGCGGCGTCAGCTGCGTTGCCCGCATGCTCGACGACGCGGCGCCACGCACCTGCGCGGCGGTGTGGGACGCCTTATCTGACGGGCGCGTGCTTTCGTCACAGGTGTTCCACGGCAAGTATGCCCGCAACGAGATCTACACGCTGCTACCGGGATTCGCGGCCAAGGACCCGGGCAGGGAGAACACCACAGTCACGCCGATCCCCGGTGACCTGTGCTGGTTCTCCTTCGACTCCGATCAACTGGGCAACCCCGCCTACGGCTACGAGAACACCACCGGCACCGGCACCACCGGCGCGATCGTCGACCTGGCGCTGTTCTACGGCCGCAACAACCTGCTGATCAACGGCGACCAGGGCTGGGTCCCGGGCAACGTGTTCGGGGCGGTCATCGAAGGGCTCGACGAGATGGCCGAGGCCTGCCAGGACCTGTGGATGGGTGGCGTGCGCGGCGAAACCCTCAGTTTCCAACGCGCGGCGCAGGATTGACGCGCCGACTGGCTAGATCGGTTGAAGGCTAATCGGTTGTTCGCTCTGACCGGGATTGGGGTCGTTGCACGTCCCGGATTTCCAGCTGTAGCGAAGGTTGCCCGCCAAGGTCGCCGGATCGAACTCATAGGTCACATCGGCCGGGCCGGTGCTGCCGTCGGCGCACGGACGTGCGTTGAAGACGTCGTGGCGTTCGACGGTCCACGGGCCGTCGCCCTGCCTGCTGATCTGCGCGATCAGCCCGGTCGAGCTCGAAATCGTTCCACCGCAGTAACCTTCGGAGTTGCACTGCGTGGTGATCGACCACGTATTCGAGGTCGCCCCGTTGACCAGTCGGTACTCACCTTCGAGCCGCCCGTCCGCCCATGCCGGTCCCGCCGATCCGATCGCGGCACCGATGAGCATCGCCGCCGCCGCCGTCGCGCGTGTGATCGCCATCCAGGCAGCATCACACGTCAGGCGCACGGGCATCGCCGAGATGGCGAAAGTTTCCGGTCAGTCGAGGCCGGGGACGATGTCGCCCAGCAAGAAGGTGACCGGCTGCTCGAGTTGGTCGTACGTGCACGACCGTGGATCGCGGTCGGGGCGCCAGCGGTTGAACTGCGCGGTGTGGCGGAACCGTTCACCTTCCATGTGGTCGTAGCGCACCTCGACCACCCGCTCGGGCCGCAGCGGTACGAACGAGAGGTCCTTGCCGGCATTCCAGCGTGATCCCTCGTTGCGGCGTGGGGTCCGCTCACCGACCATGTGCGCCGCCCAATTCCACGGATGGTTGTCGAACGTGGTTACCAGCGGCTGCAATTCGGTGAAGAGTTCGCGACGGCGGGCCATCGGGAACGCGCCGATCACGCCGACGGACGCCAACATGCCGTCGTCCTTGTACAGCCCGAGAAGCAGCGACCCGATGGCATCGTCACCGGACTTGTGGAGGCGGTAGCCGGCGACGACGCAGTCCGCGGTCCGTTGATGCTTGATCTTGAACATCACGCGCTTGTCCGGTTGATAGGTCAGCGACAACGGCTTCGCGATGACGCCGTCGAGGCCGGCACCCTCGAACTCGTCGAACCAGCGTTGCGCCGTCGCGAGGTCCGTCGTCACCGGAGTGACGTGGAATTTCGGACCGGCGTTGGCGAGAGCGCCCACGAGCGCGGCGCGGCGTTCGCCGAAAGGCCGCTGCGTGTAATCGATGTTGTCGAGTGCGAGCAGGTCGAAGGCGATGAAGGACGCAGGCGTCTTTTGCGCCAGCATCCGGACCCGTGAGTCGGCGGGGTGGATGCGCTGCTGCAGCGCTTCGAAGTCGAGCCCACCGTCGGAGGCGACGATGATCTCGCCGTCGATGACGCACCGTTCGGGTAGCTCAGCTGTGGCGGCCTTCACCAGTTCGGGAAAGTAGCGGGTCATCGGCCGCTCGTTACGGCTGCCGAGTTCCACCTCGTCGCCGTCGCGGAAGCAGATCGACCGGAAGCCGTCCCATTTCGGTTCGTACGACGCGTCCGGCGGGATCGACACCACCGATTTCGCCAGCATCGGCGACACCGGCGGTATCACGGGCAACTGCATGAGGCCATTGTCGCAGGCCATGACCTTGCGATGACATTGCCGAGTACGGGCGGTCTACATGGGTATGGACCCCGATATAGCGAAGCAGGAAGGCCCGGCTATCCCGGCACCATCGATGGAGCAGTCCGATATCGCGGTGCCCGACATCGTCTCGCACGACGAATGGCAGGCGGCCCGTCAAGTCTGCTGGCCGAAGAGAAGGCGTTGATGAAGGAGCGGGACCGGCTCGCCGCACAGCGCCGGCGGATGCCCATGACTGAGGTGCGCGCGGACTACCGCTTCGCGGGAACCGACGGCGAAGTCGACCTCTTGGGCTTGTTCGCCGGACGGCGGCAGCTGATCGTATACCGCTTCTTCTACGCCCCCGATGTCGAGAACTGGCCCGATGGCGCATGCTCGGGCTGCTCGCTGTTCGCAGACACCGTGGTGCACCCGGCGCACCTCGCCGCACGTGACACCACCCTGGTGTTTGTCACGGCCGCTCCGCTGGAGCGCATCGCCGAGCTCAAAGCGCGGATGGGCTGGCAACGGCTCTCGTTCTTCACTCTCGTCGGAGACGAATTCTCTCGGGACTTCGGCGTCGAGGAGATGTTCGGCCTCAACGTCTTCATCCGCGACGGCGACCGTGCCTACCGCACGTACTTCGTCAACGGACGCGGCATCGAGGAGATAGGGCCGGTCTGGTCGTTCCTGGACATCACGCCTCTTGGACGACAAGAACACTGGCAGGATGTCCCGCCCGGGCGACCGCAGGGTCCCCCGTACGACTGGTGGCGCCTCCACGATGCCTACGGTCGAATAGCAGCGCGGCGGCCCGCCAATTAATCCGCCACCACCCGTGGATCTTGCCGTGGACGCAATAATGGGCCAGGTGGACCTCCCCGTGCTGCCGCCGCTGGAGCCGATGCTTGCCAAGGCCCAGGCGAAGGTCCCGCCCGAAGCCGGGATGTGGTCGTACGAGCCGAAGTGGGACGGTTTCCGTGCCCTGGTCTTCCGCGACGGTGACAAGGTCGTATTGCTCTCCCGTAGCGGTAAGGACCTCGGCCGGTATTTCCCCGACGTCGTCGAGGCCGTCCGTGACGAGCTGGCACCGCGGTGTGTGCTGGACGGCGAGATCGTCGTCCCCCGCGAGTTCGGTGGCCGCACCCGCCTCGACTGGGAGTCGCTGAGCCAGCGCATCCACCCCGCCGCCAGCCGCATCAAAATGCTGTCGGAGCAGACGCCCGCCCACTTCATCGGCTTCGACGCGCTGGCCGCCGGTGGTGACTCGCTGATGAAGCAACCCTTCCGGGTTCGCCGCGAAGCACTGCGCGACGCGGTGAACGAGAAGCAGTGGTGTCACGTCACCCGCACCACCGAAGACCCCGAACTCGGCCTGCAGTGGCTCCAGGAGTTCGAGGGAGCCGGGCTCGACGGCGTGATCGCCAAACGGCTCGACGGGCCGTATCTACCGGGCAAGCGGGAGATGGTGAAGGTCAAACACGCCCGCGACGCCGATTGTGTGGCGATGGGTTATCGCATCCACAAAAGCGGCGAAGGTATCGGCTCCATCCTGCTCGGCTTGTACCGCGACGACGGAGAACTGCAGATGGTCGGTGGCGCTGCGGCTTTCACGGCCAAGGACCGGATCAAGCTGTTGGCGGAGCTGGAGCCACTCCGTGAGGGCGACGAGATGCGCGAAGGCGACCCAAGCCGCTGGAACTCGGCCGCCGACAAGCGCTGGGTCCCCATCCGGCCGGAGAAGGTCTGCGAGGTCGCCTACGACCAGATGGAAGGAAACGGCGGTGCCGCCCAACGCTTCCGGCACGCGGTGAAGTTCCGGCGCTGGAGGCCCGACCGCGACCCGAAGAGCTGCACCTTCGACCAGCTCGACGTTCCGCTCACCTTCGATCTCTACGACGTACTGGAGTCCTGAGATGCCCAAAACCGCGGAGGAAGTCGATGTCGACGGCACGAAGGTGCGGCTGACCAACCGCGACAAGGTGTACTTCCCGAAGCTGGGCAAGGACGGCACCAAGGGCAAGCTCTTCGACTACTACCTGTCGGTCGCCGAACCGATGGTGGCGCTGCTGCGTGACCGGCCGGTGCACCTGCAACGCTTTCCCGACGGCATCGACGGCGAGGAGATCTACCAGAAGCGGGTACCGCAAAAGCATCCCGACTACCTCGAAACCTGCACCGTCACCTTTCCATCCGGCCGCACCGCCGACGCGCTGAAGGTCACCCACGCGTCGGCGATCGCATGGGCGGCCCAGATGGGCTCGATCACCCTGCACCCGTGGCAGGTGAGGTGCCCCGACACCGAGCATCCCGACGAACTGCGCATCGACTTGGACCCGCAGCCGGGAACGGGGTTCGCCGACGCCAGCTCCGTCGCGGTCGATGTGCTCAAACCGTTGCTCGACGAGTTGGGTTTGATCGGTTATCCGAAGACGTCGGGCGGGCGCGGTGTGCATGTCTTCCTCCGGATCAAGACCGATTGGGACTTCATCGACGTCCGTCGTGCGGGAATCGCGCTGGCCCGCGAGGTCGAACGCCGGGCGCCCGACGCGGTGACCACCTCGTGGTGGAAGGAAGAGCGAGGTAAGCGCATCTTCATCGACTACAACCAGAATGCGAGGGACCGAACGTTCGCTTCGCCGTACTCGGCGCGCAAGACCCCCATCGCCACCGTGTCCACTCCATTGACCTGGGACGAGCTTCGCGACGCCGACCCCGACGACTACACGATCTCATCCGTGCCCGATTTCGTTGCGGGACGGCCGGATCCGTGGGCCGACATCGATCGCAAACCGCAGTCGATCAAGAAGCTGCTGGACATGGTCAAGGCCGACGAGGAGCGCGGGCTGGGCGATCTGCCGTACCCGCCGAGTTACCCGAAGATGCCGGGGGAACCGCCGCGCGTGCAGCCGAGCAAAATGGTCGCGGCCAACTGGGACGAAGACGGAAATCCGGTCAATAGCTGAGTGTGCGGTTTGTGTGGCGCGTCACACGGGTACGGGGTGTTCATGATCAAACAAGTCAGTGTTGCCTTGGGTGTCCTCGCGGTTGCGGTCGGCTGTGCCAATCAAGCGTCCGACGATTCCGCCACCACCACGACCACCACGACGACGGACTCGGCCAGCGCCCAGGGGTTGACCACCCAGATCAACACGGTTGACGGCAGGCATGTCGCCGATGCCACCATCGACTTCTCCGGCGGGTACGCCACGGTGACCGTCGAAACCGTCGAGGACGGCATCCTGTCGCCGGGCTTCCACAGCATGCACATTCACCAGATCGGTGTCTGCGAGGCCGGCGACGGCTTCGCATCCGCGGGCGAGCACTTCCAGGCGCCCGGCCACACGGGAATGCCCGCCAGTGGCGATCTGCCGCCCCTGCTGGTGCGGTCCAACGGCGCGGGCAAGCTGGTCGCGACCAGCGACGCGTTCACCGAGGAACAGCTCACGACCCCGCAAGGGTCCTCGATCGTGCTGCACGAGAGCGCAATCATGGAGGACCCGGCCGCCGCCGAGCGGCGGATTGCATGCGGTGTCCTCAGCCCGGGAACCGCGGGCACCACCTCCGTCGAGACGCAGACGACCGTCGTCACCACGACCGCGGTTGCGCCTCCACCGCCGACCACCACGGTCACGGAAACACCGGCCACGACCACGCCGCCGGCCGAGTCTCCGGCCACCACGACGCCGCCGACCGAGACGAACACCGTCACCGTGACCGAGACCCCCTCACCGACAACCACCACGGTGGCTCCACCGCCCGGGGGCTGACACGACTCGCTCGGCACGCCGAAATACCGCCGATCGGACTCTGAACCGGGTCTGCTGTTCGCATGCGCGTTTCGACGACCGTTCGTAGATGGCTGGCGGGCCTGGCGCTGTTCGCCCTCGTGGGCAGTGGTGTCGGAGTGGCAGCCGTGATGGTCCTCGGGTCGGTCAAGGAGGCCAAGCAGACACAAGCTGCCTCAGCGCAGCGTGCGACACAGGCTCCACCGCCGAAGGTCCCGACGCCGTTTGAGTTCACGATCAACGTCGTCATCACCGACCAGCACTGTGCACCCGGCGCTCCCGGATGCTTCTACAAGTATTCGATCGAGCCGAAATACATTGGCATGCATCCGCTCCCGAAGACCCCGTTCACCGTCTTCTATGAGGTGGTCGGCGGCGACGCACCGCAGAAGGGTGAGTTCACCGTGGAGAACGGCCAGGCCCAGATTCTGCAGGACGTCGTCCTGGAAGGTCCGCCGTCGGCCCAACTGAGGGCGAACGTCCTGCAGGTGGACGGCTGAGCCGTTACCGCCGTGGCCCGACGCCGCGCGCCTGCGGCAGCGGCAGGTCGTTGTATGTGGCGATACCGGGAGGCGCCGCCACCACCGCCGGGATCGCATGGATCGGGGGCATGGCGGTCATGATGTGGCCGAGGACGAAGAAGTCCTCGATCGACTTGGCGTTCTCGATCATGTCCTGTGGGGGCAGGAAACCGACCTGCATGGTGACCGTCGGCCGGCCGTCGATCGTGATCTTCCAGCCCTCGGCGTCCATCTGCCAGTCCGGGTCGAGCGTGGTGCCCTTCTTCCACCGGACGTTGATGTCGACCACCGTCTTGCCGTCGACGATCCCCTGCCAACTGGCGTACACGCCCGCCACATGCCCGGCCGGGATGGTCCATGACGCCATCACGAGATCCTCTGTGGTCTGGGCATATTCGGGTACGCACTTGATCTCGTCGAGCTCCACACCGATCGAGTCGGCGACCAGGCGGACCGCCTCGGCGAACACCGCGGTGCCCTTCGAGGCCATCGGCTGCAGGTTCGGATCGTCGATCGCGGTGCCGAACCCGACGGGCCGTTCGGTGTCGGGGGAGTCGTAGAGCGTGGTGTCGGCGGACTCGGCGATGGTGATCTTGTCGACCCGGTCGCAGCCCGTTGCGGCCACGATGGCGAGCAGTTCCGCGAAGCCGGGGCTGATCCCGGACCCGAAGAGTGTCGAACCGCCGCGCTTGCATGCCTCTTCGAGCCTGTCGCGGTCGTCACCGAGGTTATGTCCGGTGATGAAGGATGCCGACGCCACGACGTTGACGCCGGCTTCGAGGATGCGGACCAGTTCGTCGACGTCGATCCACATCGGGTTGTAGACCACGACGTCGGGCTTCAAGGCGAGCAGGGCGTCAACGTCGTTGGTGGCCTTCACGCCGAGGGGCGCGATGCCGGCGAGTTCTCCGGCATCCTGGCCGGCCTTGTCCTGCGACCACGCATAGAGACCGACGAGTTCGTAGTTCGGGTTCGTGGCGATCGCCTGGACCGAGCTCTTACCGACGTTGCCGGTGGTCCACTGCACGACGCGATAGGGAGTGTTTGGCACCCGCACAGCATAGGAAAGCCCGGCGCTTCGCGCGGGTGTTTTTACCGCGCGGCGAAAAATTGCCTCGTGAGGCCCTAGTCTGATCGTGATGAGCGACCGGACGAGGGGTCGCCCACCCCGGATCAGCCGCGACCAGATCGTCGCGGCGGCCAGGGACGTGGCGAGCGCGGACCTGACAATGCAGGCGGTCGCTGATGCGCTCGGGGTCAGCCGCAAGGCCCTGCACTACTACGTCGGCGACCGGGAGGGCCTGCTGACGCTGGTGGTGACCGACCTGTTCGAACGCGAGCTCACCAGCGTCGAGTTGCCGGACGGCGACGACTGGCGTGCGGTTCTGCGCGCCTACACCGTCGCGTTTCGCAACGGGCTGACGCAGGTCGGCGCGGCCACGGACTTCACCCGGTTACGGGGTATCGGCGCGGTCGCGGCGTTGGCGCTCGCCGACCGAGTGCTCGACGCCTTGCTCACCGCCGGCTTCGCACCCGACACCGCCCGGTACGGGTTGACCGCGGCGTCGAACATCGCGCAGTCGGCGGCCCACAGCAGCGCGGCGCAGACGCCGTCGGGGATGCACCGGCACCGTGCCGAGACGTCGGCGGCCCTGGAGTGGGAACCGGAAGACACCTATCCGGCGCTGCGCGCCGTGCTCGCCTCGGCCGAATCCCAGCGCCACGACGCCGAGCACCAGTTCGACTTCGAGCTCGAGGTGCTCATCGCCGGCTTGGAACGACTCCTCGATTAGAGGGGCGTCAGGGTGGCCTTGGCGGTCCGTTCCAGCCCGCCGCGATCGACCCAGGTCAGGTCGACCACGTCGCCGGGATAGTGGCGGTCCAGCACGTAGGTCAGTGTCGTCGCCGAATCCAACGGGACGCCGTCGAGCACGACGAGCACGTCGCCGGGGGCGAGACCCGCCCGGTCGGCGGGCCCGCCGCGCAGCACGTCGGCGATCTGCACGCCCGGGCCGCGTTGCGCCGAGCGCACCCCGACCCCGAGCAGCACCGGCGGGCCGATGTGCACGTCGGCAGATGGTGCGCGGGACCGGATCTGGTTGGCGATCGGCAACGCGTCGTTGATCGGAATCGCGAAGCCCTCGCCGCCCGGACCGAACCGGAAGTTCACCGAAGCCGCGGTGGTGATGCCGACGACCTGACCGGCGCCGTTGACCACCGGGCCGCCCGAGTCGCCCGCGACGACCGGTGCGGCGAACTCGAATAGACCCGCGAGTTCGTCCTTGCTGCCGGTCAGTGAGTCCTCGGCGTTCACGGTCCGGCCGAATGCGGTGATCGTGCCGACCTCGCGGGTCAGCGGTCCGTTCGTCCCGTTGGCGTTGCCGAGCGCGACGACGGGCTCACCGGCCGCCAGGAGCGCGGAATCACCGATCGGGGCGACCGGCAGGCCGATCCCGCCGATCAGCTGCAACACCGCGATGTCACGCTTGCGGTTGTAGCCGAGCAGCTCAGCCGGGTAGGACCGGCCTCCGACGCTCGCGGTGATCCGGTCCGCGCCGGACACGACGTGGAAGTTGGTCAGGACCAGGCCGTTGGGATCGATCACGAATCCGGCGCCGTTTCCGTATGCGCCCTGATAGTCGATCTCGGTGTCGATTCGGACCACGGACGGTTCGACTTGAGCGGCGGCCGCGACGGGGTCACCGGGGGCGGCCGCAGCCGGAAACACCGGCGCCACCACGGCCAACGCCATGGCCAATGCGATCAGCAGCGTCGTGAATGGACGCCGAAAGGGGATTTTGCCCATAGGCCCATATTGCCCGATGCCGAGACGACTAATCGTCTAGCGCGACGCCCCCGCGCAAGCGCCGACGGCGACGACGTGCGGGTTCGGGTCTGCGATTACGCAGTTTGCCGTCATCGGATTCGGCTTCTTCGGCGGTCTCGGCCCCAGATTCCTCGGCAGCGGACTCGGATTCGTCGGCCTTCGCCTCGACCTCGGCGTCTTCGGTGGCCTCGGCCTCCTCAGCGTCGTCCTTCTCGGGGGACTCGTCGGCCACCTCGGCGTCGTCTCCCGCGTCGTCGACGGCCTCGGGCCGGTCTTCGGCCTGGTCCTCTGGCTCGTCCTTCGCGCCCTTGCGGCGAGAGCGGCGCTGCTTCGGCTCCTTGACCTTCAGCGGTTTCGGCGGAGGCGGCGGCATCTCGGCGACTGAAGCGAGGTAGAAGGCGAACACGCCGAGCAGCCCGATTGCCGCGGCGGCGCCGTAGATGCCGAACAGCCACCTACCTGCGCTGTCGAGCGACAGCCAGATCTCGCTGACGGCCGCGCCGATGATCAACACGCCGGCCAGCACATGCAGCGCGATCGACACGGTCCGCAGCCTCAGTGCCATCTGGGGTGTGCCGAATTCCGGCCGCCGAGTCCGCAGCAGGGTGAACACCACCGGCAGCGCGGCGAGCCCGATCAACGCGCCGCACACAATGCGCATCACGGTGCCGAAAGTGTGCGGAATCTCACCGGAGAGCTCATACCAGCGGGGCAGGACGAAGAAGAAGTACAGAACACCGGCTACGACGCTGAACAACGCGTGCCAGGTCACCGCGACAGTGCGGCTCATTCTCCTCCTAGACGATTGTTTGGCCCCGGGGTGCGACCGGGCCTGACCGTCGAAACCGCCGACACGCCGCACCCCGGGCCGAGTGCGGAGGATGCGGGATTTGAACCCGCGAGGGCTATTAACCCAACCCGCGTTCCAGGCGAGCGCCATAGGCCACTAGGCGAATCCTCCGCGGGCCATGGTAGCCGACTCAGACCAGAGCCGATCCGGATGCGACCGGCTCGGGTATTAGACTCGCCGTGGACCCCGCGCGGCGTCCATCCTGTGAACTCCCCCAGGGCCGGAAGGCAGCAAGGGTCAATGGGCTCTGGCGGGTGCGCGGGGTCCCCATTCTTTTCCCGCACTTCAGTCGAAAGGCCTTCGGTGTCATTTCTGTCGCTCGGCCGGGACGAACTCGCCGCAGAACACGAGCAGCAGAAGCGCAACTACGCCGAACTGCAGGCCAAGGGGCTCAAACTCGACCTGACCCGGGGTAAGCCTTCCGCGGCACAGCTGGACCTGTCCAACGAACTGCTCGAGCTGCCTGGTTCCGACGACTTCCGCGACGGCGACGGCACCGACGTCCGCAACTACGGGGGTGTGCACGGGCTGCCCGAACTGCGCGCGATCTTCGGCGAACTGCTCGGCATCCCGGTGCAGAACCTGATCGCCGGCAACAACGCCAGCCTCGAGCTGATGCACGACGTCGTCGTGTTCTCGATGCTGCACGGCGGCCCGGACTCGGCGCGGCCGTGGTCCCAGGAGCCCGTCCTGAAGTTTCTGTGCCCGGCGCCCGGCTACGACCGGCACTTCGCGATCACGGAAAGCCTTGGCATCGAGATGATCACCGTGCCGATGCTCGAGGACGGACCCGACGTCGACCTCATCGAGGAACTCGTCGCGGCCGATCCCGCCATCAAGGGAATGTGGTGCGTGCCGGTGTACTCGAACCCCACCGGGGTGTCCTTCTCCTGGGAGACGGTGCGTCGGTTGGTCCAGATGCGAACGGCGGCAAACGATTTCCGCTTGATGTGGGACAACGCCTACGCGGTGCACACCTTGACCCACGACTTCGTCCGCAACGTCGACGTGCTCGGGTTGGCCGAGGCCGCGGGCAACGGGAATCGCCCGCTGGTGTTCGCGTCGACGTCGAAGATCACCTTCGCGGGCGCAGGGGTCAGCTTTCTGGGCGCCTCGCTGGGCAACATCACCTGGTACCTCCAGCACGCAGGCAAGAAGTCGATCGGGCCGGACAAGGTCAACCAGCTGCGCCATCTGCGATTCTTCCGCGATGCCGACGGAGTGCGCCTGCAGATGCAGCGCCACCGGGAGCTGCTGGCCCCGAAGTTCGCCGCGGTGTTGGAGATTCTGTCCGAGCGGTTCGGCGATTCGAAGATCGCTTCGTGGACCGAACCCAAGGGCGGGTACTTCATCAGCCTCGACGTCCTGCCGGGCACGGCCAAGCGCACCGTGGCGCTCGCCAAGGATGCGGGCATCGCGGTGACGGAGGCGGGCGCCACGTTCCCGTATCGAAAAGACCCGGAAGACAAGAACATCCGCATCGCGCCGACGATGCCGCCCGAGCCCGAGCTGCGGGCTGCGATCGACGGTCTGGCGACCTGCGCACTGCTCTCGGCGACCGAGTCGTTGCTGAACGGCTCTTAGTCGGCCTCCGGGGCTCGTTTGTGCATCTGACGACGGAATTCGCCGAAAGCGTCGTCAGATTCACAACCGACACCCACGCGAGCGACGAAGGGCCACGGCAGCTCGGTCATGCTCGTACGGTGCAGGCGCGCACCGACGGATCACCGCTGCGGTCGCGAGTCATCCACAGGGTCGCCACCGTATGTGAACCTGACGACCCTTTGAGCGTCCAAACCGTCGCCAGATGCACAATCCAGCGAGCACAGTGGTGGCCCGTCGAGCCGTCACACCGCGCCGGTAGCCTGCTGATCGTGGCGCTCTACCGCAAGTACCGGCCCGCGACCTTCGCCGAAGTCGTCGGCCAGGAACATGTCACCGAGCCGCTGTCGACGGCACTGACGTCGGGCCGGATCAACCACGCGTATCTGTTCTCCGGTCCGCGCGGGTGCGGCAAGACTTCGTCGGCGCGCATCCTGGCGCGGTCGCTGAACTGTGAGCAGGGCCCGACGGCCACCCCGTGCGGAGTGTGCGATTCGTGCGTGGCCCTCGCACCGAACGGGCCCGGCAGCGTCGACGTCGTCGAACTCGATGCCGCCAGCCACGGCGGCGTGGACGACACCCGTGAGTTGCGTGACCGCGCGTTCTACGCCCCCGCGCAGTCGCGGTACCGGATCTTCATCGTCGACGAAGCGCACATGGTCACCACGGCGGGCTTCAACGCGCTGCTGAAGATCGTCGAGGAACCGCCCGAACATCTGATCTTCGTGTTCGCGACCACCGAGCCGGAGAAGGTGCTGCCGACCATCCGCTCGCGCACACACCACTACCCGTTCCGGCTGCTGGCCCCGCGCACCATGCGCACGCTGCTTGAAGGCATCTGCGAACAGGAGAACGTCACCGTCGACGACGCGGTGTACCCGCTGGTGATCCGCGCCGGCGGCGGCTCACCCCGCGACACCCTGTCGGTACTCGACCAATTGCTCGCCGGTGCCGAGGGCAACCACGTCAACTACACGCGGGCGTTGGCACTGCTGGGTGCGACGGACGTCGCGCTCATCGACGACGCGATCGACGCGCTCGCCGCCGGCGACGGCGCGGCGCTCTTCGGGGTCGTCGAGGCGGTGATCGACGCCGGTCACGACCCGCGCCGGTTCGCGACCGACCTGTTGGAGCGGTTCCGCGACCTGATCATCCTGCAGTCGGTACCCGACGCCGCGGCGCGTGGAGTCGTCGACGGACCGGAGGATGTGCTCGACCGGATGCGCGAGCAGGCCACCCGCATCGGCATCGCGACGCTGACCCGTTACGCCGAAGTGGTACACGCCGGCCTCGGTGAGATGCGCGGCGCCACCGCGCCCCGGCTGCTGTTGGAGGTGGTGTGCGCGCGGCTGCTGCTCCCGTCCGCTAGTGACACGGAATCGGCGCTGCTGCAACGGATCGAGCGCATCGAGACCAGGCTGGACATGTCGATACCGGCCGGGGAGGGCCAGTCGGTTCAGGCGGGTGGGCCGCCGCGGCAGTACGCCCGCAGGAGTAAGGCCGAGGCGCAGCCCGCCGATTCGCCGCCGCCGCCCCGCAGCGAGCCGCGGCCCGAACCCAAACCCGAACCCAAACCCGAACCCGAACCCAAGGCCGAACCCAAGCCTGAATCCGCGCCGACAGCGCCGGCTGCCGAGAGCAAACCGCCGTCGCCGCCGCCGGTGCGGCCGCCGTCCGATCCGGTCGTGGCGGCGCCGCCGCCTGCCGCGGTGACCGGTGAGCCGAACGCCGCCGCCGTGCGCAGCATGTGGTCGACGGTGCGGGACAAGGTGCGCGAGCGCAGCCGCACCACCGAAGTGATGTTGTCGGGTGCGATCGTCCGCGCGGTCGAGGGCGACACGCTGGTACTCAGCCACGACTCGGCGCCGCTGGCCAAGCGGTTGACCGAACAACGCAACGCCGACGTCATCCGCGAAGCGCTGAAGGACGCCCTCGGGGTGAACTGGAAGATCCGCTGCGAGGCGGGTTCGGCCGCCGCGCCACCGCCGACGGAACCGGTCCCGGCCGGCCCGCCGCCCCGCAGCGACGACGACGAGGAAGCCATGCTGGCCGAGGCCGGCAGCGACACCTCGGACACACCGCGCCGCGATCCGGAGGAAGCCGCGCTCGAGCTACTGCAGAACGAGTTGGGCGCCCGGCGTATCGACGGCTGAAGCTATGGCCTCGACTATGGCGTCCACCACGGCCGCAGCGGCAGTCCGCCGTCATAGCCGTCGCGATCCAGCTTGACCGCCAGGACCTGGTGCAGCTGAACGACATTCGTCTCGAAGCCCAGGCGCGAGCCGGCCATGTACAGACCCCACACCTTGGCCGTCGCCAGCCCGACCTCGGCCACGGCCTCGTCCCAGTGCTCGACCAGGTTGCGGCACCAGTCGCGCAGCGTCAGCGCGTAGTGGTGACGCAGGTTCTCCTCGTGGACCACCTCCAGGCCGACGTCCTGCGCCTCGGTGATGATGCGTCCGGAACCGGTGAGCTCCCCGTCGGGAAAGACGTAGCGGTCGATGAAACCGCCTGCGGTGGAGCCGGTTCGGTTGTCCGGTCGGGTGATGCAGTGGTTGAGCAGCAGCGCGCCGTGACGCATCTTCGACTGGAGGAACTCGAAGTAGGCGGGATAGTTGTGCACGCCGATGTGCTCGGTCAGCCCGATCGAGGACACCGCGTCGAAATCGGATTCACGCACATCGCGGTAGTCGGCGTGACGGACTTCGGCCAGATCCTCGAGCCCGTCGCGAGCGATCGCCTCTCGTGCCCAGGACGCCTGCTCCTTCGACAGCGTGACCCCGAGCGCCTTGACCCCGTGCCGCGCGGCGTAGCGAACCATGCCACCCCACCCGCAGCCCACGTCGAGTAGGCGGTCGCCCGGCTTGAGGCGCAGTTTCTCGAACACCACTCGGTACTTGTTCTCCTGGGCCTCTTCCAGCGTCGACCCGCTGTGCGGATAGCACGCGCACGTGTAGGTCATCGACGGGCCGAGCACCCACTCGTAGAACATGTTGGAGACGTCGTAGTGGTGATGGATCGCCTCGGCATCACGAGTCTTGCTGTGGCGCAGACCTTCTGCGATTCGACGCCACCGCGGCAGCGCCTCCTGCGGCGGCGGCGCGATCGGCTTGAGATGCTCGATGCCGATGGAGCGCACGATCTGGGCGAGCACCCGTGCCGGCGGACGTCTGAAGTCCATCTTGTCGGCGAGCGCCCTGAGCAACTCGTAGGGATCGCCGGGATGCACACCGTGTGTGGCCAGATCGCCCGACACGTAAGCCCGGGCCAGTCCCAGATCCCCAGACGCAGTAGCCAGATACGTCGTACCGCGCGGCGTCAACAGCTCCAGGCCGAGCGGGGCGTCCTCGGGTCCGGCCGTGCTTCCGTCGTAGGCGCTGAAGCGCAGCGGCAGGTTTCCACCGGCGAAGATTTCCAGAATCTCGGCCAGCGTGAGCTTTCCGGCCGGCGCCTGTGCCGCGTGTTCCTTGAAAGTCGTCATCGTCTCTGCACCGCCTTTGCATAAAGATCGAGCAGCCGTGAATCTGGATCGTATGCCTTCTTCACGATCTTGTAGGTTTCACCGCCGTACAGATCGTCGAACTCTTCGCGGCTGTAATACGAATCCGAGTACAACGATTTGTGACCGTCGAGTTGGCCGACCTTGTTTTCGATCAACCTGTTGGTATGCCCCTCGCCGGGGCCGACCGGCACCGACGACCAGAACCCGACGTTGACGTAGGTGTGGTTCGGCCGAAGCGGGTACAGCGGCCACGCACCGTCTGACCCGGCGTCATCGCGAAGCCGCAACGGGCACAGCCAGATCGGTTCGATCGGAACATTGTCGAGGAACCAGTGCAGGAACTCCGCGACCCGTCCGACCGGCACCTCGACGTCTTGTACGACGCGTTCGCGCGGCGGTCGCCCGTTGCGCTGCTCGATCCGGTCGGCGATGTCGAACCGCTGGTCGAGCGCGATCAGCTTCCAGTAGAAGCTGCTGCGCCGGTACCGACGTGGCCACCACCGGCGGATCCGCGGATCCTGGACGCCGAACGCCCGTGAGCACCAGAACCAGTCGGTGTCCCAGCGCCACAGGTAGTCGTGGACCGTCAACCGGTCGTGCTTCTCGGCGCCGTCGTGCTGTATCGAGCGGTAGTAGATCTGCTGACCGGTGTAGTCGCTGACGGGCCCGGGTGTGGTGGTCTTGAATCCGAGTGTCAGGTAAGCCTCGTCGGCGGAGAACACCACACCGTCGAGGTAGTCGACGGGAATACCGTCGTAGCCGCGCGTCTCGACGATGCGATCCATCGCGGCGACGAGGTCCTCGATGGTGTTGAACCGCAGGTGGCGCAGCGCGACGAACGGTTGCACGGATTCCAGCTCGATCTTCAATCGAACCGAATAGCCCAACGTGCCATAAGAATTCGGAAACGCACGGTACAGGTCGGTGTTCTGCTCCGGTGACGCGGTGACGACATCGCCGGTGCCGGTGAGGATGTCCATCTCCAGCACCGACTCATGTGGCAAGCCGTTGCGGAACGACGTGGACTCGATGCCGAGCCCGGTGACGGCTCCGCCGAGCGTGATCGTCTTCAGCTGCGGTACCACCAGCGGCGACAAGCCGTATGGCAGCGTCGCGGCGACCAGATCTTCATAGGTGCACATACCGGCCACGTCGGCGGTGCACGCATCGGGGTCCACAGCGATGACACCGGTCAACCCCGAGACGTCCAAGCCCTTCGCGGTGGTCTTGGCCCGCGCGCGGAACAGGTTCGACGTGGGTTTGGCCAGGCGAACGGTGGCATCGGGCGGAATCGCACGGTAGCTGTTCAGCAGCCGCTGCACGCCCGCGGCATGAACAGCCCGTGCGTCGGTTCGGGCAACAGACACGGATATACGCTAGTCCGCGGTCGCGGGCGATGCGACCGCATGGAACTTCTACCAAGGAGCGTGCACCCGATGGGACAGGTCAGCGCATCGAGCACCGTCTTGATCGACGCGGCACCGGAGGCGGTGCTCTCGGCCGTCGCGGACTACGCGAACGTGCGTCCGAAGATCCTGTCGCCGCAGTACAGCGACTACAAGGTGGTCGAGGGCGGACAGGGCGCGGGCACGGTGGCCAGCTGGAAGCTGCAGGCGACCAAGTCGCGGGTGCGCGACGTCAAGGCCGAGGTCGACGTGGCCGGTCACACGGTCATCGAGAAGGACGCCAACTCCTCGATGATCACCAACTGGACCGTCGCGCCCGCCGGTAACGGGTCCTCGGTGACGGTCAAGACGTCCTGGCAGGGCGCGGGCGGGATCGGCGGCTTCTTCGAGAAGACGTTCGCGCCGCTGGGGCTGCGCAAGATCCAGTCCGAGGTGTTGGAGAACCTGAAGAAGCACCTCGAGGGATGACGCCTTGACGGGTGGATTCCACGCACCTGACTGATGCGTGCGATCAACCCGTTAGAGGCCGCTGGAGGCTTAGGTCGACCCCAGGAACCCCGCGATGCCGCGTACGACGGCCTCTGCGTACTTCTGCCGCCCTTCTGGGGTCTTCATCAGCGCCGAGTCGACCGGGTTCTTCATGTTGCCCAGCTCGACCAGGATCGACGGGTACTGGGCCAGGTTCAGCCCCGCGATGTCAGAGCGCGGGTTGAGCCCGTTGGAGCCGATGTAGGTCGACGGCACGAACCCGGAGGCCTGCAACTGGTCGCGCATGATGCCCGCGAACCGGGGAGACGGCCCCGCCTGCGCGTCGTTGAGCGGCGGGGACGAGTACAAGACGTGGAATCCGCGCCCTGTCGGCGGGCCGCCGTCGGCGTGGATGCTCACGATCGCGTTGGGTTTGATCGAGTTCGCGAGCGCCGCGCGTTCGTCGACGCACGGACCCAGCCCGGTGTCGTCGCCGCGCGACATGGCGGTGCGCACACCCAGCGCGTGCAGGGCTTGCCGGACCCGCAGCGTGGTCTCCCAGGCGAACGTGTGCTCGGCGTAGCCGTCCTCGGTGGACGTGCCGCTGGCCTGGCAGTCCTTGGTGCCCCCGCGGCCGGTCGGCACCTGCTTGCTGATCGAGGCGTCGTTGGCGCCGTTGTGACCGGGGTCGAGGAACACGATCTTGCCCGCGATGTTGGCGGGCGCGGCCGCGGCCTCGAAGGCGGGGCTGACGAGCGTCGATGCGGCGACGAGTAGTCCGGTCGCCACCGCGGCGCAGCCGCGCAATGCTCCAGTGGCGCCGACACGCAGGCGGGCAGGCACGGCCGCCACCGTAACCGCAACGACGACTACGCTGAAAGCTCAAACGGCCGCGAGCCGAGGACAGAAACCAAGTCGAGACCGGACCGCAACTAAGACGCAAGGGGACCACTCATGCAACCGCAAGGCCAACCCGATATGTCCGCGCTGCTCGCGCAGGCCCAGCAGGTCCAGCAGCAGCTGATGGAGGCGCAGGAGGCGCTGGCCAACGCCGAGGTTCACGGTCAGGCCGGCGGCGGCCTGGTGCAGGTCACGATGAGGGGCAGCGGCGAGGTGATCGCCGTGTCGATCGACCCGAAGGTCGTGGATCCCGAAGACATCGAGACCCTGCAGGATCTCGTGGTCGGCGCCATCTCCGACGCCTCCAAGCAGGTCACCATCCTTGCGCACGACCGGCTCGGGCCGCTCGCGGGCGGGATGGGCAACCTCGGTATCCCGGGAATGTAATTGTTCGAGGGACCCGTCCAGGATCTGATCGACGAGCTCGGCAAGCTGCCCGGCATCGGGCCGAAGAGCGCTCAGCGGATCGCCTTTCACCTGTTGTCGGTGGAGCCGCCCGACATCGACCGGTTGACCGCCGTGCTGAACAAGGTGCGCGACGGGGTGAAGTTCTGCGCGGTGTGCGGCAACGTCTCCGACGACGACCGCTGCCGCATCTGCAGCGATTCTCGGCGCGACGCATCCCTGGTCTGCGTGGTCGAGGAACCGAAAGACGTGCAGGCCGTCGAGCGCACCCGCGAGTTCCGCGGGCGCTACCACGTGCTGGGCGGCGCCCTGGATCCGCTCTCCGGGGTGGGGCCCGAACAGCTGCGAATCCGCGAGCTGCTCAACAGGATCGGTGAGCGCGTCGATGGGGTGGACGTCACCGAGGTGATCATCGCGACCGACCCCAACACTGAGGGTGAGGCGACGGCGACGTATCTCGTGCGCATGCTGCGCGACATCCCGGGGCTCACCGTCACGCGGATCGCGTCCGGTCTGCCGATGGGCGGTGACCTGGAGTTCGCCGATGAGCTGACGCTCGGCCGCGCGCTGGCCGGCCGACGCGCGATGGCATAGCCGAGGAAGGAAGTTCATGCCGGACGACGAATTCAAGGTCGAGGTCGAACTCGGCAGCGCCGAACACCAGCTGTCGTTCTGGGACAAGCTGCGAACGTTGGACCTGGACGACGACGCGCGCAAGCGGCTCGGATCGCGAGTCACCGTCACCCGCGACGGCGATCGCATTCAGCTGTACACCACGACCTTGGCCGACGCGCAGGAGGCCGAGCGCACGGTGCGCACGTTGGTGGCCGACGACGGCCTGGACGCGAAGTACGCCCTGAGCCGGTGGGACGCCGCGAGTCAGGAGTGGGTGGACCCGGTCAGCGGGCAGGAGGTGCCCGACGACGCGCCGGAGGTGCCGCCCCCGGATCCGGGCTACGTGATCCTCGAGGCGTACAAGCCCGAGTTCCTGCGCGATCTCGGGCTGTAACTTTCCGAGCCGCGAAATTGCATTCCCGCAGGCCTCTTCTCGCACTTTCGCTGCTGGAATGCCATTTCGCGGAACGTTGTCGACGGCCGCGGGCGGCCGACTCAGACTCGCCGGGGTGCGGCGAGTCGTTCGCGTCGTAGCTGTTCGACCTCGTCGATCTTCAGGGGCGCCAGCTCACCGACCACCCGGCTCAGCAGGTGGTCGGCCAGCTCCGGATTGCGGGCCAGGCACGGACCGTGCATGTACGTTGCGACGACGCTGCCCTGCACCGCACCGTCGAAACCGTCACCGTTGCGGTTGCCCGCACCCTTGACGACCTTGCCGAGCGGGCGTGCCTCGGCACCGAGAACGGTTCCGCCGCGGTGGTTTTCGAAGCCGGTCAGCCGCTGTGAGAGCCCAGCGAGCAGCGGTTCGGACAATACCTCGCCGATCGTGCGCGTGTCCTGCGGTGAGGTCGTGACATCGAGCAGGCCGACGCCGTCGACGCGTTCACCCGACGAAGTCTCATACCAGTGCCCCAGCACCTGGATGGCCGCGCAGATCGCCAGCACCGGCGCACCCCGCGCGGCCGCCTGTTGCAGTCCGGGATACCGCAGCAGGTGCTTGGTCGCCAGGCGCTGCGCGTAGTCCTCCGCGCCGCCGAGCGTGTACAGGTCCAGCTCCGAAGGCACCGGGTCGTCCAGCGTGATCTCGACGATCTCGGCGTCAAACCCGCGCAGCCGCAGGCGTTGTCGCAACACGACGGAATTGCCGCCGTCACCGTAGGTTCCCATCACATCGGGCAGCACCAACCCGATGCGCACCGCCGACTCACCCACCGCGACGCTCCAACGCCCGGTTCAACTGCAGGAACGCGGTGTAGTTGGCGATCACCTCGACGTGTCCGGGCGGGCACGACGCGATCGCCGCGAGGGTGTCGTGCACCAGCGTGTGCCCGACACCCGCGTAACCCAACCGCACCGCGAGGTCGGTGCCCCGCTCGCCTGCGGCCACCACGTGGGTGTCCTCGAAGTGCTCGAAGCGGACGTCCCACAGCCATGACAGGTCCTCACCGTCGGGCACCTGGCCGTTGACCGAGATCACCACGCCTGCACCGTGTTTGTCGACCATCGACAGCGCTTCCTGCCAGCCCGCCGGGTTCTTCGCCAACAGCACCCGCGCGGTGTGCTCGCCGAGGCGCACGGTGCGGTAGCGTCCGGCGACCTCGTCGACCTCCGATACCGCGGCCACCGCAGCCGCCGGATCGGCGCCCATCGCGACCGCCGCCGCCACGGCCTGTGCGGCGTTGCCGCGGTTGACCGAACCGGGCAACGACAGCGTCATCGGCAGCGAAAACCCGTCCGGCCCATAGATGTTGGTGTTATCGAACCACCAGTGCGGACTGGGCCGCTTGAAATCGGTTCCGGTGGAACGCCAGTCGCGGCTCTTACCGCCGTCGCGCAGGATGATCTCGCCGGACCGCGGGCAGCTGACCGAATCGTTCGCCCAGCTTCCGCCGGCGGCGACCCACACCACGTTCGGGCTGTCGTATGCGGCCGAGGTCATCAGCACGTCGTCACAGTTGGCGACCACGACGGCCGACGGGTGACGGGACAGTCCGGCGCGCAGGGTGCGTTCGATGTGGTTGATCTCGCCGACGCGGTCCAGCTGATCGCGGGACAGGTTCAGCAGCACGATCACCTTCGGATCGACCGCCTCGGCCACATGCGGGACGTGCATCTCGTCGACCTCGAGGGCAGCAAGGGGTGCCTCCCGTGCGGCTGCCAGCGCGGCCACCAGCCCGGCGTCCATGTTCGCGCCGGTGTCGTTGGTGGCGACGTTCGAGTGTCCCCGGCCTCCCGGCTCGGCGGGGGCGATGGTGCGCAGCGCCGCGGCGATCATCCGGGTGGTCGTCGACTTACCGTTGGTCCCGGTGACCACCACGGTGCGACGGCCCGCGCCGAGCTGGCGCAGCAGCGACTTGTCGAGCGCCAGCGCGACCAGCCCGCCGATCATCGCGCCCGCACCGCGCCCGGTGACCCGCGACGCCCAGCGGGCGCCCGCGCCGGCCCCGAGGGCGAGCCGTCCACGTGTCGTGACCACCCCGGCAGTTTAGGTAGCCGACACGCTGACGGGCGATTCGGCGAGGTCCCGGCTTTGTCACACCACCGTGCGATCCTGACGACGTGGGCCTAACGGACGCCGGAGATCACCGGCCGAGCGGCTCTGACGCCGAGAATCGGCCGGGCTGGGGCCGGCCGGCGGAACACGCCGGACCAGGCTGGGCGGTCGTCGACGTGGAGACCTCCGGGTTCCGACCGGGGCAGGCCCGCATCGTCAGCATCGCCGCGCTCGCCCTCGGCGACGACGGCAACGTCGAACAGAGCCTGTACAGCCTGCTCAACCCGGGTGTCGACCCGGGCCCGACCCACGTACACGGTCTGACGGCCGACATGTTGGAGGGCCAGCCGACGTTCGGCGACATCGTCGACCACCTCGTCGAGCTGCTCGACGGCCGCACGCTGGTCGCGCACAACGTCGGCTTCGACTACTCGTTCCTGGCCGCTGAGGCCGAGTTGGTCAACCGCGAGCTGCCCACCGACACCGTGATGTGCACGGTCGAGCTGGCGCGCAGGTTGGACCTGGGCACCGAGAACCTGCGGCTCGAGACGCTGGCCGCGCACTGGGGGATCAGCCAGATCCGGCCGCACGACGCCCTCGACGACGCCCTGGTGCTCGCTCAAATCCTCAAACCGGTGCTCGTGCGGGCGCGGGAACGCAAGGTCTGGCTGCCGGTGCACCCGGTATCCCGCAGGCGCTGGCCCAACGGCGTCGTCACGCACGACGAGCTGCGCCCGCTCAAGGCGGTCGCATCCCGCCTTCCGTGCCCCTACCTCAACCCCGGCCGGTACGTCGCCGGGCGACCGCTGGTGCAGGGCATGCGGATCGCGCTGTCGGCCGAGGTCGAACGCACCCACGAAGAGCTCATCGAACGGATCCTGCATGCCGGGCTCGCCTACACCGACACCGTCGACACCGAGACCTCGCTGGTGCTGTGCAACGAGACCCAACCCGCTCAGGGCAAGGGCTACCACGCCAGGGAGTTGGGTGTCCCGCTGGCCTCCGACGCCGAATTCATGCGCGGGATGATCGACGGCGTCGTCGGCGGTACCGGGATCGACGACTTCTACGACGCCACCCTCGCAGGCGACCAGTTCGCGCTGTTCTGAATGGCAGACCATCGCATCGTCCTGGTGGACGTCGCCACCGCCTCGGCCCTCGCGCAGGTGCTGCCCGTGCTGCTGCTCACGCTCACCGTCGAGCTGAGGCGGACCCAGCTGCACCGGACCCAGCCCCGACTCCTGCTCGGCGGCCTGTTCGTGGTCTTCGCCGTCGTCGAGACGGTCCTGGTGCTCTCGATCGACGGTTCGCTGATCCCGTTCCAGTGGTTCGACCTGGTGTCGGCGCTGGCGATCCTGGGTCTTCTCGCGGTCATCTTCTGGATGTCGCTCGTCGACTCACCTCGACGCGAGTGACCCAGAAGCGCGCCGTGACGCCGGTTGACCGTTAGGCGTATCGGTGTTGTGAACCGGAGGCTGATTGCCTTCCTCAGCTTGGGGTCAGCGTGCGGCCCTGTTGACCGCCGAGACCACCGCCCGCAGCGATGCGGTGGTGATCGACGTCGCGATGCCGACACCCCAGACGGTCGTTCCGCCGATCGACGCCTCGACATAGGCCGCGGCTTGCGCTTCTTCACCCGCCGACAGCGCGTGCTCGGAGTAGTCGAGCACCGACACGTCGAACCCGATGGCGCCCAACGCATCAACGAACGCGGCCAGCGGACCGTTGCCCGCGCCGACGATTTCACGCTCGACGCCGTCGACCATCACCACCGCCTCGATGGTGTCGGTGCCGCCATCCACCTCCGCTGCCGTCACCTTCTGGCGGATGCGTTCGAGTGGACGGATCGGCGCCAGGTACTCCTCGGCGAAGACGTCCCACATTTCCTTCGGGGACACCTCGCCGCCCTCGCCGTCGGTGATCTTCTGGATCGCCTGGCTGAACTCGATCTGCAGCCGCCGCGGAAGGGCCAGACCGTGATCGGCCTTCATGATGTAGGCGACGCCGCCCTTGCCGGACTGCGAGTTCACCCGGATGACGGCCTCGTAGGTGCGACCGACGTCTTTCGGGTCGATCGGCAGATACGGCACCTGCCACAGGATGTCGTCGACATCCTTGTCCGCGGCGTCGGCGTCGACCTTCATCTGGTCCAGGCCCTTGTTGATGGCGTCCTGGTGGCTGCCCGAGAACGCGGTGTAGACCAGATCGCCGCCGTACGGGTGGCGTTCGTGCACCGGCAGTTGGTTGCAGTACTCGACGGTGCGACGGATCTCGTCGATGTTGGAGAAGTCGATCTGCGGGTCGACGCCGCGCGAGAACATGTTGAGCCCCAGTGTCACCAGGCATACGTTCCCGGTGCGCTCGCCGTTGCCGAACAGGCACCCCTCGATCCGGTCGGCGCCGGCTTGATAGCCCAATTCGGCTGCGGCAACGGCGGTTCCGCGATCATTGTGCGGATGCAGGCTCAAGATGATGCTGTCGCGGGGGGCCAGGTGCCGGTGCATCCACTCGATCGAGTCGGCGTACACGTTCGGGGTCGCCATCTCTACCGTCGCGGGCAGGTTGACGATCAGCGGCGCGTCGGGCGTCGGCTCGATGATCTCGGCGACGGCGTTGCACACGTCGACCGCATACTCCAGTTCGGTGCCCGTGTAGGACTCCGGCGAGTACTCGAACCGCCACTGGGTGCCCGGATACTTCTTGGCTTCCTCGACGCACATCCGCGCGCCGTCGGTGGCGATCGCCTTGACCGCGTCGCGCTCGGCGCGGAAAACCACGCGCCGCTGCAGGATCGACGTCGAGTTGTAGAAATGCACGATCGCGCGGGGCGCGCCTTCGCAGGCCTGGAACGTCCGCTCGATCAGTTCCGGGCGGCACTGCGTCAGAACCTGGATGGTGACGTCGTCGGGGATGACGCCTTCGGTGATGATCTCGCGGACGAAGTCGAAGTCGGTCTGGCTGGCCGACGGGAAGCCGACCTCGATCTCCTTGTAGCCCATGCGCACCAGCAGGTCGAACATGCGGCGCTTGCGTTGCGGGCTCATCGGGTCGATCAGCGCCTGGTTGCCGTCGCGCAGGTCGACCGCACACCACATCGGCGCGGAGTCGATGACCTTGTCCGGCCAGGTGCGGTCGGCCAGCGTGACCGCCTCGACCTCTTCGGCGAAGCTGCGATACCGGTTGATCGGCATCGCCGAACCGCGCTGGGTGTTCCACGGCGGCTGGCCGGGATTGGGCGGGCCGGACGGCTTGGTGATCTGGCGGACCGACGAGAACGCGTCAGGTGAGTCCGGTGATGGTTTCGAGAACGTGGTCACGGTATTGCTCCGGGAGTTTGAAGGGGGACTCGACCGGCGCATCGCGAACACCCGCGACGGGAAGCCGGTCTGATCAGACCCCGTCGCGGCTGCCGAGAAGGAGCACCCGCTGCACGTCGCACACTGTACTCCGCACCCGCGAGCGCACCAAAATGCGAATCCGCTAGACCTGCGTGACCTCTGTGACGAATCCGGCGCTGGCTAGAGTTGCGGCGGTGATGACTCTTGATCGGCGATGGTGGGTGGCGATCGCCGTCGTCGTGATCGCGATCGTGGCCCTGGTCTACAGCCAACTGCAGCAACCGCCCGAAGAATGCCGTCCGGTGCTCGATTTCCTCGAATACAACAAGCAGCAGAACGACCTGATCAGCTCGAAGAGCGAAGGGGCCGAGGGGCCGCCGACCGCGGCCGAGGAGCTGGCCTACCGGGAGTGGGCCAACGGGCTCTCCGAGCGCGCACGCAAGATTGACACCCCCGAGCTGCGGTTCACCGCGGTGGAAATCGCCGATCTCGCCGGCCTGTTCGTCCAGAAGATGCCTCAGGCGCGCGCGGAGACGGAGTCCCCGGCGCCCGGTGCGCCCGCGCCGCAGATCTACTACGAGATGTCGGCGCTCGACAACCAGTTGCGGCGCAAGCTTGCCGAGCTGTCCGAGGCCTGCACCAACTGAGCACCTCCTACGATGCGGGGCATGTGCACCCGCGTCGTCTACCTCGGAACCGATAACCGCAACATCACCGGTCGCTCCATGGACTGGAAGTCGGAGATCCAGACCAATCTGTGGGCGTTGCCGCGCGGCGTCCGCCGAACCGGCCAGGCCGGCCCCGACTCCGCCGAGTGGACGTCGAAGTACGGCAGCGTGGTCGCGACCGGCTACGACATCAGCACGACCGACGGTGTGAACGAGGCCGGACTCGTGGTGAACCTGCTGTGGTTGGCCGAATCGGTCTATCCCGCCCAGACCGCTCCGGGTCCCGCGGTCTCGTTGGCGCTGTGGGGTCAGTACGTGCTCGACAACTTCGCGACGGTGGCCGAGGCCGTGCAGGCGTTGAGCGCGACGCCGCTGCGGGTGGCCACCGCGCAGGTGCCCGGCGAGGAGCGGATGGCGACGCTGCACCTGGCGATGTCGGATGCCGGCGGCGACAGCGCGATCGTCGAGTACATCGACGGCGAGCAGGTCATCCACCACGGCAGCCAGTACCGGGTGATGACGAATTCGCCGACCTTCGACAAGCAGCTCGCGATCAGCGAGTACTGGAAGCAGATCGGCGGCACCGTGATGCTGCCGGGGACCAACCGCGCCGCGGACCGGTTCGTGCGGGCGTCGTTCTACATCGACGCGGTGCCCAAGACCGACGACCCCCTGCTGGCCGCCGCGACGGTGCTCAGCGTCGTCCGCAACGCGTCGGTGCCGTACGGAATCTCCACACCCGACGAGCCGAACATCTCGACCACCCGCTGGCGCACGGTCGTCGACCACAATGCGCTGCGGTACTTCTTCGAGTCCGCGCTCTCGCCGAACACGTTCTGGGTCGAGCTGGGCAACCTCGACTTCTCACCCGGCGCCCCGACGCTGCGGCTGCCGCTCGGCGAAGGTGAGAAGACGATCTATGCCGGCGATGCCAGCGCGAACTTCGAGGAAGCCGACCCGTTCCCGTTCCTCGGAGTGCCCTGATCGCCGACGGTTCCTGTCGGGCCCACCACGGGCGAAAGAAATCCGGTGCGCACAGCCCTTATCCTTGTTGGGATCCTTCCCAGCACTTGAAAGGCTTGATCAGTGGCGCTCGTCGTGCAGAAGTACGGCGGATCCTCGGTTGCCGACGCCGAGCGGATCCGACGCGTGGCCGAGCGGATCGTCGAGACGAGGAAGCAGGGCAACGACGTCGTCGTGGTGGTCTCGGCGATGGGCGACACCACCGACGAACTGCTCGACCTCGCCAACCAGGTGTGCCCCGCGCCGCCGCCACGCGAGATGGACATGCTGCTGACGGCCGGTGAGCGCATCTCCAACGCGCTGGTCGCGATGGCCATCCACTCGCTTGGCGCGCAGGCCCGCTCGTTCACCGGTTCGCAGGCCGGCGTGATCACCACCGGCATCCACGGCAACGCGAAGATCATCGACGTCACCCCCGGCCGGCTGCGTGACGCGCTGGACGAGGGTGTGATCGTCCTGGTCGCCGGCTTCCAGGGCGTGAGTCAGGACAGCAAGGACGTCACGACGCTGGGGCGCGGCGGCTCCGACACCACCGCCGTGGCGCTGGCCGCGGCGCTGAAAGCCGACGTCTGCGAGATCTATACCGACGTCGACGGCATCTTCACCGCGGACCCGAGGATCGTGCCCAACGCCCACCACCTCGACCAGGTCAGCTTCGAAGAGATGCTGGAGATGGCCGCCTGCGGCGCCAAGGTGCTGATGCTGCGCTGCGTGGAGTACGCCCGTCGGTACAACGTGCCGATACGCGTGCGCTCGTCATACTCGGACAACCCCGGCACCCTGGTGACCGGATCAATGGAGGACATTCCCGTGGAAGACGCCATTCTGACCGGAGTCGCACACGACCGCAGTGAGGCCAAGGTCACCGTGGTCGGTATCCCCGACGTGCCGGGTTATGCCGCCAAGGTGTTCCGCGCCGTCGCCGACGCCGACATCAACATCGACATGGTGTTGCAGAACATCTCCAAGGTCGAGGACGGCAAGACCGACATCACGTTCACCTGCCCGCGGGACAACGGCCCGGCCGCGGTGCAGAAGCTCAGCTCGCTGCAGAGCGAGATCGGTTTCACCGGCGTGCTCTACGACGACCTCATCGGCAAGGTGTCGCTGGTGGGCGCCGGCATGAAGAGCCATCCCGGGGTGACCGCCAAGTTCTGCGAGACGTTGGCCGAAGTCGGGGTGAACATCGACCTGATCTCCACCTCGGAGATCCGGATCTCGGTCCTGGTCAAGGACACCGACCTGGACAAGGCCGTCGCCGCGCTGCACGAGGCGTTCGGCCTGGGCGGCGACGAGCAGGCCATGGTGTACGCGGGGACGGGACGATAATGGTCAATCTAGGTGTTGTCGGCGCGACCGGTCAGGTCGGCCAGGTGATGCGAACGCTGTTGGAAGAAAGGGACTTTCCGGCGACCAGTGTGCGGTTCTTCGCTTCGGCGCGGTCGCAGGGCAAGAAGCTCTCCTTCCGCGGTCAGGAGATCGAGGTCGAGGACGCCGCGACCGCCGATCCCGCGGGACTGGACATCGCGTTGTTCTCCGCAGGGGCGACGATGTCGCGCGTGCAGGCGCCGCGGTTCGCGGAAGCCGGTGCGATCGTGGTCGACAACTCCTCGGCATGGCGCAAAGACCCCGACGTTCCGCTGGTGGTCAGCGAGGTGAACTTCGCGCGCGACGTGCGGGGCGTCACCCTCAAGAAGGGCATCATCGCGAACCCGAACTGCACCACCATGGCCGCGATGCCGGTGCTCAAGCCGCTGCACGACGAGGCGGGTCTGGTGCGGATGATCGCCTCGACATATCAGGCGGTTTCGGGCAGCGGCGTGGCCGGTGTCGAGGAGTTGTTCGATCAGGCCAGCGCGGTGGTGAACAGCAGCCGGGACCTGGTCGCCGACGGGTCCGCGGTGGATTTCCCCGCGCCGTCGAAGTACGTGGCACCGATCGCGTTCAACGTCGTTCCGCTGGCCGGGTCGTACGTCGACGACGACTCCGGTGAAACCGACGAGGACCAGAAGCTGCGCAACGAGACCCGCAAGATCCTGGACATCCCGGACCTGGCGGTCAGCGGTACGTGCGTGCGGGTCCCGGTGTACACGGGCCATTCGCTGTCGCTGAACGTCGAATTCTCGCAACCGCTTTCAGTGCAGCGGGCGACCGAGTTGTTGGGTGCGGCGCCCGGCGTGACGCTCGTCGACGTCCCGACGCCGCTGGCCGCGGCCGGTGCGGACGACTCGCTGGTCGGACGCATCCGGCAGGATCCCGGCGTGCCCGACGGGCGCGGGCTGGCACTGTTCGTGTCCGGGGACAACCTTCGCAAGGGCGCGGCACTCAACACGATTCAGATCGCCGAACTGCTGGCCGCCGAACTCTGACGCCGCGGCGAGATTGCAACCACGCAGACAAAGTGCGAGTAACCGTCTGCATGAGTGCAATCTCGGTGGTGCTGGGCGTCCTGTCCGCAACGCCGGCCGCCGCTCAGCCCGCCCCGGTGCCCGATCCAGTGCTGCCGGCGCTGGCGCCCGGCCAGGTGATCAGGATCGGTCCGACGGCCGGAACCGGCACCCCGACACGCGATTACGGTATCGGCGCCACCGATCTGTGCGAGTTCATGGAGTTTCCCAGCGGCATCCTGCAGGTGTGCGGCGACAGTTTCGCCGGACAGGGGGTCGGCTACGGAGGGTGGTTCTCACCGATCGCGTTGCACGTCGAGACGGAGTCGATCGATGACCCGGGTGGTGTGCGCTACGACGGCGTGACCGGCACCGACCGTCCGCTGCTGGCCGATCCGACCCCTGCGGGCATGTCCCAACTGCCTGCGGGTATCGTCCAGATCAACCGGCAGAACTACCTGATGGTCACCACTGTGCGGGAACTTGACCCGGAGACGTCGCGGCTGGTGAAAGCCGACCCGGCACAGGGGAACTGGCCGACGCTGCCAGACTCCGAGCGCGCCGCGTCCTACGCCGAGGGCAGGCAGTCGCAGATCAGCGGCTACTACGACCCGATTCCGCGCACCGACTCCGAAACCGGGTGGGTGTACATCGTGGCCAACAACTTCGACCGCAGTGCGCCGCTGGTGCTGTACCGGGCCACTCCCCAGGACTTCGAGGACCGGTCGAGTTGGCAGGGCTGGTCGGCTGATTCCGGTTGGGGCAACCCGCCGACGCCGCTGTGGCCGGACGCGGTCGGCGAGATGAGCATCCGCCAGATCGACGGCAAAGCCGTGCTGTCGTACTTCAACGCCACCACCGGGAACATGGAGATGCGGGTGGCCAACGACCCCACCGGGCTGGGCACCGCGCCGGTGACGACCGTCGTCGTGGCGTCCGAATGGCCGGATCCCGCTGACCATCTCGGCCCTCCGGAGAGCAACCGGCTGGCCCAGCCGTACGGCGGCTACATCTCACCGGGTTCGACGCTCGACGAGGTGCGGGTGTTCGTCAGTCAGTGGAACACCGGACCGCGCGGCGGGGCGCCGTACCGGGTGATCCAGTTCGCGGTCAACCCGTTCAAGCCCTAGTCAGAGGGATCTTCTCAGCACTCCGTCCGCAGTGCGTCCGCAGTACGCTGACCCCGTGGGGCGGGTGCTCTTGGGGGCGGGGACAAAGAACTACGCCCACCCCCGGCAGCCAGCCGCCGATGATGAAGGAACTCCTGTGTGGTGGGGTTTTCATCCAAGCGCGTGACCGCGGCCCCGGCGTGTACGGGTGTCGAGGTGTTTGCATACGATGCCTTCCAAACCGAGTTGCACGATGCGGCGAGCACCGTTGCCGGGTCCGTATTGGTCCACGTCGTGGAAAGCAGATTGTGCGGCCAGTTCCGCTCGAAGCGATATCCCGAATCGGGCGGCATATGCCTGGCGGGTGAGATCCTTGCTGCTGAACGAAGGACGTCGAACACAAAGAACGGGCCGGCGCCTTCTCAGGAGTTCGACAGAAGGTCGGCGGTTCTGCGGCACCTCCGCTGCAATCGACGAAACGAGGGAACGCCCGCCTCGTCAAGTGCCACGATCTCGCCGTCGAGGACTAACCGTTGGCCGCAGTCTGCGGGCGCGGCGCCGATATCGGGGAAGGTGCGGGTGATGTCCGCACCGTTGCGGCTCAGGATCTTGACTGAACCTCCATCGACTACGGCGATGCCGCGCTGGCCGTCGAACTTAGCTTCCACTGCCCACCCGTCGAACGGAGTGGGCGGGTTGCCGTGCGTGACAAGCGTCGGCTTCAGGAGATCGGCATTCGGTCTGGTTGCAGCCTGGGTCACCCCTGCGTTGATCGCGGGTAGGTTTGTGTTCGCTCAAGCTTTTGATCGAGTTCTCGAACTGATTCGGTGAGGGGGTGACTCCCCTCGGCGAGGGTTTGGGTGGATGGATTGGTGGAGTCTCGAGCGACTTGGCGGAACTTGCTGCCCGCAGAAGTCGCCCAAGGGCTGCGTTACTCACGGGCCGACTGTATGAGCCCGCCCCGACAGCACGGGGTAGGCATTTGCCCACGGCTCCTTAGGCGATAGTCGAGGCGTTGATCATGATTTATTGTTGAATGCAAAGTCACTACGGCATATCGCCTGGTCAGGATCTAATTTGCTTTTTGACGTATAGGGAAATCCCTGATTCCTCACAGCTTTTTCTCAGCGAGACTGGAGCGGTTAGCTGCATTCGCAGCGCTTCGGTCGTGGTGGAGGGTCTGGCATGGGGTATGGGCGGTATGTCGGGCGGGTCGGCACATTGGCTGTGGCGTTGGGGGTAGGGTTCGCCATCGCGTCCTCACCGGGGCCGGCGTGGGCCGAGGAGGGCAGCACCACCGGCGCTTCGGGCGGCGGGGGTGAGGACACCTCGTCGGTGGACACCAATCCCGCGACCATCGAGACCGGCAGCGAGCCTGAAACTCAGGCCGGTAGCGGCGGTGGTGATCCGGGTGACCCGGGCGGGGCCGGTTCGGGCACCACCACAACGACGACGACGGATAGTTCGAGCACCACAGTGATCGGGGGCGGCGGGTCACCGCAGGTGACGATCAGCGCCTCGACAGTCACCTCCTCAGGCAACTCGACCCAGCAGACCGCCAAGTCGAACACCGCGACAGCGACTGCGCAAGCTACCCCGACCGCTGAAGTGGAACCGACTGGTGCGCCCGAGATCCCGAGCTACACACCGCCAGTAGTAGAGCCGACGCCTACGGTGGCACCGACGCTGAGTGTGGAGCCGGCACCGTTGTCGTCAAGCGTGCCTGGCCCCAACCCGCTGCCATCGACAGCACCCGACGGCAATGAGCTACTCGAGAGTCCCGGTGACGGTGATCGGCAGCTGGCGGGGACGCGGAAGGGCGCGGTCGAGGATACCGCGGGGTTGAACGCTTTCGACGGCGCTGCCTCAGGCGTCGAGGAGTTCGGGTTGCGGATGTCAGACCCGAACGAGGCCAACGGAGTTGATGGGAACCAGCCTCTGATGGCAGCCAACTTCTCGACCGGGCTGACGGCGTTGGATGCCCCGGCACCCGCGCCGGCACCCGCGCCGGACCCGATCGAGGCGATTATGGTGTTCACCGGTTCGATCATCAGCCAGGCAATTGAGGCGGTCACCGCGGCGTTGGCGCCGATCTTCGGTCCCGGCGCGCCGCTATACAACTCGGTGGTGTGGGGGGCGATCGAGGCGGTGCGCCGCCAAACCAACCAAGCCTGGAACAACTCCACCCCCGTGCTGGATTTGCAGACCACCGGCCAACAAGACCCAGATGACCGCGAAATTCACGGCACCCTCGGCGGATCCGACGCCGACGGGGACCCCCTGACCTACAGCGTGCCCACCACCGGCGCGGGCGCGCCCACCAACGGCGCCGTGACGATCGATGCCGCGGCAGGCAAGTGGACCTATAAACCCAATGACGGGTACAGCGGCGCCGACAGCTTCACCATCACCGCCTCCGACGCCGCAGCGGGCTACCACATCCACGGTGTGGGTCAATCGCATACAGGCAGTGACACCATCACCGTCACCGTCGCTCCGCCCGCCGCCCCGAACCGGCCGCCGGCGGCCAATGACGATGCGGTCAGCGTCGCCGAAGGTGGCACGTTGGCGGCGATCGCGGTGCTAGCCAATGACACCGACCCCGACGGCAACACCACGATCAAAGCTTCCACGGTGACGGTGCTCGACGGGCCGCACTACGGCAGCGCCACAGCCAACGCCGACGGCACCATCAAATACGTGTCCAATGGTGCTGAGGTGCTTGCCGATTCGTTCACCTACACCGTCCAAGACGCCAGCGGCGCCATCAGCAACACCGCCACGGTGAACGTAAACATCACCCCGGTCAACGACGGAGGCCCGGTCGCCGTCGACGACGAAGGAGCCACCCTGCGTGAAGACACCGAGGGCACCGTCCTGGCCGCGCTGTTGACGATCAATGACACCGACCCCGACCGCGACCGGCTGAGCGTGACCGCGGTCAGCAACGCCCACGGCGGCACCGTCAAGTTGGAAAACGGAACCATCACTTTCACCCCAACTCTCGACTACACCGGCCCGGCCAGCTTCGACTACACGGTCACGGACGGCGTGCTGTCAGATGTCGGCACAGTCACCTTCACCATCACCCCGGTCGACGACGCCCCTGTCATCCAATCGGTGACGGCTAGTGCGCCCGTAAGCTCCTCGGGCGCAATCACGTACACCGTGACCATCACCGACGCCGACACCGACCTGGCAGCCCTCGACGTGACCACCACCCAACCACTCGACGGCACCGGCACGGTTTCCACACCCGTGTATGACCCCACCACTCACACCTGGACATTCACATACACACCTGACCCACAAGAACGCCTCGACGCCTACACCACCGCCGCGGTCGAACGGGACCACTTCGCGATCAACGTGATCAGTGGCGGACAGGCGCAGGACGTCGAACCGGTCGTCGCGGCAGTTGCGCCCGCGCGCGCCGCCGTCACCAACACCGCCACATCCCCAGCAGTCGTCGGCCTCTATTACACAGGAGTGGTGCTCGGCGCGGACGGCACCGCCGCCCAAACCACATACACCAGCGACCCCAGCTCAGCGAGCTACCAGACAACGGTCACGGTGGTCCATCCCGACGGCACCACGAGCATCATCGGACCCGTCAACGGTGCGCCAAGCTACTTGGCGGTCGCCGCGGACGGCACCGTCTATCAAATCCTGCGCACTGGCGACGGCAGCACCGCGAATCCTCACCGGACGACGGTGATGGTGGTCCATCCCGACGGCACCACGACTACGACCGATCCCGTAGACGGCTGGTCGACCAACTCCGTGGTGGTCGGCGCTAACGGCATGGCCTACCTAACCACGTTCACCGACGGCGGCAGCGCCGCGAACCCCTTCCAGACGAGGGTGACGGTGGTCCATCCGGACGGCACCACGACCACCACCGAGCCCGTTGACGGCTATCCGAGCGGCGGTGTGATGGTCGCCGCGGACGGCACCGTCTACCAAACCTTCTACACCGGCGACGGCAGCGCCGCGACTCTCGACGAAACGACGGTCATGGTGATCCATCCTGACGGCACCACAACCGCCACCGAACCCGTCGACGGCCTGCCGTCCGGCAGTCTAGTTGCCGGCATGGGCGGCACTGCCTACCAGACCGTGACGGCCTACCCCTACCAGACGACGGTCGTGGTGATCCATCCCGACGCCACTACGAGCAACGTTGGACCCGTAGACGGCTGGTCGAACGGACGGGTGGTGGTCGGCGTGGACGGCACGGCGTACCAATCCATTGTCATCGGCACCGGCAGCGTCGCGAACCACCGGACGAAGGTCGTGGTGATCCATCCCGACGGCACCACAACCATTACCGAACCCGTCGAAGGCTTTCCAATCGGCAATCTGGTGGTCGGCGCGGACGGCACCGCCGCCCAAACAACGCGCACTGGCGACGGCAGCGCCGCGAACCCCTACCAGACGACGGTCACGGTGATCCATCCCGGCGGCACCACAACCACCACCGAACCCGTCGAAGGCTTTCCAATCGGCAATCTGGTGGTCGGCGCGGACGGCACCGCCGCCCAAACCACATACACCGGCGACGGCAGCCCCGCGAACCCCCTCTGGACGACGGTCATGGTGGTCCACCCCGATGGCTCCACGAGCGTCATCGGACCCCTCGACGATTCGCCGGGCGCCAGTCTGGTGGTCGGTGCAGACGGCACCGTCTATCAAACCTTGCGCACTGGCGACGGCAGCGCCGCGAACCCCTTTCAGACGAGGGTGATGGTGGTCCATGCCGACGGCACCACGACCACCACCGAACCTGTCGACGGCTTGCCCCGCAGCAATACAATGGTCGGCCCCGACGGCAGCGCCTACCAGACCATCTACACAGGCGACGGCAGCGCCGGGGATCCTCGCCAGACGACGTTGACGGTGGTCCATCCCGACGGCACCACGACCACCACAGAGCCCGTTTTCGGCTTGCCGGGAAGCCTGGTCTTCGGCGCCGACGGCACCGCCTACCAAACCTTCCTCACCTACAGCAGCAACGCCGGGGTTCTCGATACAACGACGGTCATGGTGATCCATCCAGACGGCACCACGACCACCACCGAACCCATCGACGGCTTGCCGCACGGGGGTGTGGTTGTCGGCGCAGACGACACCGCCTACCAAACCACCATCACCGGCAGTGGGAGCGTGACCGAGCCCTTCGTCATTTCCGTCTCGCGCATTTCGGTAGCCCGACCTCACGCAGTTTCGGTGTAACGGCGAATCCCGACCGGCCAGCACACAGTGGGATGGCCACAGGTTAACCACCCAGAAAATGCGAACCAACGCACGACCCCGGGTGACGCGGATGCGTACGACAAACCGTTTCGGGCATAGGACTCACGCTTTCCTCGGCAGAAACGTGGCCGGCCCCTAGAGCAGAGGCGCGGCTATCCGAAAGACGCCGCTGGGTCGCGTAGCTACTTCCCGTCCGCAGAGGGTCCGCAGTGTATTCGCGAACCACTGATTGCCACCCTCGCGGCCAACACGGCTGACCTGCAACGGCTTCTACTGTCAACAGCACCAAGCTAACCAAATACCCAGAAACGGGTTCGCGGTCAACCCCTTCAAGACGCTTCGGCGCTGTCCGACCACTCACTTCCATACGCGGCAGCGAAGTCGCTGTCGCCCGAGTCGAAGGAAGTGCCATGAACGCCATCAGAGATGCGCTCACCGTCGCGACGGGTGTGTCGAACGAATCGAAGGTCAACACCATCGCGGGCCTGGTCCTGCGGTACGGCCTGGTGCTCGTCATCGGCTGGATCAGCCTGATGAAGTTCACCTCGTACGAGGCGTACTCCATCGAGCCGCTGGTCGCCAACAGCCCCTTCATGGGCTGGCTCTACGAGATCTCTCCGTGACCGCGTTCTCCGCGCTGCTCGGTGTCGTCGAGGTCGGCGCGGCCGTGCTAATCGCCGTGAAACCATGGTGGCCGAGGATCTCGGCGCTCGGCAGCGTGGCCGCCGTGGGCTTGTTCATCGCCACGATCAGCTTCTTGTTCACCACACCCGGTATCGGTGAGGAATCGGCCGGCGGGTTCCCGATGTTGTCGACCAGCGGGCAGTTCCTGATCGAAGATGTGGTGCTGCTGGGCGCGGCACTGTGGACGCTGGCCGATTCCGTACGCGCGGCACGGTTGAGCGGGGTTACCCTCTCGGCACGATGACGGCCTTCGCCTTGCTCGTCGAACGTCACAGCGCCGCAATGCTGCGGGTCGCCCGCGGTTATGTCGCGAGCCAGGAAGTCGCCGAGGATGTCGTACAGGAGACCTGGATCGCGCTGCTCAAGGGAATCGACGGATTCGAGGGCAGATCGAGTTTGCGCACATGGCTTTTCGCGATCCTGATCAACACCGCGAAGAAGCGAGGGCTCCATGAGCGGCACACCAGTGACGCCGAGTTCGCGGCGTTCACCGGCGGCACGGTGGATGCGGCGCTTCCGCGGCGCAGACGACCGATGGCCGGGCCACTGGAATGCCGACGCCGCGCCGGCGCCCTTTCCGGAAACCCCGGAAGGGTCGGTGCTGGCCGACGAGATGCTCGGCGTCGCCTGCCGCGAACTCGAAAAGCTTCCCGATCGCCAACGCACCGTCGTGGCCCTGCGCGACATGTACGGATTCGACTCGAAAGGAGTGACCGAACTGCTCGATATCACCATCGCCAATCAACGGGTGCTTCTGCATCGCGGCCGCGCCGCCGTACGGCAGGCGCTGGAGACCTATCTGTCGGAGGAATCATGAGCGTCGACTCCATGGACTGCAACGAACTCGTCGAACTCGTCACCGCGTACCTCGACGGGTCGTTGGATGCCGACACCCGGGCTCGCTTGGACATGCACCTACTGGACTGCGAGGGGTGCGTGAACTACCTGCAACAGTTCCGGACGACGATCACGACGCTGAACAACGTCGAGGACGAACTCGATCCCGCGTTCCGTGACAAGCTGATGGCCGCATTCCGCAACTGGCGGTGAGGATTTCCGCCTCAGGCGACGGTGCTGACGTGCTCGGCCGACTCGCCGATGGTGGCGCCGGCGTCGCCGACGATCGTCCGCATCAACGCCTGGTGCTCGCGGTCGCCGCGGGCGATCGCCCTGGCGATACCGCCGGGCAGGGCGACCGCAGCCGCGCTGCGCGTCAGGTTCACGGGTAGCCGCAGCACCGGGTACCACGGCACATGGGGGCGTAGGCCTAGTGCGCGCATCGTGCGGGGGCCCAGGAAGCCACTGGTGACCGAAAGATGCTGCGCGCGTGCGACACGACGCCTGATCGCGGGCATGGTGTCGTAATGCCAGATCATCGGGTCGTCGGCCATCGGAACCGCAAGCTGCCTCGACGACTCGTCGGGCTCGGCGAGCGCGCCCAGGGTGTGATAGAGCACCCGGATGCTGTCGCGGAACCCGCGCGGCAGCCACTCGTCCTCCACACCCATCAACCATCCGACATAGCGGGTCAAGTGGGCGACGGCGTCGTAATCTTTGGGCCGCAGCACGATTCCCATCCCCACGACACCGACGGCAGGTGCGACGAGTGCACCGATCAGCGTCGCCGCCATATCGGTCTGGTTGATCGGGACACCCCAGTCGTCGGCGCGCCAGTCGGGCATCGCGGACACATGCCTGCGCACCAGTCCGTGAATCAGCCGAACCCGGAGAGTGGACCGGTAGCCGGCGCCCAGGTGTTCGAGACCACCGTCGGAGATGACGTCCATTGCCCACTGCATCGTCTCGGCGAAGCGCTTGTTCGAACCCTTCTCCAGGGCGCCGGTGCGCAACAGTGTCTTGTTGAAACCCGAGAACTGGTAGCCGCCGAGAAGCGATACATCACGCGCGACGTACATGCCGTCGGCGCCGCCGCGACGCAGTGCTTCTGCACCGCGGCGCAGTCTTACCGGGTCCACCCAGTCGGGCAGAGTCTCCACGGCTGTGAAGAACTCGCGCAACGGTTCCGGGGCATCGGGAACCGCATCGATGCCGTAGGTGAGCGCCCGGTCGAACAACGGCCGCGCCTGCTTCACGCCGACGCCTGACATCCACTCGACGAGGCGATCCATCGGTTCGTCTCCGACGGTCAGCCGCTCACCGAGCCTGCGCCACTGCGCTGGTGTGGGTTCACCGATGGCCAGCGCCTTGGCGATGACGCGGATGCCGGCGGGCACGGCGCCAGGCCGCTCGGGGTGTCGCGTCGGGATCGGACGCTGCATGGTCTCGGTTCCCTTCCAGCCCAAACTGACAACGCGTGTAGTCGAAACTATTCGGCGGCGTTACCGGTGTCAATCGACCGGTGTCAATCGTGGCTTTCACAGCCTGCTCATAGGTGCCACATGACGGGCTCATCGAAACAGCTCGCATGATGGCAGCCATGACCGAAACACCATCCGAACCCGCCGCCACTCCAGTGGTCGCGACACCTCACCACGACCACGTCGCCCCCCGACGTTCCAAGCTCGGCGTCGCTGCCGCCTGGGTGGGCATCGCCGCCGGCGTCGTGTTCATCGTCGCGGTGATCTTCTTCTCCGGTTTCATCCTCGGTTCGCACTCGGGAGGCCATCACCGCGGCGGCCATCACGGCGGCCACGACCGTGACGTCTCGATCTTCCATCGCGGGGCGCCGCCGGGCGCCCCGATGGGTCCGGGCGGGTCGTTCGGCCGCCCGCCGTTCGGCGGACCAGGAAACTCGCAGGGGCCGCGCTTCGCACCACCCGAACCGCCGCAGTCACCTGAGGCTCCGACCACCACGGCACCGTCGCGCCCGTAGCGGCGGCCGCTCGACGGATACCGCGTCTGGTGTGCACTCAGATCGCCGTTTCGGCCGTTAAGCGGCTTTTCATCGATCTGAGTGCACACCAGTGCCGAGTATGTGACGGCGAGCGGGACTGCTTGGCCCACAACGCTTTCGGGCACGCGCCGCAACCGTGTTAGAGCCGTGCCGGGGACGGCAACTGAGACGGGTGTCTTGCCGAATATGAGCAGACTGGCATGATCGAGCCCATGAGCATTGAGGTCAAGTACACCGCAGAGTCCACCGCGTCCGGAGGCGGCCGTGACGGCCACGTCCGATCCTCCGACGGCAAGATCGATCTCGACACCCGTCCGCCCAAGGAGCTCGGCGGCAGCGGCGAGGGTGTCAACCCCGAGCTGCTGTTCTCGTCGGGTTACGCGGCATGCTTCCTCGGCGCGCTGCGGCTGCAGGCCAAGAACAACAAGATCGACATCGACGAAGCCACCTCGATCACCGCGCAGGTCGGCTTCGGACCGGACTCCGATGGCGGCTTCGGGCTCACCGCTCACCTGATCGGCTACCTCCCGGGCCTCGAGCAGAGCGTCGCCGACGACCTGATGGCCAAGGCACACGACTTCTGCCCGTACTCGAAGGCCACTCGCGGCAACATCGAAGTCAAGTTGTCCGCGAAGGTCTGACCGGTGCGGGCGGTCGCCGCGGCGAGCGTCGGCGTGGCCATCGGGCTGTCGGTCATGGCACCCGCCGGCCCCGCCGCAGCGCGCCCTTCCGATCCGGGCGTCGTCAACTACGCCGTGCTGCCGAAGGGCTCGGTGGGCAATATCGTCGGCGCCACAATGCGATTCGAGTCGTTGTTCACCGAGCCGGTACAGACCTTCTCGGTCGACCTCCCCGCGTGCAACAACTGGGCGGACATCGGCCTGCCCGACGTCTACGCCGACCCGGATCTGGCGTCGTTCAACGGCGCGGTGACCCAGGAGTCGCCGACGGACGCCACGCACCTGGTCAAACAGGCGGTCGGTGTGTTCGCGACGACCGACGCTGCGGACCGCGCCTTCCGTCGCGTGGTCGACCGCACCGTCGGTTGCAACGGGCAGACCACCGCGATGCACCTGGACAACTTCGCGACCCAGGTGTGGACATTCACCGGCGGGCCGACCACGGCGACGGACGCCGACTGGGTCAAACAGGAGGCGGGCACGGACCGGCGCTGTTTCACCACCACGCGCAAGCGCGAGAACGTCCTGCTGCAGGCAAAGGTCTGCCAGTCCGGTAACGGCGGCCCGGCGGTCAATGCGCTGGCCGGGGCCATGCAGAACACCCTCGGCCAGTAACTCGGGGCTGGGTGAAGGTTGTCGTAACGAAGGCGTCATCCAAAAAGCGCTGGATTTGTCGGTCCCGTCTGGAAGATGGTTGAAGGGACGAACGGTCCACTCCCGGAAGGGGATGGTTGGAATGACCTTCACCATCACGTCCGAGGTAAAGGACGCGCATCCGACACCCAGCCTCTGCACCGAGCTGACCAGTGCCGACGCCGCTGCTCGCCAGGTCGGCGCCGGTTGTCTGCGCGACGGCCCGGTGGGCCGGGTCGGACTCGAGATCGAGGCGCACTGCTTCGATCTGACCGATCCCACTCGCAGGCCCGGCTGGAGTGAGCTCACCGCCACCATCGCCGGCCTGCCACCACTACCGGGCGGCAGCCGGGTCACCGTCGAACCAGGCGGGGCCGTGGAATTGTCTGGTCCGCCGCTCGCGGGCCCGCTCGCCGCGATCGACGCGATGGTCGCCGATCGCACCGTGCTGTGCGCTGCGTTCGCAGGCGCTGGGTTCGGGTTGGTGTCGCTGGGCGCCGATCCGCTGCGGCCACCACAGCGCGTCAACCCGGGCGCGCGCTACCGGGCGATGGAAGCGTTCTTCGCCGCCAGCGGCACCCCCGCTGCGGGTGCGGCGATGATGACCTCGACGGCTTCGGTGCAGGTCAACCTCGATGCGGGTTCACGTAACGGCTGGGCGGACCGGGTGCGGCTCGCGCATGCGCTCGGGCCCACGATGATCGCGATCACCGCGAACTCACCGCTGCTGAGCGGGGAAAACCCCGGCTGGCAGTCAACGCGGCAGCGCGTGTGGAGCCAACTGGATTCGGCCCGCTGCGGCCCGGTCCTCGGCGAGAACGGCGAAGACCCGGCCAGCGACTGGGCCAGGTACGCGCTGAAAGCTCCGGTGATGCTCGTCAACCACGCCGACGCCGACGCCGAACCGGTCCCCGACTGGGTGCCGTTCGCCGACTGGGCCGACGGGCGGGTCGCGCTCGGCGGCCGCCGTCCCACCGCCGCCGACCTCGACTATCACCTGACCACATTGTTCCCTCCGGTTCGCCCGCGGCAGTGGCTGGAGATCCGCTATCTCGACAGCGTGCCGGACACCATCTGGCCTGCGGTCGCGTTCACGCTGGTCACCCTGCTCGACGACCCGACGGCCGCCGAGCTGGCCGCCGAAGCCACCGAACCCGTTGCCACCGCCTGGGACCAGGCGGCCCATATCGGCCTGGCCGACCCCCGGTTGCAGGCGGCCGCGCAGCGGTGCGTGCGGGCGGTCGCCGAACGCGCGCCTGCCGAGCTCGCGGAATCGATGCACCGGTTGGTGCGTTCGGTCGAACAGGGATGCTGTCCGGCCGACGACTTCCGCGACCGCGCCGCACGACACGGGATCGCGTCCGCGGTCACGCAACTGGCACGAGGGGAACTGTGACACCTCGCGAAACGATCGCGCGCGAACTCACCAGGGCACGTCAGCGCACACTGCGCCTCGTCGACTTCGACGACGCGGAGCTGGGCCGTCAGTACAGCCCGCTGATGAGCCCGTTGGTGTGGGACCTCGCGCACATCGGGCAGCAGGAGGAGCTGTGGCTGCTGCGCGACGGAAACCCGGAGCGGCCCGGCATGCTGAGCCCCGACGTCGAACGTCTCTACGATGCGTTCGTCAACTCCCGCGCCAGCCGGGTGAACCTGCCGCTGCTCCCGCCCTCGGATGCCAGGGCGTATTGCGCGAACGTGCGCGACAAGGTGCTCGACACGCTGGACGTCCTACCCGACGACGATCCCGGCTTTGCCTTCGGCCTGGTGATCAGCCACGAGAACCAGCACGACGAAACCATGCTGCAGGCGCTGAACCTGCGAACCGGGCCACCGTTGCTCGACACCGGAGCTGCGCTTCCCGAAGGCCGCCAGGACGTCGCGGGCACATCGGTGTCGGTGCCCGGGGGCGAGTTCGTGCTCGGCGTCGACGCGACCACCGAGCCGTACTCACTGGACAACGAACGCCCGGCACACGTCGTCGACGTACCCGCCTTCCGCATCGGGCGCGTCCCGGTCACCAACGGCGAATGGCGCGGGTTCATCGACGACGGCGGATACGACGAACCCCGCTGGTGGTCGGAGCGTGGTTGGAAGCACCGGACCGAAGCCGGTCTGACCGCGCCGCAGTTCTGGAATCCGGACGGAACCCGCACCCGGTTCGGCCACGTCGAGCAGATTCCCGAAGCCGAGCCGGTCCAGCACGTCACGTTCTTCGAATCCGAGGCCTATGCAGCGTGGGCGGGCGCCCGGCTGCCCACCGAGGTGGAATGGGAGAAAGCCTGCGCGTGGGATCCGGCCGTCGGCGGGCGACGCCGTTATCCGTGGGGCGCAACCGAACCCACCGCCGCCCTGGCCAACCTCGGCGGAGACGCGCTGCGTCCAGCGCCCGTCGGCGCCTACCCGGCCGGCGCGTCGGCCTACGGCGCCGAACAGATGCTGGGCGACGTGTGGGAGTGGACGACGTCGCCGCTGCGCCCATGGCCCGGATTCACGCCGATGATCTACGACCGCTACTCTCAGCCCTTCTTCGGCGGTGACTACAGAGTGCTGCGTGGTGGATCGTGGGCGGTCGCGTCGGGGATCCTGCGGCCGAGTTTCCGCAACTGGGACCACCCGATCCGACGTCAGATCTTCTCGGGCGTCCGGCTGGCCTGGGACGCCGGCGATGAGCCGCTTGCGCGAAGAGAGAATGCCTGATGTGCAGGCATCTCGGGTGGCTCGGCGAACCGGCCTCGGTGGCGTCGCTGACCCTTGAGCCCGCCAACGGCCTTCTGGTGCAGTCGTATTCACCGCGCAGGCAGAAGCACGGGCTGATGAACGCCGACGGGTGGGGTGTGGGTTTCTTCGACGGCGCGACACCGCGGCGCTGGCGCAGCGCGATGCCGATGTGGGGGGACACCTCGCTCGCCTCGGTCGCGCCCGCGCTACGCAGCGGTTGTATCGTCGCCGCGGTGCGATCTGCGAGCATCGGCATGCCGATCGAGGCGACCGCGGCCGCACCGTTCACCGACGGGCATTGGCTGCTCTCCCACAACGGACTCGTCGACCGCGAGGTGCTCCCGCTGTCGGCCTCCGCCGAATCCACCAACGACAGCGCCCTGCTCGCCGCGCTCATCTTCGACCGCGGGCTGGACGCGCTGGGCGACACCATCGTCGAGGTCGCCGCGGCCGACCCGAACGCGAGGCTGAACATCCTGGCGGGCAACGGATCACGACTGGTCGCCACGACATGGGGCGACACGCTGTCCGTACTGCGACGTCCCGACGGCGTGGTCCTGGCCAGTGAGCCGTACGACGACGACCCCGCCTGGGAGGAGATCCCGGACCGGCACCTCGTCGAGGTCACACCGTCAGGTGTGCAACTCGTCGCACTGAAAGGAGCCTGATGGCGCGGGGAGCGGATCACGCGGGCACGCTGTCGTTGTCGAACCACCTGTCGGCGGACTCGGCAGCTAACGCGCTGCGCCGCGACGTTCTCGACGGCTTGACGTCGAGACCGAAGTCATTGCCGCCCAAGTGGTTCTACGATACGATCGGCAGTGACCTGTTCGACCAGATCACGCGGCTGCCCGAGTACTACCCGACGCGTGCCGAGGCCGAGATCCTCACAAACCGATCCGCCGACATCGCTGCGGCTTCCGGCGCCGACACACTGGTCGAACTGGGCAGCGGCACGTCGGAGAAGACCCGGATGCTGCTCGACGCGCTACGTCGCCGCGGGTCGTTGCGCCGGTTCATCCCGTTCGACGTCGACGCGAGCGTGCTGGCCGCCGCGGGCTCGGCGTTACAGGCCGAGTATCCCGGCCTCGAGATCGAAGCCGTCTGTGGGGATTTCGAGAAGCACCTGGACAAGATCCCCCATGTCGGGCGCCGCCTGGTCGCATTCCTCGGCTCGACGATCGGCAACCTCACCCCAGGGCCGCGCGGCGACTTCCTCGCCGCTCTTTCCGACACCCTGCAACCTGGCGACAGCCTGCTGCTGGGCACTGATCTGGTGAAGGACGCCGATCGTCTGGTGCGCGCGTACGACGACAGCGCGGGTGTGACCGCGCGCTTCAACCGCAACGTGCTCGCCGTCGTCAACCGTGAGCTGGACGCCGATTTCGACCTCGAGAAGTTCGCACACGTCGCGGTGTGGAACGCCGGTGACGAGCGCATCGAAATGTGGCTGCGCGCCACCGAAGCGCAGCGGGTGTGCGTGCGCGATCTCGGGCTGACAGTCGAGTTCGACGCCGATGAGGCGATGCTGACCGAGGTGTCCTGCAAATTCCGGCGCGAGGGTGTGGAAGCCGAACTCGGAGCCGCCGGGCTTCGGATGACCCACTGGTGGACCGACCCCGCAGGCGACTTCGGCCTGTCGCTGTCGACGAAATGAGCCTCGCCGATCGGTGGCGGGCGGCCAGGCCGGCGGTGGCCGGAATCCACCTGGACAGTGCCGCCTGTTCGCGTCAGAGCGTCGCGGCGACCGACGCGGCCGTGCAGCACGCGCGCCACGAAGCAGAAGTCGGCGGCTACGTCGCAGCCGAGGCCGCCGTCCCGGTGCTCGACGCCGGACGCGCCGCGCTCGCCGCGCTGACCGGCTTGGCGAGCACCGACTTCGTGTTCACCACCGGCGCGAACAACGCGTTGGACCTGCTGCTCGGCGCGTGGCCCGGACAGCGGACCCTGGCCTGCCTGCCCGGCGAGTACGGGCCGAACCTGGCGATCATGGCCGCCAACGGTTTCGCCGTCCGCGCGCTGCCCGCTGACGACCACGGGCGACTCGACGTCCCGGCGGCAACGCGTCAACTGGCCGCCGACCCGCCCGCGCTGGTGCACCTGACGGCGCTGGCCAGTCACCGCGGGCTGGCGCAGCCGGTGTCGGCGCTGGCCGCCACGTGCCGCGAACTCGGTGTGCCGCTGATCGTCGACGCCGCCCAGGCGCTGGGGCATCTGGACTGCGCGGTCACACCTGCGGCGATCTACGGTTCATCGCGCAAGTGGATCGCCGGGCCGCGCGGAGTGGGGTTCCTTGGCGTCCATCGCGAGCTCGCGGAGCGGCTGCGCCCACGCCTGCCGCCGCCGGAGTGGAACCTGCCCCTGTCCGTCCTGCAGCGCTTGGAGCTCGGCGAGGCGAATATCGCTGCCCGCGTGGGCTTCTCGGTGGCACTCGGAGAACATCTGGCCGACGGACCGGCCGCGGTGCGGGCCCGGCTGGCAGAGGTGGGCCGCATGACCCGCGACGCCGTGGCCGCCCTCGACCGATGGCGGGTCGTCGAATCGCGCGAAGAACCGACCGCGATCACCACGCTGGTCCCCACCGACGGCGCCGATCCGCGGAAGGTCCGCGACTGGCTGATCGCCGAACACCGCATCGTCATCACGTTCGCCGATGTGCAGCGAGCCCCATTCGAGATGACCACGCCGGTGCTGCGGGCGTCACCGCACGTGGACGTCACCGAAGAGGAGCTCGCGCGGTTCGCCGCGGCCCTGGCGGCCGCGGGGTGAGGCCTCAACCGGTCCGGCGCACCAGCAGCGTCGCCCGGTAATCCGACAGGGGCGGGACGTCCTCGGGGGTGCGGGGATACGGGTCGAGCGCCTGCAACGTGAGTGCGTAATCGCCGGTCTGCACGGTCTGCCGGTTCTGCCCTGGCGCGGGGTTGGTGTTGAACTCGAGGGTCTGCTCGCCGGATCGCCCGTCGTCGACCACGACGACGACTCGCGCCTGCCCGGTCCAGAAGCACTCGACCTCGGTCGGGCACCGCGAATCCTCCGGTACCTCGGTGAACCGCAGTCGCAGCGGCTCGGCGGCGATCTCGGCTTGCTGTCCGCCGGCGAGCACGAAGGGGCGATCCAGCGCGGCGTCGACGGTGTCCGCGCGCGCGTGCTGACCGCTGTGGCAGCCGGTCGCCAGCGCCACCAGCACCAGTGACGGCAACAAGAAACCGCGCACGGCCACTCTCACTCGTCGAATCCCTAGCCCCAGGTGTGGACGGGTTCGTTGCTGTGCATGCGCTCGCAGTAGCGGCGCAGCATCTCCGCGAGCGCGACGGGCCGCGCCATACCGCGCTCCTGCAGCGCGCGCACCGTCGCGACCTGCCAGGTGGCGCCGTTGCGGCCGGTCTTGGCGCGTCCCTCGACGACCCCGAGGTACCGGTCGCGCACCTCGGACGCGACCTCCCAGCGGCGCAAGCCCTCGTCGGCCATGGGCAGCAGTTCGCGCAGTATCAACTCGTCGGCGGTCACCTCGCCGTAGCCGGGCCAGTACAGCCGGGCATCCATACCGTGCTGGGCTGCGGTGACGAAATTGTGTTGTGCCGCAGCAAAGCTCATCTTCGTCCACAGTGGCCGCTCCTCCTCGGACAGCGCGCGCAGCGTGCCGTAGTAGAAGGCGGCGTTGGCCATCATGTCGACGACGGTCGGCCCTGCGGGCAGCACCCGGTTTTCCACGCGCAGATGCGGGCGGCCGTTCACGACGTCGTACACCGGCCGGTTCCACCGGTAGATGGTGCCGTTGTGCAGCCGCAGCTCGGAGAGCCTGGGCGTGCGGCCCTCGGCGAGCTCACGGACCGGGTCCTCATCGGACAGCTCGGGCAGCAGCGAGGGGAAGTAGCGCACGTTCTCCTCGAACAGGTCGAAGATCGACGTGATCCAGCGTTCCCCGAACCACACTCGCGGCCGGACGCCTTGGGCCTTGAGTTCGTCGGGCCGGGTGTCGGTGGCCTGGGCGAACAGCTCGATGCGGGTCTCGGCCCACAGTTCGTGGCCGAAGAAGTACGGGGAGTTGGCGCCCAGCGCCACCTGCGGACCGGCCAGCACCTGAGCGGCGTTCCAGTTCTGCGCGAAGTCGCCCGGCGACACCTGAAGGTGCAATTGCATGCTCGTACACGCCGACTCGGGTGCGATGGTGGCGGTCTGCAGGCTCAGCCGCTCCGGCCCGACGATGTCGATCAGGATGTCCTCGCCGCGGGCGGTGAAGATCGAGTCGTTGAGCGCCTGGTACCGCGTCGACTCGCTCATCCACCGGCCCGCGAGGTGCTCGGGCAGCAACGTCGGCAAAATCCCGATCATCACGATGTGCGCGTCGTGCCGGTTGGCCTTCGTCTCGGCCGCATTGAGGCTCGCCCGGACCTCGGTCTCCAGGTCGAGCGCGGCGCGCCCGGGCAACCGCCGCGGCGGCACATTGAATTCGATGTTGTAAGCGCCCAATTCGGTCTGATACGCCGGATCGGCGATCGCGCGCAGGACCTCGGCGTTGCTCATCGCGGGCTGATAGGCCGAGTCGACGAGATTGCACTCGATCTCCATCCCGGTCAGCGGCCGCTCGAAGTCGAAGCTCGACTGGGCGAGCATCGTCTCGAAGACGTCGAGGCACTGCTGCACCTTGCGGCGGTACTCCCGGCGGTGCGCGCCGCTGTAGCCGGTGCCCTTCACTTCCTCGCCCACACCGCCATTGTCCATCGTCGGCGAGCGTCCGTGTCTGTACCTGGACACGCCGCGATTCGCGAGCATTGTGCGGTCACTCGCGGGAGATGCGGCGCGCATAAACGGCGCCGCGGTGGGTAGGTGAGGCAGATGGATGTCACCGTCACCTTCATCGGCACCGCCACCACGCTGATCTCCGGCGGCGGAATTACCCTGTTGACCGACCCGAACTTCCTGCACCAGGGGCAGCACGCGTACCTCGGATACGGGCTGCTGTCCAAGCGGCTCAAAGGACCGGCGCTGGACATCGAACAGTTGCCGGCCCTCGACGCGGTGGTGCTGTCGCATATGCACGGCGACCACTGGGACCGGGTGACGCAGAGCCGCCTCGACCACGATCTTCCGATCCTGACCACTCCGCACGCCGCCAAACGGCTGACTCATCGCGGGTTCGGCCGGTCGTTGGCGCTCGACACCTGGCAGCAGCACACGATCACCAAGGGGACGGTGAGCGCCACCGTCACCTCGCTGCCGGGTCGGCACGCTCCCACGCCGGTCGACCGGTTCCTGCCGCCGGTGATGGGCAGCATGATCGAGTTCTCCGACGGCGCTGCGCGCCGCAGGCTCTACGTCTCCGGCGACACCCTGTTCGTCGACGAATTACGGGAAATACCAGTGCGATTCGAATCGATCGACGTCGGCGTGCTGCACCTGGGCGGTACCCGGCTGCCGTTCGGCAGGCACCTGCCGTTCGGGCTGACCGTGACGATGGACGGACAACAGGGCGCCGACGTGGTCGAATTGCTGAACCTTCCCAAGATGATTCCGGTGCATTTCGACGACTACGGGGTGTTCGCGTCCCCGCTGTCCGACTTCGTCCACGAGATGAAGCGCCGTGGGCTGTCCGATCGGATCATCGAATTGGAGCGCGGTTCCTCGGTCACGGTTTGATACTTACGCAGTGTCAGCACAATGGCCGGGCGAGCTGGACCAAGGAGGCCTGGAACAGGTCTCGAGGGTCGACCGCGTCGCATCGCTCACGGGTATCCGAGCCGTCGCCGCACTGCTGGTCATGGCCACCCACGCCGCGTACGGCACCGGCGCCTACAACCGCGGATACGTCGGGCTGATGTTCGCACGTATGGAGATCGGCGTCGCGATCTTCTTCGTGTTGTCGGGATTTCTACTGTTCAACGGATGGGTGCGCTCGGCGGCGACCGGCGCCGCGCCGCCACCGATACGCCGGTACGCCCGAAATCGGGTGCGGCGCATCATGCCGGCCTATGTGGTGACGGTGTTGCTGGCGTTCGCGCTGTACGAGTTCCGGCCCATCGAGCCCAATCCCGGCCACACCTGGCACGGCCTGGTCCGCAACCTCACGCTCACCCAGATCTACAGCCGCGAGTACATCACGGCCTACATGCATCAGGGGTTGACCCAGATGTGGAGTCTCGCGGTCGAAGTGGCGTTCTACGCGGCGCTGCCGGCGCTGGCCTACCTGCTGCTGGTCGTCTTGTGCCGGCGCCAGTGGCGCCCCGGTGTACTGCTGGCCGCGCTGGTGGCGCTGGGTGCGCTGAGCCCGCTGTGGCTGTTCGTCATCCACACAACGGACTGGCTGCCCAACGGCGCGGGGTTGTGGCTTCCGCACTACCTCGTGTGGTTCGTGGGCGGTATGACCCTCAGCGTGCTGGCGCGCACCGGTTTTCGCTGTTATACCGTGATCGCGCTGCCGCTGGCGGTGGCGGCGTACCTGGTGGTGTCGACACCGATCGCCGGGCGCATCGACGCTCCTGCGCTCGATCTCGGCCAAGACATCGTCAAGGTGATGTTCTACGCGGCGATCGCAACGCTGGTTGTCGCGCCGTTGGCCCTCGGCGACACAGGCTCCTACGCAAGGCTACTCAGCAGCAGGCCGATGGTGTGGCTGGGTGAGATCTCCTACGAGATCTTCCTGCTGCACGTGATCGTGATGGAGATCGCGATGGTGTCGGTGCTGCAGTGGCGCGTGTACACCGGTTCGGTGGTGGTGCTGTTCGTCGTGACGCTGATACTGACGATTCCGGTTGCGTGGCTTCTGCATCGGCTCACCCGTCCGCGAACCTGACCTGCAACGATCGACGTTTGACAAGTAAAAAGACGGGTATCACCCTCGGCGTGAGGATGATTGGGTCTCTGCTGGCGCGCCATCCGGGTCTGTACGACGTGCTCGATGCCTTCATCGAGTTCGGCTATCAGCGTTGGCCGTTCGGTCGCAACGGATCCGGGGCGCCGCGTTGAGCCACGACGACCTGAGGGCTCAACAACCCGCCGCGTAGCCCGACCGCGATCGCGGGGTCGGCATACGCGGCCAGTGCCCGCAGCGCCGACGGACTGTAGGAGCGCAGCGAGCTGATCACGCCGTCGTGTACGAAGGGCAGCAATGGAACGAACGGCAGCATGGTCGCCAGGCGCACCAGATGCAGCGGCGACGGCGGTCGCGGCAGATCAATGACGACCAACTTGGCTGCCACCCGGGTGCCTTCCGAGATCGCTCGCGCGGCCGCGGCCGGCGGCAGGTGATGAAACGACAGCGCGAAGACCGCGAGGTCGAACGAGGCGTCGGGGGCGTCGATCGCCGTGGCATCCATCTCACGGACGGTCGCGCGGGGGTTCTCCCCGAGGTCGCCGGCGGCCATCGCCGTCACGTTCGCCGCGTCCACGTCGGTGACGGTCAACCGCGCTGAGGGGTGCCAGGCGAGCAGCGTGCGCGACAGCGCGCCGTGACCCGCCCGGAGTTCGAGGATCTTCGGGTCCGCGACGTCCTCGACCTCGGCGAGCGCGATCTCGGCGAACCGCTCGGTGCTGCCGAACCGTCCGCCGGTCCACTCGAGCGCGCGGATCACGCTGCGCTTGCGGGCGGCGTCGACCGGCGCGTCGGAGTCACGGTCCAGATACTCGAGCCGATCGGTCTGCAACAGGCGGTCCAGGCAGGACGCGTCGGGACCGCCGCGCGGCATGCGGTCGATCTTGGATGCGCTCAGCGTTCCGGCTTCAATCCCGGCGGGCTTTTCGGCCATGTAGTCCATGATGGACGACGGACCGCAGCAAGAGGGGAGCGCGAGTTGGCTGGAAACGCCGAGTTCATCGCCGCGATCGATCAGGGCACCACGAGTACTCGATGCATGATCTTCGACCACGGCGGCGTCGAGATCGGTCGCCATCAGCTCGAGCACGAACAGATCCTGCCGAAAGCCGGGTGGGTAGAGCACAATCCCGTCGAGATCTGGGAGCGCACCGCGGCCGTCATCATGTCCGCGCTCAACAAGACGAACTTGTCGGCGACCGACCTCGCCGCGCTCGGCATCACGAACCAGCGCGAGACGACGGTGGTGTGGAACAAGCAGACCGGCAGACCGTATTACAACGCGATCGTGTGGCAGGACACCCGCACCGACCGCATCGCCTCGGCACTGGACCGCGACGGTCGCGGCGACGTGATCCGCGGCAAGGCCGGCCTGCCGCCGGCGACCTACTTCTCGGCAGGCAAGGTCCAATGGATTCTGGAGAACGTCGACGGCGTACGGCGCGACGCCGAGAACGGCGACGCGCTGTTCGGGACTCCGGACTCGTGGCTGTTGTGGAACCTGACCGGAGGGACCCGCGGCGGGGTGCACGTCACCGACGTCACCAACGCCAGCCGCACCATGCTGATGAATTTGGAAACGCTCGACTGGGACGACGAGTTGTTGTCGTTCTTCGACATACCGCGACAGATGCTGCCCGAGATCAAGCCGTCGTCATGCCCGGAGTCCTACGGCATCACCCGCGACAACGGGCCCCTTGCCGGCCAGGTGCCGCTGACCGGAGCGCTCGGTGACCAGCAGGCGGCCATGGTCGGGCAGGTGTGCCTGAGTGCGGGGGAGGCCAAGAACACCTACGGCACAGGCAATTTCCTTCTTCTCAACACCGGCGAGAAGATCGTCCGGTCGGAGAACGGGCTGTTGACCACGGTGTGCTACCAGTTCGGCGACGCGAAACCCGTTTACGCCCTTGAGGGTTCGATCGCGGTCACCGGTTCGGCTGTGCAGTGGCTGCGTGATCAGCTCGGCATCATCAGCGGCGCGGCGCAGAGCGAGTCTCTGGCGCGCCAGGTCGACGACAACGGGGGCGTCTACTTCGTTCCGGCGTTCTCCGGACTCTTTGCGCCGTACTGGCGTTCGGATGCCCGCGGCGCGATCGTCGGGCTGTCGCGGTACAACACGAACGCACACTTGGCCCGCGCGACACTGGAGGCGATCTGCTACCAGAGCCGTGACGTCGTCGACGCGATGGAAGCCGACTCCGGTGTGCACATGGAGCTTCTCAAGGTCGACGGCGGTATCACCGCCAACGACCTGTGCATGCAGATCCAAGCCGACGTGCTCGGTGTCGACGTGGTCAAGCCCGTCGTCGCTGAAACCACCGCGCTGGGCGCGGCCTATGCCGCCGGCTTGGCGGTCGGGTTCTGGGAGAATGCGGACGACCTGCGGGCCAACTGGCAGGAAGGCAAGCGCTGGACGCCGTCGTGGAGCGACGAGCAGCGCGAATCCGGTTATGCCGGTTGGCAGAAGGCGGTGCAGCGCACGCTGGACTGGGTCGACGTCGATTAGCCGGCCGCGTCGAGGTCGCGTTTGGTTTCATCGTCGAGTTCGATGCCGGCGACCGCCGTGTTCTCCTCGAGATGGGCCACCGACGACGTGCCGGGGATCAGCAGCACGTTCGGTGCGACGTTCAGCGTCCACGCGAGCACGATCTGGGCCGGCGTGTGCCCGAGCTTTTCGGCCTCCCGCTTGACCGCCGGATGCCCCAGCACCGGGTTGTCGGCGACGAAGCCCGAGCCCAGCGGGAAGAACGGCACGAACGCGATACCGCGCTCGATACACGCGTCGAGCACCGGCTGCGAGCTGCGGTCGATGAGGTTGTAGGCGTTCTGCACACAGACGATCTCGGTGCGGTCCAGCGCGATCCGCAGATGGTCGACGCCGACGCCGCTCAACCCGATGCCGCCGATCAGACCTTCGTCGCGCGCCTTGATCATCGCGGTCAGCTCCCGGTCGAACAGCTCCCGGTCGACCGCCGCAGCCGCAGTGGGGTCGTCGGAATGGATGCGCAGGTTGACCGCCGCCAGTCGGTCGGTATCGAGCGTGCGGAGGTTCTTTTCGATGTCGGCCCGCAGTTCGTCGGGCTGCTGTGCAGGCAGCCACGCACCGACGTCGTCGCGGCGAGCACCCACTTTGCTGACCAGAGCGAGATCGGCGGGGTAAGGATGTAACGCCTCGCGAATCAGTTCATTGGCGACGTCGGGTCCGTAGAACTGCGAGGTATCGATGTGGTTGATGCCGAGCTCGACCACCCGCCGAAGCACGGCCAGCGCCTGCTCGCGATCGCGCGGAGGACCGAAAACACCCGGACCCGGCAGTTGCATCGCGCCGAAGCCGACGCGTCCGACATGAATTGAGCCCAGCGGCAAGGTTTGCATACTCAATCCGTACACCCTGCCCGCCGGGTTTATTCGACGAGGCGGCTCCTCGGATCAGTCGATCTAGCCGATGTGGCGTCGATCTGCCCGATCACCGAACGGGCCCACTCCGCGTGCATCGTGTGCATACGCAGTCCGTAGTCGAGGGCCGCCAGCCCGAAGTCCGGTCCCTCGCCGTCGCCCCAGTCGATCGAGTCGCGCAGCGCTTCGAGCCGCTTGACCTCGGCGTCGGCACGCTCGGCCATCTCCGTCAATTGCGCGCGCGCCTGCTCGCGGGGGATCTCGCCGAGCAGGAAAACCCGCAGAAGGCTCGTACTGCGAAAAGGCGGATCGTCCTGGGGGTTGCTGATCCACCGCCGTAGTTCAGCTCGCCCCGCGTCGGTGATCTGGTACTCCTTGCGCCCCCGCGGGCCGATCGCGGCGACCTCGATCAGCCCGGCATCGGCGAGCTTGTTCAGCTCGCCGTAGAGCTGGCTCTGGGTGGCGGGCCAGACATTGGCCAGCGATTCCTCGAAGAGCTTCAGCAGGTCGTATCCGCTGCCCGGCTTCTCGGCGAGCAGGCCCAGCGCGGCGATTCGCAGACTCACCGCGTAATCGTACATCCACTATTGACAGGTCATTATTGACATGTCAGTGTGGACCTATCGCAGCACGCAAGGAGATCCCATGACCGAGACGACGGAATCCACGCTCTTCGGCGCGGACGAATTCTTCAGGCGCGGCAACTATGCGCCCGTCGCAGACGAACTGACCGAGTACGACCTGCCCGTGGAGGGCGCCATCCCGGCCGAACTCGACGGTTGGTATCTGCGCAACGGCCCGAACCCGCGCCAGGCCGCCGCGCACTGGTTCACCGGCGACGGCATGATCCACGGCGTCCGCATCGAGGACGGCCGCGCCAAGTGGTATCGCAACCGCTGGGTGCGCACCGACAGCTTCATCGAGGACTTCGGACTTTACAACGCCGACGGCACCCGCAACCTGCGCTCGAGCGTGGCCAACACCCACGTCGTCAACCACGCGGGCAAAACGCTGGCACTCGTGGAATCGTCGCTGCCCTACGAGATCACCAACGATTTGGAGACGGTCGGGGCATACGATTTCGGCGGCAAGCTGCTGGACTCCATGACCGCTCACCCCAAGATCTGCCCGCGGACCGGCGAACTGCACTTCTTTGGATACGGCAACATCTTTGCGCCGCACGTCACCTACCACCGCGCCGATGCCAACGGCGAATTGACCGTCAACCGGCCGCTCGAGGTCCCCGCCCTGACGATGATGCACGATTTCGCCCTGACCGCTTCTCACGTGGTGTTTATGGATCTGCCGATCGTGTTCGACTTCGACGTCGCGACGAAGGGCAACGATGAGATGCCCTACCGCTGGAACGACGACTACGGCGCCCGCCTCGGTGTGCTGCGCCGCGACGACCCCTTCGGCGAGGTGCGGTGGTTCGACATCGAACCCTGCTACGTCTTCCACGTCGCCAACGCCTACGACGACGGGAATTCGATTGTGCTGCAGGCGGTCCGATATCCCGAGTTGTGGCGTGACACCGATGGTTTCGAGGCCGACGCTGTGCTGTGGACGTGGACGATCGACCTGTCGGCCGGCACCGTCACCGAGCGCCAACTCGACGACCGCCCGGTCGAGTTCCCGCGCATCGACGACCGCCTGGCGACACTGCCCGCGCGCTACACCGTGGTGGTCGGCGACGGTCGTCTACTGCGCTACGACCTGACCACGGGCGACGCGGTCGAGCACGCATTCGGGACCCCCGGTGCGCCCGGCGGCCCAGGTGAGGCGGTGTTCGTTCCGTCGTCATCGGGTGTCGCCGACGAGAGCAGCGGTTGGTACCTCGGCTATGTATACGATCCCGCGCGCGACGGCAGCGATCTCGTCATCATCGACGCCGCCGACTTCGCCGGTCCGCCGGTCGCGAGAATCGCGCTACCGCAACGTGTTCCCTACGGCTTCCACGGCAACTGGATCACCGGTTGATATCGGGTGGGCTCCCTCATCCTGGTGGTGCGAAGCCGCCGGGATCGGGTGGCGCCGAATACCGCTGAGGCGGTGATGAATACCAGCCCGCCGGCGGTGGGGGTCCCGGCCATGGCGGCGGCGCAGGCATGACCTGCAGGCGGGCCAATTCGCGGCGGTGACGCTCGGCCAGCACCGCGGCGAGCACCATCTGCGGCGGTGTCCCCGGAGGCGGGGGCGGGGAGATCTGCGCGACGACGTCGGCGGTGATGCGGTACGCCATCTGATCGCGCACAGTCGGATGCAATTGCGCTGCGCGGCCGAGGAACTGGCGTGCCAGCTCGGCCTGCTCCGGCTGCAGCCCGGAGAGCTGCAACGACGATGCCCACCACGCCAACTGCGGCGGCATCGGCGGGGGAGGCGACATCCGTGGTGTGCGCTCACTGATCACAATGGTGCCCGCGAAGATGTCACCGAGCCGCTTCCCTTTGGCCGACAACAGGCTGCTGATCACCGCAGGACCACCGGCCAGCATCCAGATCTCGATCACACCGGACAGCGCGCGAAAGAACGCCTGCCGGAACCGTTCTGGGCCGCCGTCTTCGGACACCACCCGAAGGCCCATCGCCATCTTGCCCAGCGAACGCCCCCGGGTGGCGGTCTCGAAAACGAGCGGATATCCGAGCAGGGCGAGCACGGTGAAGATGATCAGCACTGCCGCCGACAGCGCCGGGTCCAATTGGGTCAGCGTCAGGCTGAAGAGCAGAATGCCGATCAGGTAGAGCAGGAACACCACGGTGATGTCGATCAGCGCGGCGACGGCACGCACGGGGAGCTGGGCGATCTGGACGTCGAGGACCACCGCGTCGCCGGTCACGACGGGTTCCTGCTGCCAGACCATAAGGGTCAACGCTACTAGGATTCACCGCGTGGATGTCGACGCGTTCGTGCTCGCGCACCGTCCGACGTGGGACCGGCTCGAGCACCTGATCAAGCGGCGTCGAGAGCTCACCGGTCCCGAGGTCGACGAGCTGGTCGATCTCTACCAGCGCGTGTCGACGCATCTGTCGATCGTGCGCACCGCGAACGCGGACCCGGTGATCGTCGGCCGGCTCTCGGGGCTGGTCGCGCAGGCGCGAGCCGCGGTGACGGGCGCGCACGCCCCGCTGTGGCGTGAATTCGTGCGGTTCTGGACCGTGTCGTTCCCCGTCGTCGCCTATCGGTCGCGGTGGTGGTGGCTCAGCACGGCCTTCGCGTTCTTCGCGTTGGCCGCCATCATCGCGGTGTGGGTTTCGGGCAGCCCGGAGGTGCGGGCCATGATCGGAACGGCCGACGAGATCGATCAGATGGTCAACAACGACTTCGCGGCGTACTACAGCGAGCACCCGGCAGGCTCGTTCGCGCTGCAGGTTTGGGTGAACAACGCGTGGATTGCGTTGCAGTGCCTCGGCTTTGCGATCCTGCTTGGTATTCCGATTCCCTACGTGGTGTTCCAGAACGCCGCCAACCTCGGTGTGGCGGCGGGACTGATGTTCGGCGCGGGCAAGGGTGACATCTTCCTCGGTCTGATCACACCGCACGGGCTGCTCGAACTGACCGCGGTGTTTCTGGCTGCCGGGGCGGGTATGCGGCTGGGCTGGAATGTGATCTCACCGGGTGACCGGCCGCGCGGACAGGTGCTCGCCGAGCAGGGTCGTGCGATCGGCGCGGTGGCGGGCGGGCTGGTGGCGGTCCTGCTGATCTCAGGCCTCATCGAGGCGCTCGTGACGCCGTCGCCGTTGCCGACCGCCGCGCGCATCGCCATCGGTGTGGCCGCCGAGATCGCGTTTCTGGCCTACATCTTCTACTTCGGGCGCAAGGCCGAGCGGGCCGGGGAGACCGGAGACGTCGAGGACGCTCCCGACGTCGTCCCGGTGGGTTAGAGGCGGCCGGTGGCCTTGAGGGCCAGGTAGTGGTCGGCCAAGGCGGGCGCCAGCTCCTCGGGTGCGGCGTCGACCACATCGACGCCCCGGCGCCGCAGCCGAGACGCGATGGCACGTCGCTCGTTGCGCGCCCGTTCGGCCGCTGCGGCGTCATAGACCTGCGGGGCGTCGGTACGGCCTGCGGCAAGCGCCTCGACCCGGGGATCGGCCACTGCGGCGACGAGCACCGCGTGCTTGGCCGTCAGCTGCGGAAGCACATTCATCAGGCCCTCGTCGAGCGCTGACGCGTTGAGGTCGGTCAGCAGTACCACCAGCGCGTGCCTGCGGACGCGGCGCAGCACCGCGGCGACCATCGCGCCCGCATCGGATTCGATCAGCGCCGGCTCGATCGGGGCCATCGCCGCGACCAGCTGAGCGAGCAGCTCGGTACGCGAGGCGTTGAACACCGCGGCCCTGGTCACCCGGTCGTGGGCCAGGAAGTCGACGTGGTCGCCTGCCCGCGAGGCCAGCGCGGCCAGCAGCAGCGCGGCGTCCATCGACCAGTCCAGCCGCGGCCACCCCGACGGATCGTTCGAGGTCGGATCGATGCCGACGCGGCCCGCAGACGTGCGAGAGGTGTCGAGCACGATCACCACGCGCTGGTCCCGTTCCGGGCGCCACGTTCTGACCACCACGTCGGCGCGGCGGGCGGAGGCCCGCCAGTCGATCGACCTGACGTCGTCGCCGATCACATATTCGCGCAGCGAGTCGAACTCGGTGCCCTGCCCGCGAATCAGGACCGGTGTATTGCCTTCCAGCTCACGAAGTTTGGCCAGCCGTGAGGGAAGGTGCTTGCGCGACAGAAACGGCGGCAGAATCCGGATCCGCCACGGCACCCGGTGCGAGCTCTGCCGTCCGGCCAGCCCAAGCGGCCCGGTCGCGCGGACGGTGACCAACGACGATTCCTGGTCGCCGCGGCGCACCGGCCGCAGCGTCGTCTCGAATCGAAGTTGTTGACCCGCGGCCAGGTTCACCGGATGGAGACGGGGATGGGCCCGCGCGCTCGGCGGCCACGCGTCGCGCACGACGCCGTTGATGCGCCGGCTGCCGGAGTTATCGGTGTGCAGAACGGCCGTGACGTCTTGGCCAAGCCGGGCGGTGGTGTCGCCGGACCGGGTGAACCGCACGCGGCGGGTGTTGCCCGCCAGGGCGGCATCGAGCCCGATCAGTACGACGAGCGCACCGAGCAGGACGGCGAACGTGGACGCGGGCCGGGGAGAGACCGCGATCGGCAGGACGCACACCAGTGCGACCAGCGCGCAGCGCCCGGTGAGGATCACTAGCGTGGCACCGGTACTGCCGCGAGGGTCCCGTCGAGCACGCCGTCGGGTGTGACGCCCTCCAACTCGGCTTCCGGCCGGAGTTGGATGCGGTGGCGCAAGGTGGAACGGGCCATTGCCTTCACGTCGTCGGGAGTCACGTAGTTGCGTCCCGACAGCCAGGCCCACGACCTTGCCGTCGCCAACAGGGCGGTCGCCCCGCGCGGTGAGACTCCCAACTGCAGTGACGGCGAATGCCTTGTCGCGGCGCAGATGTCGACGATGTAGCCGAGCACCTCGTCGGCGACCAGGACTTCGCGCACGGCGGCCCGCCCAGCCGCGAGCTCCGCCGCTCCCGCAACGGGCCGCACGTGGGACAGGTCCCGGGGGTCAAAACCGTGCGCGTGCCGATTCAGGATCGCGACCTCCTGCTCGCGTGTCGGCAGCGGCACGTTGAGCTTGAGCAGGAAGCGGTCCAACTGTGCCTCGGGCAGTTGGTAGGTGCCCTCGTACTCGATCGGGTTTTGGGTTGCGGCAACGATGAACGGATCCGGCAGGGGACGGGCTTGCCCCTCCACGCTGACCTGGCGTTCTTCCATGGCCTCCAGCAGCGCGGCCTGCGTCTTGGGTGGCGTCCGGTTGATCTCGTCGGCCAGCAGCAGGTTGGTGAACACGGGACCGGACCGGAACTCGAACTCCGCGGTGCGCGCGTCGTAGACCAGTGAGCCGGTGACGTCACCGGGCATCAGATCGGGCGTGAACTGCAGGCGTTTGAAGTCCAGCTGCAGTGCCGAGGCCAGCGTGCGCACCAGCAGCGTCTTGGCGACGCCGGGTACCCCCTCCAGGAGAACGTGGCCGCGGCACAGCAGCGCGATCACCAGTCCGCTGACCACGGCGTCCTGTCCGACGACCGCCTTGGCTATCTCGGCGCGCAGCGCCAGCAATGCGGTTCGCGCGGAATCGTTTCCGCCTGACTGAGTCACGAGCGTGCGACCTGCCTTTCGATGTTGTCGAGTTCGCGTGCGAGGTTGACCAGTTCGACGTCGTCGCCGGGTGGCGGGCCGAACAAGGTGTGTGCGATGGCCTGGGGATGGACACCGCTGTGTGCGGCCACCGCCTGGACCACCGCGGCCGGATCGGGGTTGACGCCAAGGCCGAGGCGGGGCTGCATGCGCTGTAGCGCGGCGGTGCGCAACGCGTCTGCCGCACTGTCGCGGGCACGACGCGAGCGGTAGAGACGGCCGCGCCCCTCCACGGTTTCGGAGGCTCGCACGACCACGGGCAGGCGTTCGGCGACCAGTGGACCGATGCGGCGGCCCTTCCAGAGCGCGAGTAGCACCACCACTGCGACCAGTTGCCACAGGATCCAGCCCACGTGTTCGGGTGCGAGGTCGAACAGGCTTGCCGCGCCGTCGGATTCGCCCTCGGTGAACTGTGGCGCATACCAGATCATTCGCGGATTCGTGCCTGCGAGGTTCATCGCGAGCGCCGCGTTGCCCGCCTTGGGCAGGCCGCGGTTCGTCATGAACCCGGTATCGCCGACCAGCGTGATGTCCCGGCCGTCGGCCGTGTAGCGGACCAGCGCGCCTTCGTAACAGCGCGTCAGGTCGATGTCCTCGTCGGCGGCCTCGTAGGCGTCGCTCACGCTGAACTGCACGGCCCCGGCGCGGGTGGCCTCACGAAGGTCGCAGTCAGGGCGTTCGCCGCCGCCGAACGTGGTGGCTCCGCTCAGCTTCACCTCGGGCGCCAGTGCTTCGCGAGTGCGTGAATTGGGTTGCACCAGCAGGCGATCACCCGGTAGCGCCGCAAGACGCTGGAGCACTCCCTCGTCGACGAGGTGATAGGTCTGCACCACGACAAGCAGGGTGTCGGGCCGCGCGGCCGCCTCCACCGCGGCCACGTCGGGCGCTTCGACGACGTCGACCCCGTTTTCGGCCAGCAGCGTCGTCAAGGCCCGCGCCCCGTCCGGCCCGGTGGAGTTCGGGTCCATCCATCCCCCGGGACGAGGTGCGGTCAGGTAGGCGCTGAGAACGGCGAATGCGACGATGACGGTCAACCCGAGCACGATCCAGCGCGCTCCGCGCCATCGTGTGCGCAGCGTCGGCTCCACGGCGGTGTCGGTCGTCATCGGATCTCGGCCCACCCGTCAGACGCGGCGGGGGTGACAGTGGTCGAGGCTGCCACCGAAGCCCGCGACCTCACGTGGTCGTCGAGATCGGCGACCAGCCGGTAAGCCTTTTCGGTGCCCGGAATCTCGCCATACGTGACGTCATTGAATGCCGTTGAAGCGGCGACGAGTTCGTCACTCAGATGCGGGAGCTGGCGGCCCGCGTCACGAGCAAGCTCGGTGGCGGTGCGGCCGGGGACCGGGTCGAGCACACCGGTCTCCTCCAACTGTCGGGCGACGGCCCGCAGGCGGTGCCGGATCGCCGCGGCCCAGTCCGCTGCCGTTGCGCACTGTTCGGCGGTCGCCCGATGCTGTGCTGCCGTCATATCGTGCTCGCCGAACAACGCCTCGGTGTGGCCGCGGCCCGTTCGCATGGCCCGGCGCCCGATCCGGATCGCCAGGACCACCGCGACGGCCACGAGGACCAGCAGGACGGTGATCGTCACCCAGCCGCCCGGTATCGACGAGCCCTCCGCAGCCAGCCGGTAGATCAGATCGTCGACCCATTCACTGACCCGGTCGGTCAGGGAAGGCTTGGGATATATCGGTTTTGCGAGCTCGCGCTGCGCCGCCTCGTGCGCGGCATCGCTGTCGATGTCTATGGTCGGCACGTCAGTTCTGGCGGGTCAGCCACAGGTGGTCGGTGGAGTCGGACGGGGCGGTGGGACCGTAGCCGGCGCCGGTCTGCAACACCAGGTCGAAGGCCTCTCTGCGGATGCGGCCGTCGGTGTACTGCAGCGCCACCACACCCGCGCTGAAAGGTGCGGTGATGATCTGGCCGATCGCGCCTCCGACCGACACCAGGACCAAGGCGAACAGCGCGGCCGTGGTGGTCGTGGCCGCCATCAGGATTATCTGCCCGCCGAGGCTGAACGGGAACGCGACGGCGCCGGCGACGAGTTGCGCGACGATCACGGCGAGCAGGCGAATACCCAACACCCGCCAGAAGTCTCGTTTGATCAAGGCGAACGACCGCTTGACCGCGTCGACGATGCCGAGTCGCTCGAGGACGATGATGACCGGAGTGAACGTGAGCATCGTCCCCAGGTACACCAACGCCGCAATCAACGCCAGTGACAAGGGGATTCCGATGAGCACCGCGGCCGCGCCACCCGCAGCGGCCCCGACCCCGAAGATGATGCCGACCACGGCAGCGATCAACAGCATCGCGCCGAGGACCTCCAGGACGGAGAAGCCGATCAGCGCCCACAGCCGGCCCCGAAGTCGTTGCCACGCTTGCCCGATGGTGATCCCGGAGCCGAAGACGGCCCTGCCCACGACGACGGTGAGCAGACCGCTCAGCAGAATCGCGGCCAACCCGGTCGCGACCGATCCGGCGAGGCTCGACAGCATGGTGCTCACCAGCACACCCGCCGACACCTCCTCCTCACCGCTGAGCGTGGGGATCAGTTGCCCGCCGACAGCGAGCGGGCCGACGGACAGAATCAGCGCGATCAGCTGGGTGGCGACCACCACGATGGTCGTCAACCCGAGCGTCGCTTTGGGATTCGCCCGGATGTAAGCGACCGCACCGTTGAAGATGTCCGACAGCGTCAGTGGGCGAAGGGGGATGACCCCCGGCTTGAGTGCGGGCGGCCCGTACCCCGGATGGCCATAGCCGGGGCCGTAGCCCGGCGGAGGTCCGTAACCCGGCGGGCCGTACCCCGGCGGAGGTCCGTAACCCGCTGGGCCGTACCCCGGCGGTGGCGCATAACCGGGCGGCGGATACCCCGGCGGCGGATAACCCGGTGGCGGATAGCCCGGAGGTGGATAGCCCGGCGGCGGTGGGCCTGCAAAACCGGACCCGCCGGCGTCGGTGCTCATGGCCACTATCCTGTCGAGGACAGTGCGAATTGACAACGTCGTCGGGCGGTCGTGGCGGTCGAGCGCAGCGTAGTTTTGGCTCATGGGCGAACTCAAAGAACGGTTGCGAAGCGACCTGACGGCTGCGATGAAGTCGCAGGACAAGCTGCGCACCGCGACGCTACGGATGCTGCTCGCAGCCATCACCACAGAAGAGGTCGCAGGCAAGGAGTCGCGCGAGCTGACCGACGCCGAGGTGCTCAAGGTGCTGGCCAGAGAGTCCAAGAAACGGGGCGAGTCCGCACAGATCTACACGCAGAACGGGCGCGGTGAACTCGCCGCCAACGAGCATGCCGAAGCGCAGGTCATCGACGAGTACCTGCCGACTCCGTTGACCGAGGCCGAACTGGCCGACGTCGCCGACACCGCGATCGCACAGGTCGCCGAGGAGATCGGCGAGCGGCCCGGCACCAAGCAGATGGGGCTGGTGATGAAGGCCGCGACCGCCATCGCGGCCGGTAAGGCCGACGGCGCACGGCTCTCGGCGGCGGTGAAGGCCAGGCTGTAGCGAGCCGGGCACCCGTTTTCGCGGGGTGGGGCTCGGGTACCCCGCACCCATGACGCGGTTCGGATACACCCTGATGACAGAGCAGAGCGGGCCAAAAGAACTTGTCCGCTACGCGGTTTCGGCCGAACACGCGGGCTTCGACTTCGAGGTGTCCTCCGACCACTACTTCCCGTGGCTGTCTGCACAGGGACATGCGCCGTACGCGTGGTCGGTGCTGGGCGCGGTCGCCCACGCCACCGAGCGTGTGGAGCTGTTCACCTACGTCACCTGCCCCACGATGCGTTACCACCCGGCGATCGTCGCGCAGAAGGCCGCGACGCTGCAGATCCTCGCCGACGGCCGTTTCACGCTGGGTTTGGGCAGCGGTGAGAACCTCAACGAGCACGTCGTCGGCAAGCGCTGGCCGACGGTGGCGCGCCGCCAGGAGATGCTGCGCGAAGCGATCCAGATCATCCGCGAGCTGTTCACCGGAGACCTCGTCGACTGGAAGGGCGAGTACTTCGAGGTCGACTCCGCACGCCTGTGGGACCTCCCTGAAACCCCCGTCGCGATCGCCACCGCGGTTTCGGGTGAGCGGTCGGTCGAGACGTTCGCGCCGCTGTCGGATCACCTGATCGCCGTCGAACCGAACAAGGATCTCGTCGATGCATGGCACGAGGCCAGGCGCGCCACCGGCCTGCCCGGTGACGTGCGCGTCGTCGGGCAGATCCCGGTCTGCTGGGACACCGACAAAGACGCCGCGGTGCGCCGGGCGCACGACCAGTTCAGGTGGTTCAGCGGTGGGTGGGCGGTCAACTCCGACCTTCCGACCACCGCCGGCTTCGACGGTGCGACGCAATACGTGCGCCCGGAGGACGTGGCCGAATCCATCCCCTGCGGACCCGATCTCGATGCGATCGTCGAGGCGGTCAGCAAGTACTGGGAAGCCGGCTTCACCGATATCGCGCTCGTGCAGATCGGCGACGAGGGGCAAGAGCAGTTCCTCAAGGAAGCCGCAGCGCCGCTGCTGGACAAGCTGCGTTCCGCAGCCAACTAGAAGGGACCGATATGCCGACCGGAAAAGGCATCTACGACGACGACGACGCCGACGAGCGCGACAAGCGCAAGGCGCAGCGCACCGGGCCGAAGGACGAGGGCGGCGACGGCGGCATGGCAACCCGCGAGAACGCCCCGGACGTCGCGGAATCCGGCGGGGAGCCCACGGCCTGATCACTCGGCGTCGCGGCCCTGCCTGCTGCGCTTGTACGCCGAACGCCGGAAGTCGCCGAGCCAGCGCGGGGCCAACTCGACCTCGGGATCGCTGTGCAGGGCCGGGTCGAACGCGATGTCGTCACAGCTCGGGTCGACGTGGCGAAGGGTCAACCGGGCCAGCGGGCGGAACCCGCCCTTGGCCGGCGCCTGGTCGATAGTGAATGCCAGCCCGGACGAGTCGATCTGCTTTTCGACGGCGTCGAGCGACAGCCCCGGCGCGTCGATCCGGGTGACCAGCCGGGCGCGCACCCACCACAGCGTGTCGTGATACCGCAGCGGCATCAGGCTGGAGAACGTCGCCCCGGACCACGACAGGACGGGGGCCAGGCCGACGCGCGTACCCGAGAGCGTCGACGCCAACAGCACGTCCCACGGACTGCAGGCCCGAAGATCCGGCGGCGGCGGAATCCGAAAAGCCAGACCGGCGACGTCCGGAGCGGCGCCGGGCAGGCCGATACCCTTGGAGACGCGTGCGATGACGTCGCAGGAGTTCATCGGAAGCCCTTCACCGTCGGGGGCGATACGTTCGAGGATGCCCTCGGCCATCACCCCTGACGGATGAAACAGCCGCCGGTCCCGAATGGCGGCGCCGAGGCGGATGGGAAGCGAGGCGATATCGGAGGCTTGCACGGTAGAGGTGTGCCCCCGCGGCGTCGCAGCAAAACGAGCACCCACGTTTCAACACCCCCGATACCGGGCATTAATTCCGGGCAATGCTGCATTGCGCAGCAGAGGAACCTGTCGAAAGGCCGTTGTGACAACCGCATACACCGACGTCCGTGGGCCCCTGATCGCGGATGAGGGCGTCTACGCGCCGCAGGAAGATTCGCAGCTGCTCATCGAGGTCATGGACCAAATGGCGCTGGCACGCGGCCGGCACGTGGTCGACTTGTGTACCGGAAGCGGCGTCGTCGCAATCGGGGCCGCTGAACAGGGTGCCGCATCGGTGACCGCCTTCGACATCTGCCAGCGCGCGGTGCGATGTGCGCGGGCAAACGCGGTCGCGTCCGGAGTCGACATCGATGTGCACCTCGGATCATGGGCGCGGGCAGTTGAATTCGGACCGTTCGACCTGGTCGTCTGCAATCCGCCGTATGTACCGCACGATCCGAGCGCCGAATGCGAACCCCTCCCGGCCTACGTTGGACCCCCTCGCGCGTGGGATGCCGGATGCGACGGCCGGCTCGTACTCGACCCGCTGTGCGCGACGGTGCCCGACCTTCTCGACCACGGAGGCAGCCTGCTGCTGGTGCAGTCGGAGTTCGCCGATCCGCGGCAGACGCTCGGTGCACTTGCCTGCGCCGGTCTCGACGCGGAAATCGTTGCACGGCAGTGGATCCCATTCGGACCGGTGCTGTCGTCGCGGGCATTGTGGCTCGAGGAGTGCGGTCGCCTCGAACCGGGACGCCGCGAAGAGGAACTGCTGGTGATCCGGGCGGACAAGCCATGAGCGATGCCGAACCGCGCACCGTGCGGGTGGTGCCGAACGGCCCGCTGATGGTGCAGGGGCCGGTGCGCATCGAGATGCCCGACGGCCAGGTCGTGGAATCGGACCGGTTCATGGTCGCGGTGTGCACGTGCCGGCGCAGCAAGGACTATCCGTTGTGCGACACCAGTCACCGGCGTCGCAAGCGCGCCGACATGTCTACAAAGGGCGACGCGCCCGACGACAAAGTCGCGTCAGCTCAGCGGCCGGCGTAGCGACGAGCGGTTCTCGGTCCAGCAGTTCATCAGGTGCGTGGCCAGGCGGCCCTCGACGACGTCCAGCGCCCGCATGCCGAACACGACGTCGCGGTCCAGATGCGGCTCCTTGGCGACGAGATCGCCGACGACATCGGTGCGGACCACCTGCTCGTGGACGGCATCGGCCACCACATGCTCGTGGTAGAAGGCCACGCAGGCGTCGGGAGCGCCCATGCGGCGCAACGCTTCCACCAGCCGTCGCGAGCCGGGCGACGACGTGATCTCCGTCGACGCGAAATGCCCGATCGACGCGCCGCGCAGTTCGCGGTGCAACCCGAACAACGACATCAGGTTCACCGACGCCAATGCGTCGGCGGAGACGTGGTCGAGGTAGCCGAGGTAGGACGAGTCGAGGCCCGCGGCATCCAGCAACTGCGCGTACAGGTGCTGATGCACGTGTTCGCCACGGCCACCGCCGAACTCGTCGAACTCGACTGCGACGAACGCCGCCTTGGAGTGTCCGGCAAGGCGAGGGATGGTCCAGGCGTGCGGGTCGCCCTCTTTGAGGTGATACACCGAGCGGTGCACGAAGTATTCGAGCATCTGCTCCCAGGTGCCCTTGTCGCGCAGGAAGTATGACGGACCCTCGCCGTCCACCGGTTCGATCGACAGCTTGTCCATCTCGGCTTCCGCGGTCTCGCCTTCGGCGATCTCGCCGACGTCCTCGCGAACCGCGTCCAGGAACGCCTCCTCGAACCGGCCGCGCAGGTGCAGCAGCGCGGGGTTCCACTCCCAGCGCGGGCTCACGTCGGCGAAGCCGCGGTAGTGCAGCTCGTAGCAGATGTAGAGCGCGAGTTGGAGATCGAGGCCGTACGGATCCGCGTCGAACATCGGCACGTCGATCGGACGCAGCGGCAACGACGGACGGCCGCGCTGCAGGAGATCGATGACGGCTGCAGACAGTGGCCCGGCGGCCTTCGGCAGGGCAGGTTCGACTCGCGTCGACGGTAAAGTCACGCCCTTCTCAATACCCTCATCCGCACCGGTCAAACGCATGTTCGGTATCAGTCGTTCGGCTCACAGCGAATCTGAAGCCGACACTTTCGCAGTCGGGGTGGCGGGATTCGAACCCACGACCTCTTCGTCCCGAACGAAGCGCGCTACCAAGCTGCGCCACACCCCGCGTGAAGCCACGACAGCGTATCGCACCAGCGGGTCGCCTAGCCAAACGCCTTCGGGCGTGCGGGCCTTCCCCGTTCGCGAGAGCTACACCAGGGCTGCGATCCGCCACCGGATCGCGACCCTGGTGTACGCCTCGCGACGGCATAAGTGCTCGGCCGAAGTCGTGATTTGCGACACGCCGCGGGAAGCAACGAGTTGTCGGTGGCGTTGTTCATCATGTAACCAAACGACGAAGCGAGGACAAGATGACTGGCTTAGGCGCATCCATCTACCTGGGGTTCTTCGTTCTCGCCGCGGTGTGGCTTTTCCTCACCTCCGACGGCCCGCTGATCGGCGGTGACGACGATCAGGGCCAGCGTCCCGAGCGTTCGAACTCGGCCAACACCGACGCGAACTCCGAAGGGTCCAACCCCTGGCTGGTCAGCCACTCGTCGCAGAAGTAGGTCTCCGCGTAGCGGTCACCGCTGTCGGCGAGCAGTGTCACCACTGATCCGCTGCGACCCTCGTTCCTCATCTCGGCCAGCAGGCCGAACGCCCCCCACAGGTTCGTCCCCGTCGACGGTCCCACCCGCCGGCCCAGCACCGCGCTGGCGTGCCGGGCCGCGGCAACCGACGCGGCGTCCGGTACGACGACCATTCGGTCGACCACGCCAGGCAGAAACGACGGCTCCACCCGCGGTCGGCCGATTCCCTCGATGCGCGACGACATACCGGTGACGACGTCACCGCGGCCCTGCTCGTATGACGGGAAGAAGGCCGAGTTCTCCGGGTCGACCACGCAGAGCCGGGTGGCGTAGCGGCGGTAGCGGATGTAGCGCCCGATGGTGGCGCTTGTCCCGCCGGTGCCCGCGCCCACCACGATCCAGTCGGGCACGGGGTGCGCTTCGTCGCGCATCTGCTCGAAGATCGACTCGGCGATGTTGTTGTTGCCGCGCCAGTCGGTGGCCCGCTCGGCGTTGGTGAACTGATCGATGTAGTGCCCGCCGGTGGCTTCGGCGAGCCGTTCGGCCTCGGCGTACACCTGACTGGACTCGGCGACGAAATGGCAACGGCCACCCTGAGATTCGATCAGCGCGATCTTGCTGGTGCTCGTCGACGACGGCATCACGGCGATGAACGGCAGGCCGAGCAGCGCCGCGAAGTACGCCTCGGACACCGCCGTCGACCCCGACGACGCCTCGATGATCGTGGTGTTCTCCTCGATCCACCCGTTGCACAGCGCGTAGAGGAACAGCGACCGCGCCAGCCGGTGCTTGAGGCTGCCGGTGATGTGGGTCGTCTCGTCCTTCAGGTACAGCTGCAGATCGCAGCCGTCACACCAGGCCGACGGCAACGGATAGCGCAACAGGTGGGTGTCTGCGCTGCGGCGTGCGTCGGCCTCGATCAACCGGACGGCGTCGTCGACCCACGCGCGTGGGCTACTCCGGCTTGCGGTGAGGGCCCTGTCGTTCACCGCACCGTCAGTCACCGCACCGCGACGCTCGGATGGGACGTGCCCGCCCGAACGTCTGCGTCCTGACCGCCGATCGGGGCAGCGACCAGTGTCAGCAGCGTGGCCTCGGGACGGCAGCAGAACCGCAGGGGGGCGTACGGCGAGGTGCCGATGCCCGCCGAGACGTGCAGTTGGGTGTGCGCACCCCAGCGCGACGGGCCCTTGGCCCGCGACCGGTCCAGACCGCAGTTGGTGACGAGGGCGCCGTAGAACGGCAGGCACAACTGGCCGCCGTGGGTGTGGCCCGCCATCACCAGCTGATAGCCGTCGGCCGCGAACCGGTCGAGGACCCGTGGCTCAGGCGAATGGGTCAGCCCCAGGGTGAGGTTCGCGGCGGGACTGGCCGGACCGGCGACGGTCTCGTAGCGGTCCCGAGACAGATGTGGGTCGTCGACGCCTGCGGCCGCGATCAGCTGGCCGCGCACCTCCAACTCGCGGCGGGTGTGGGTCAGGTCCAGCCAGCCACGCTCGGTGAACGCCGCCCGCAGGTCCTGCCACGGCAGCGGTTCGCCGTGGACGCGATGGCCGGGCCGGGTGATGTAGTTGAGCGGGTTCTTCGGCGTCGGCCCGAAATAGTCGTTGCTGCCGAACACGAACAGGCCCGGGATCGACAGCAACTCCGACAGTGACTGCACTACAGCGGGCACGGCCTTGGGGTGGGCAAGGTTGTCGCCGGTGTTGATCACGAGATCGGGTTCCAAGGCGACCAGCTCGCGCAGCCAGGCCTGCTTGCGCCGCTGTCCGGGACGCATGTGAATGTCGCTGATGTGCAGCACCTTCAACGGTGAGGACCCGGGTGCCAGTACCGGCATCGTCACTTCTCGCACCACGAAGGCGTTGCGCTCGATCATCGCTGCGTAGCCGATGCCGGCGACCAGCGCGCCTGCGGACGCCGCGGCGGAGTTCTTCAGGATCGTCGTCGAACGGGCGGACATGCTGCAGAGCCTACTGCCAGTGGCCCCGACGAAGCGCTCTCGACCGCTCGGGCGTGGGCAACTGCACACCCATCACGGTGGAGGCGGTGGCGCAGGCGGAGGGGGCCCGAGCACCGGCACGGTGATCGGCGGCAGCCCGGGAATCTCGACCACCGTCTGGCCGACCGGCGCTGGCAGGCCGGGTATCGCGCCGGGCGGAGGCGGTGGCGGGGCCGGCGGAATGCCGTTGGAGACCTGGATCGTGATGATCGACCCCGGAACCGTCTGGCCGCCCGGGGTTGTGCCGACCACGGAGCCCCGTGGCGCATTGCTGTTCACCGAGGACGCTTGGTCGGCGACCTGGAAGCCGGAGTCACGCAACCGCTGTCGGGCCGCGCTCTCGGTCAGGCCCGAAACGCTGGGCACCCGCGAGCCGGGTCCGCCCTCGACGTAGCGCGGATCGGTCGGGGGCAGCCGTACCTCGCCGAAGTTGTTGACGATCGGTTTCATCGCGGCGAACCACGTCCTGGCCGGTTCGTTACCGCCGTACAGGTTGCCGTACCCGCACTTGCGCAGCGGGAACGAGCACAGTTCACCGGGTGCGGTGGAGTCGTCGTAGATGTAGTTCCCGGCGGCGAGGGTGTTGGTGAAGCCGAGGAAGGCCGACGAGCGGTGGGCCTCGGTGGTGCCGGTCTTACCCGACATCGGCAGGTCCCAGCCGACCGAACCGGCCGCTCCCGCGGCGGTGCCCGCCCCCTCGTCGTCCTTGCTCATGGCGTTGGCCAGCGTGTTCGCCAGGCCCTCGGGCACCGCCTGCTCGCAGGTCTCCGTGGTGACCGACACTTCCTCGCCGTGCCGGTCGATGACCTGGGCGATCGGATTCGGCGGGCACCACACGCCGCCGGAGGCCAGCGTCGCTCCGACGTTGGAGAACTCGAGCGCGTTGATCTCGATCGGTCCCAGCACGAACGAGCCGAGGTTCTGCCGCTTGATGAAGTCGGCCAGGCTCTCGTTGCTGTCGGGGTCGTAGTCGCGCGCGGTGCCCGGCAGCGCGTAGGAGCGCAGTCCCAGCCGGACCGCCATGTCGACGCTGCGCTGCACGCCGACCTGCGAGATCAATTTCGCGAAAGCCGTGTTGGGTGAGGTGGCCAACGCGTCGGTGATGTTCATGGTGCCGCGGTAACCGCCCGCGTTCTTCACACACCACGTCGCGGCCGGGCAACCCGGGGTGTCGCTGCTGCCCAGGCCCTTGGCCTGGAACTGCGCGGGCACGTCGAGCTGGGCGTTGATGCCCATCCCCATCTCCAAGGCCGCCGCGGTGGTGAACAGCTTGAACGTCGACCCGGCACCGTCACCTACCAAGGAGAATGGTTGCGGCTGCATGGTCTCACCGGCATCGAGGTTGAGCCCGTAGGTGCGGCTGCTGGCCATCGCCAGCACCGGATGCGATTCCTTGCCGGGCTTGATCACGCTCATCACGCTGGCCACACCGTCGAGGTCAGGGGCGGCGAACTGGTTCACCGCCGCCTTCACCGGACCCTGGACGTCGGGGTCGAGGGTGGTCCTGATCAGGTATCCGCCCCTGGCGACCTGTTCTTTGCTGACACCCGCGCGCGCCAGATATTCGAGCACGTAGTCACAGAAGAACGCGCGGTCGCCGGCGGCGATACAGCCGCGCGGCAGTTCCTTGGGCTGCGGGAGGACACCCAGCGGCTCCTCCTTGGCCGCCCGCAACGCCGCTGCTTCCTCGGGGATGTTCTGGATCATGGTGTCCAACACCAGGTTTCGCCGTGCCAGCGCGCCCTCGGGGTTGGTGTAGGGGTTCAGCGTGCTAGTCGACTGGACCATGCCCGCCAGCAGAGCGGCCTGCTGCCAGTTCAACTCCGACGCGTTGACCCCGAAGTACGTCTGCGCGGCGTCCTGCACACCAAAGGCGCCGTTGCCGAACGACACCAGGTTCAGATAGCGCGTCAGGATCTCGGGCTTGGTGAACGTCTTGTCCAGCGTCAGCGCCATCCGGATCTCGCGCAGCTTGCGCGCCGGGGTGGTCTCGATGGCGGCGCGCTTCTCGGCGTCGGTCTGGGCGATCACCAGCAGTTGATAGTTCTTGACGTACTGCTGCTCGATCGTCGAACCGCCACGCGTGTCCAGATTGCCCGACAGGTAACCGGACAGCCCGGTGAGCGTGCCCTGCCAGTCGACGCCGTTGTGTTCGGCGAACCGTTTGTCCTCGATCGAGACGATCGCCAGCTTCATCGTGTTGGCGATCTGGTCGGTGGGCACCTCGAAGCGGCGCTGGTTGTAGAGCCAGGCGATCACGTTGCCCTTGGCGTCGACCATCGTCGACACCTGCGGCACCTCGCCCTCGACGAGTTGCGCCGAACCGTTGGCAACCACGTCGGAGGCCCGATTGGACACCAGGCCGAAGCCACCGACGACCGGAAACATCAACGCCGCGGTGATCACGCTGGCCAGCAGAACGCACCAGGCGAGCTTGATCACCGTCACCGTCCGCGGAGGCGGGGTCGGCGGTGGACTGTCCGGCATGACCTACAGACTAACGACGTCGCAAAAACGTGGGCTCGCCACGGGCGATCCCAGAACTGTGAAAGCGCGACGACCGGCGCGGACGTCAATTCTGCCGACTGACGGCACGGTCGTCCCAAAAAAGTGGAGGCGTACGTATTGCGCAAGACGGCTTTGACCATCTAATTTGGTCGGACAGTGCGATACAGGTCACACTGACCCCTCGCAATGTGACGTAGATCGCATGAGCGCTCTACTACCAGGGATCGCGCCGTACCGGTGTTGACCGGGGGGCGGTTGGAACGGAGGGAACTCTGGTGTCAGCTACGAGGCCCGCGGCGCGCAGGACCGCGGTGACATCGTCGGCTCACAGTGTCGTCCACGGTGCCGAGGCCGAAGCCCGCATCGCCTGGGTGTCGCAAGCCCGATGCCGCCAGACCGATCCTGATGAGCTGTTCGTCCGGGGGGCCGCACAGCGCAAAGCCGCAGTGATCTGCCGGCACTGTCCGGTGATCCTCGAGTGCGGCGCCGACGCGCTCGACAATCGGGTGGAGTTCGGGGTCTGGGGCGGAATGACCGAGCGGCAGCGCCGCGCTCTGCTCAAGCAGCACCCCGAGGTCGTCTCCTGGGCAGAGTTCTTCAACGCCCAGCGCAAGCATCGCAACGCGGTCTAGGCCGCGCCGGCGGCTTTCTCGCTACGCGGCGGTCTCGCCGGTGATCTGATCGGCGATCGCCCGCAGCGCTTCCAGGTCCGAGACGTCGAACGGCAGCGAGGGCACGCCCACGATCGACACGTGCGGGTTGGCCCCGGTGAAGCGCGACAGCAGCCGGATCTCACGCTTGGCGGTCATGGCCCGGTCGGCGTGGATTCTAAGCACCGCTGCCGTCACCGACTCCGGATCGCTCTTCTCGATCGTCTCGGCGGCTTCCTCGGCCTTCTCGGCGTGCAGATCGCACAGCATCGGGTGGGTGCGGTTGAGGATCAGACCGGCCAGCGGCATGTGCTCCTCGGAGAGTCGGTCGACGAAGAACGACGCCTCGCGAAGGGCGTCCGGTTCGGCCGCCGAGACCACCACGAACTGCGTCCCGCGCCGCTTGAGCAGCTCATAGGTGCGGTCGGCCTTCTCACGGAAGCCGCCGAACGTCGAGTCCAACGACTGCACGAAAGCCGCTGCGTCCGAGAGCATTTGCGATCCCAGAACCGTGGACAGCGCCTTCATCGCCAGACCCATCGCCCCCGTGACCAACCGGCCGATACCCCGCCCGGGCCCCAGCAGCAGCTTCCACAGCCTGCTGTCCATGAAGCCGCCCAACCGCTTTGGCGCGTCGAGAAAGTCCAATGCGTTGCGTGACGGTGGGGTGTCGACGACGACCAGGTCCCATCGGTCCTCGGCCAGGAGTTGACCGAGCTTCTCCATGGCCATGTACTCCTGAGTGCCCGCCAGCGAGGTGGCCACCGTCTGATAGAACTGGTTGTCCAGAATCTCTTGTGCCCGTTGGGTTCCCGAGTACTGGATGACCATCTCGTCGAACGTTCGGCGCATGTCGAGCATCATCGCGTGCAGTTCGCCCGACACCTCGGGGGCCAGCGGAACCCGCTGCGGAGTGTTGCCGAGCGTCTTGATGCCCAGCGCCTGGGCGAGCCGCTTGGCCGGGTCGATGGTCAGCACGACGACGGTCCTGCCGTACTCCGCCGCGCGCAGCGCCATCGCCGCAGCCGTGGTGGTCTTGCCGACGCCTCCTGCGCCGCAGCACACCACGACGCGGTTCGACGTGTCCTTGAGAATCGAGCCCAAGTCGAGGGCCGGTGGAGTCGTACTCATCAATTCCGACCCTTCTTCGCGCGAGCGTCCATCAGCGCACCCCTTGGCGTTCGAGTTCTTCGGCGAGTTCGTACAGGCTGCCCAGATCGACACCGTCGACGATCTGCGGCAGCTGCAGGCGCGCCACGTCCAGCGCGTCGAGTTGCTCCGCGCTTTCGGCGCGCGCCTGGATACGGGTCGCATGCTGGATCGCCTCGGTCAGCAGCCCGGCGAAATCGGAGTCCGACAACGAGATTCCGGCCTCGGCGAGGTCGGCGCGCACGGTGTCGGCGTCGATGTCACCTTCGGCCGCCTTGGTCAACGCATCGGCGGGCAGGTACGCGGGGATGTCACGGTTGACGATCACGCTGCCGATGGGCAGCCCGAGTTCCTTGAGCTCGTCGATCGCCTCCAGCGTCTCCTGGATGGGCAGCGCCTCCAGCAGCGTGACCAGATGGATCGCGGTCATGTCGGAGTGCAGCACCTTGACCACACTTTCGGCCTGCCCGTGTACCGGACCGCCCTTGGCCAGATCCGACACCGCCTTGGTGACGTCGAGGAACCGCGCGATGCGACCCGTCGGCGGGGAGTCGACCACGACCGCGTCGTAGACGGGCTGTTTGCCCTTCTCGGCGCGGGTCACGATCTCGCGGATCTTGCCGGTCAGCAGCACGTCGCGCAGACCCGGCGCGATCGTGGTCGCGAATTCGACGGCACCGATCCGGCGCATCGCACGCCCAGCCAGACCCAGGTTGTAGAACATGTCGAGGTACTCCAGGAACGCGGCCTCGGTGTCGATGGCCAGCGCGTTGACCTGACCGCCGCCCTCGGCGGTCGCGATCTTGACCTCCTGGTAGGGCAGCGGCGGCACGTCGAACAACTGCGCAATACCTTGGCGCCCTTCGACTTCCACCAACAGCACCTTGCGGCCGCCGGCCGCCAGCGCCAACGCCAGCGATGCGGCGATCGTGGATTTGCCGGTGCCACCCTTGCCGGTGACGAAGTGCAGTCGAGCCTTGCTCAGCCGAGAGGGCCAGCCGACGGATCTACCGCCATTGGTAGTGGAAGCCACCCGTGCATGCTAGCCAACGCGGTTGCGTGCTCCGCAGGTCCGCGGCCACATAGCGGTCACCGATAAGCTCGGGCGCATGACCGAATCGACCCGTTGGGAATACGCCACCGTCCCGCTGCTGACCCACGCCACCAAGCAGATCCTCGATCAGTGGGGCGAGGATGGTTGGGAGTTGGTGTCTGTGCTGCCGGGCCCCACGGGCGAACAGCACGTCGCCTACCTCAAGCGTCCCAAGTGACACCGTCCGCGCGGCTGGCGGAGCTGGGCATCGAGTTGCCTCCTTTGGTCGCGCCGTTGGCGGCCTACGTGCCCGCAGTACGCACCGGCAACCTCGTCTACACCGCGGGTCAGCTGCCGATTCGCGACGGTGAATTGGTGCTCACGGGCAAGGTCGGCGCAGGGGTCACCCCCGAGCAAGCCCACGAGCTGGCCCGGGTGAGCGCGCTCAACGCGCTGGCCGCGGTGCATTCGCTGGTCGGCATCGACGCGGTGACCCGCGTGGTCAAGGTGGTCGGGTTCGTCGCCTCCGCGCCGGGATTCCATGGTCAGCCGGGTGTGATCAACGGCGCGTCGGAGCTCTTCGGGGAGGTGTTCGGGGAGGCAGGCGCGCATGCCCGCTCCGCGGTCGGGGTGTCCGAGCTGCCGAGGGACGCCCCTGTCGAGGTCGAAGTGATCGTGGAGGTCGCGTGACGCCGGAGCATCCGGCGTACGGACGGCTGCGTCGGGTCACCGACACTGCCTCGGTGCTGCTGTGCGACAACCCCGGCTTGTTGACGCTGGACGGCACCAACACCTGGGTGTTGCGCGGCCCCGGCAGCGACGAGATGGTCGTCGTCGATCCCGGGCCCGACGACGACGAGCACATCGGGCGGATCGCGGAGCTGGGAATGATTCCGTTGGTGCTGATCAGCCACAAACACGAAGACCACACCGGGGCCATCGACAAGATCGTCGACCGCACGGGCGCGGTGGTGCGTTCCGTGAGCAGCGGATTCCTGCGAGGCCTCGGCGGCCCGCTCACCGATGGCGAGGTCATCGAAGCCGCGGGGCTGCGCATCACCGTGATGGCCACCCCGGGCCACACCGCCGACTCGGTGTCGTTCCTGCTCGACGACGCGGTCCTGACGGCCGACACCGTGCTGGGCCGCGGGACGACCGTCATCGACAAGGAGGACGGCAGCCTCGCCGACTACCTGGAGTCACTGCAGCGGCTGCGGGGCCTCGGACCGCGCACCGTGTTGCCCGGGCACGGGCCCGATCTGGAGAGCCTCGAAGCCGTGACCGACATGTACCTGGCGCACCGCGAGGAGCGGCTCGACCAGGTGCGCGCGGCGCTGCGGGTGCTCGGCGACGACGCCACCGTGCGTCAGGTCGTCGAGCACGTCTACACCGACGTCGACGAGAAGCTATGGGACGTAGCGGGATGGAGCGTCCAAGCACAGCTCGACTATCTGCGCACCTGAGTGATTTGTGCACACTCTGGAGCGCTCACCGCTCCTCAATGTGCACAAGTCGCTATCGGGCTCGGCGCGCGAGCCGTTCCGAGTCGGAGATCAGAACGCTCTTGCCTTCCAAGCGAATCCACCCGCGATGGGCGAAATCGGCGAGCGCCTTGTTGACGGTCTCCCGCGATGCGCCGACGAGCTGGGCGATCTCCTCCTGAGTGAGGTCATGGGTCACCCGCAGCGCGCCGCCCTCCTGGGTGCCGAACCGCTGCGCCAGCTGAAGCAGCTGCTTGGCCACCCGGCCGGGAACGTCGGTGAAGATCAAGTCGGCGAGGTTGTTGTTGGTGCGGCGCAACCGGCGGGCGAGCACGCGCAACAGCTGCTCAGCGATCTCGGGGCGGTCGGCGATCCACGCCCGCAGCGCGTCGCGGTCCATCGACACCGCGCGAACCTCGGTGATGGTGGTCGCGCTCGACGTCCGCGGACCGGGGTCGAAGATCGAGAGCTCACCGAACATGTCCGACGGGCCCATGATCGTGAGCAGGTTCTCGCGGCCGTCCGGCGAGCGGCGTCCGATCTTGACCTTGCCGGAAATGATGATGTAGAGCCGATCGCCGGGCTCACCCTCGGCGAACACGGTGTGTCCACGGGGGAAGTCGACTGGCTGCAATTGCTTGGTCAGCGCGGTGACGGCGCTGGGTTCGACCCCCTGGAAGATTCCGGCCCGCGCCAGGATCTCGTCCACGTTGCCCCTCTTAAGCTGTTAGGTGAAACCGACCTCTATCGGTAAGCGAGATAAGTCTAGAGGTACCCGATTTCGTGACCAGCCCACGCTACACACGATCGGCATGTCGGGTCTGCTGAAATTCCGGATTCATCCCGTGCTGGGGATATGGCAGTACCGGCAGATCCGTATCCCGAAAATGCGCCGCTGACCCGCTGGTGAACGCGTGCGTGACGTGCTGGCGATGGCGCAGACCGTCCAGTGCGCGGCTCATTCCGTCCCGCGCCAGCGTGTCGACGTCCAACGGCTCGGCCTGTTCGAAGAAGTGCGCCACATCGGTGGCTGAGACGGTGTCCCGGTGCAGGCCGGCCTCCAGGCGTTGCAGCCCGAGCGTCGCAGCCATCAGCAACCCCGGAATCAGGCCAACGAGCAACCACGACACAAGGCAGAAGTAAACACGCCGAAAGTCTCAGCGGGATCACGAAACGTCACCGGTCCGCAGCAGTTCGGCAGCGCGGTTCGCGGTGGCTTTGAGGTGGCTTTGTCCGAGCGTCTCAGTACCCTGGCATGCGTGACCGTAAGCGAGGCGTCGGCAAAGAACGCGGGTAGGCCCAAGCGCGCCCGGAAGCGGGACGGCGAGACGCGGATTGGGCTCGTCCGTCGTGCGCGGCGAATGAATCGCACGCTGGCGCAGGCATTTCCGCACGTGTACTGCGAGCTGGACTTCACCAACCCGCTCGAGCTCACCGTCGCGACGATCCTGTCGGCCCAGAGCACCGACAAGCGGGTCAACCTGACGACACCGGCGCTGTTCAAGAGATATCGCACCGCCCTGGATTACGCGCAGGCCGACCGCACCGAGCTCGAAGAGCTCATCCGGCCCACCGGGTTCTATCGCAACAAGGCCAATTCGCTCATCCGGCTCGGCCAGGAACTCGTCGAGCGGTTCGACGGCGAGGTACCGGCCACCATGGAGGAGCTGGTCAGCCTGCCGGGGGTCGGCCGCAAGACCGCCAACGTCATCCTCGGCAACGCGTTCGGCGTCCCCGGCATCACGGTCGACACCCATTTCGGCAGGCTCGTGCGCCGCTGGGGGTGGACCACCGAAGAGGATCCGGTCAAGGTCGAGCACGCGGTCGGTGAGCTCATAGAGCGCAGCGAGTGGACCGACCTCAGCCATCGGGTGATCTTTCACGGCCGCCGCGTCTGCCACGCGCGCAAGCCGGCGTGTGGGGTCTGCGTGCTGGCCAACGACTGCCCCTCCTTCGGCATCGGGCCCACTGACCCGCTGATCGCCGCGCCGCTGGTCAAGGGACCCGAAACCGAGCATCTGCTGGCTATGGCCGGCCTGTAACCGACACGTCCCCCGAACGACTGTGAGTACCTCGACCCGTTGGACCGTCGTGGTGCTCGTGGTCCTCGTGGCGCTCGGGTGGGCGCTGTGGTCGCAGTTGGACCGCGACACCGACTCCACGGGGGCGCCGTCGCAGCACAGCGCGCGCGACCGCCGTGCCGCCGACACCGCCGAAGCGCTGGCCGGCCCGCGGGCCGAGGCCGACCTGCCGCCGTGCCCTGCGCCGGGAGCCGGAGCTGGACCCGAGGCACTGCGCGGGATCACGCTGGAGTGCGCGGGCGACGGGGCGATGGTCGACGTGGCCAAGGCGCTGGCCGGCCGCGTCGTCGTGCTCAACCTGTGGGCGTACTGGTGTGCGCCGTGTGCGGCCGAACTCCCCGCGATGGCCGAATATCAGCAGCGCATGGGCTCGGCCGTGACCGTGCTGACCGTGCACCAGGACGAGAACGAGACGGCGGCGCTGCTGCGGCTGGCCGAACTCGGCGTGCGACTGCCCACCTTGCAGGACGGCAGGCGGTTGATCTCCGCCGCGCTCCGGGTGCCCAACGTCATGCCCGCAACCGTGGTGTTGCGCGCGGACGGTAGCGTTGCGCAGGTCCTACCGCGCTCTTTCACCAGCGCCGATGAGATCGCCGCAGCGGTGGGGCCGCAGGTCGGCGCGAGGACGGGAGAGCCGGGGTGAGCTGGGTCAGCGAGGGTAGCGGTCTGTTGCCCGACGCCGCCCCGGCCTGGCTCAAACCGTTGCTGGACAACGCAGGCGACATCAAGCGGGCCTACCGCAGGCGGGTGCCACCCGAGTTGCTCGCGATGGTCACCAGCGAAGGAAAACCGGCGCAGGCCGTTGCGCGGGAGGCGGCGGTGCTGGTGTTGTTCTCCGGACCCGCCGACTCCCCGACCGGCGCCGTGCCCGACGAGGCCGACCTTCTGGTCACGGTGCGCGCGGGCACCCTGCGCCACCACGCAGGTCAGGCCGCGTTTCCCGGCGGCGCCGTCGAACCTGGCGATCACAGCCCGGTGCAGACGGCGATGCGCGAGGCCAACGAGGAGACCGGGATCGACGGGCAGCGGTTACATCCGCTCACCACGATGGAGCGGTTGTTCATCCCTCCATCGGGGTTCCACGTCGTACCGGTGTTGGCCTACTCGCCGGACCCGGGCCCCGTGGGTGTCGTCGACGAAGCCGAGACCGCGCACGTCGCCCGGGTTCCGGTGCGCGCGTTCATCAACCCCGAGAACCGAATCATGGTGTACCGCAAGGCCAACACGCGGCGCTACGCGGGTCCGGCGTTCCTGCTCAACGAGATGCTGGTGTGGGGTTTCACCGGCCAGGTGATCTCGGCGATGCTCGACGTCGCGGGATGGGCAAAGCCGTGGAATACCGGCGACGTGCGCGAACTGGAGGACGCAATGGCGCTCGTCGGCCGCGGCGCCGGTTACGGTGATGCACAACCATGACATCGTCGCAGTGGGTGGACCTCATTGTCCTCGGCATCGCCTTCGTGGCGGGCATTTCGGGCTGGCGCTCGGGCGCGCTGGGCTCGATGCTGTCGTTCCTCGGGGTGGTCCTCGGCGCCGTGGCCGGGGTGCTGCTGGCGCCCCACTTGGTCGCCAACATCGACGGGCCGCGCACCAAGCTGTTCGTGACGCTGTTCTTGATCCTGGCATTGGTCGTCGTGGGCGAGATCGCCGGCGTGGTGCTCGGCCGGGCGGTGCGCAGCGCCATCCGCAACCGCTCGCTGCGGACGGTCGACTCGCTGATCGGGGTGGCAATACAAACCTTGGCGGTCCTGGTGGCCGCGTGGATGCTGACGTACCCGCTGCAGTCGTCGGATCAGCCGAACCTCGCCGCGGCCGTGCGTGGCTCGCAGGTGCTCAAGGAAGTCAACGACCTGGCGCCTGCGTGGCTGCGCGAGGTGCCCAAGCGGCTCTCGGCGTTGCTGGACACCTCCGGCCTGCCCGACGTGCTGCAACCGTTCGGGCGCACCCCGATCGTCGCCGTCGACGCGCCCGACGCCGCTCTGGCCGCCGACCCGGTCGTGGCGTCGGCGCGGCCCAGCGTCGTCAAGATCCGCGGGGTCGCCCCTGGCTGCCAGAAGGTCCTCGAAGGAACCGGTTTCGTCGCCGCCAGCAACCGCGTGATCTCCAACGCGCACGTCGTCGCCGGATCGGAGAGCGTCACCGTCGAGGCCGACGGGCAGACCTACGACGCGTTCGTCGTGTCCTACGACCCGCAGGCCGACATCTCGATCCTCGACGTGCCGGACCTGCCTTCGGCGCCTCTGTCGTTCGCCGACACCCCCGCCACCACCGGTACCGACGCCGTGGTGATGGGCTATCCCGGCGGCGGAAACTTCGTCGCCACGCCGGCGCGCGTCCGCGAGATCATCGAGCTGAGTGGCCCCGACATCTATCGCACCACCACTGTCGAGCGCGAGGTCTACACCATTAGAGGCACTGTGCGCCAGGGTAATTCGGGTGGGCCGATGATCGATCGAGAGGGCCGGGTGCTGGGCGTGGTGTTCGGTGCCGCGGTCGACGACGCCGACACCGGTTTCGTGCTCACCGCCAACGAGGTGTCGCAGCAACTGGCCAAGCTCGGCAACACCGATCGGGTGCCCACCGGCGCCTGCGTCGCCTAGCCGTAGACCTGGCCCACGAAGCGGGACAACTGGTCGTTCACCGTGTCCGGTGCCTCCTCGTGGCCGAAATGTGCTGCGCCATCGATGGATACGTACCTACCGTGCGGTGCGTAACGCTGCGTCCGGTACACGGGATCGGCGAGTACATACGGGTCGGCAACACCCCGCATATGCAGCACCGGAACGTTGATCGGTCGCTTCATCTCCCGTATGAAGCGCCTGCCCTCCCCGCGTAGCTGGCTGCGCACCGCCCACCGCTGATACTCGAGGGCCGAGTGCGCGGCGCCGGGGATCTGAATGGCGCGGCGCATGTGCGCGATGGTTTCGGAGAAGTCTTCGGTGGCAAGCCATTTGTCGCCGGCACGGCTGCGCACCAGGCGTTCGAGTTCGGCACCGTCGTTGCGGATCAATGCCCGCTCGGGCCACATCGGCACCTGGTAGCGCAGCATCCACGGCAGCAGCGCGCGGCCCTGGTCGCGACGGCGCAGCGCAGAAGCGCGCAACGCCGCCGGATGCGGTGAGCTGACCACGGCGATAGCGCGGACGGCGCGCGGATGCAGCACGGCGGTGGCCCAGCACACCAGGCCGCCGTCGGCATGCCCGACCAGCGTCGCGCTCTTGTGGCCCAGAGCCCGCACCAGGCCCGCGGTGTCACCGGCCAGCGTCCAGCCGTCGTAGCCTCGCGGGGGTTTGTCGCTGGCACCGTAACCGCGCAGGTCGACGGCGACCACGCGGGCACCGGACAAGCCGCGTAGTTGGTGGCGCCAGGACCACCAGAACGAGCCGAATCCGTGCAGCAGGATCACCAGCGGCCGCTCGGCGCCCCCAGCCGCGTCACCCTCCGCTTCGACCACGTGGAAGCGAATTCCGTTGGCGTGCACCTTCAGATGCCGCCACGGTCCGTCGATGCGGACGACCGACGGGGCGGGTGGGGGCACTTACCAGCCCGACGGGTCGGCCGTCGACGCCGGCTTTCCGTCGCCCGAGGCGATCTCCTTGGTCCTGTCGTGGCCCGGCGTCAGCGCCTCGGGGATCTCCTTGACCGATTCGATCGTCTTCTGCGGGCCGCGGATGCGTCGCACCTTGAGATAACCGAGGAAGGCGAAGATGGCGGTGACGACGACCATCAGGCCGAACACGATGAGGTAGGCCGCCCACTTGACCAGCCACAGGTCGAGCAGCTCACCGAGGAAGAAGAAGAAAAAGAACGTCGAGTAGAACAGCACGACCAGCGCGAGGACGAAGAAGACGCTGCCGGTCAGCCCCTTCTTGACGTCGCGCGTGATCTCGGCCTTGGCCAGCTCGACCTCGGCGCGCACCAGCGTGGACACCTGCGCGGTCGCGTCCTTGACGAGGTCACCGATCGACGGGTCGGCCTTGGGTGCGTGCGGGTCGACCAGCGGTATCGACGTGACGGTGGTCGGCGCGCCATTCCTGCGATCGCTCACGACGGTTCCTCCCGCATAGGCCGGCGATGGTGTCGGTCGCGACTCATGTTGCCATGTGGCGTGCGCTCAAACGATCCCGGCCGACGATAGACTGGCCAGATCAGTGGCAGGGCAGGTCGGGGCGCGTCGATAGGGGAAACGTTCACGTGAAGACCAGCGGCCTCCGGCTGTGCCGTCTCGCCACGACCATCGTCGTCGCAGCAGCGGCATTCCTCTCGATGTCCGCGACAGTGCACGCTCAGGGACTGGTTTCGTTGGGTGGCGGCTCGGGCCTCGTCGTCAACGGCGAGACGCTGTGCACGCTCACCGCGATCGGAAACGACAACAGGGGACGGCTGGTGGGCTTCACCTCCGCGCACTGCGGCGGGCCCGGGGCCAAGGTCAGCGCCGAAGGCGTCGACGCCGCAGGCGTGGTGGGCACGATGGTCGCGGGCAACGACGCCCTGGACTACGCGGTCATCGAGTTCGATCCGCAGAAGGTGCGCCCGGTCAACAACGTCGACGGGTTCCAGATCGACGGCTTGGGCCCCGATCCGGTAGCCGGTGACATCGCCTGCAAGCTCGGCCGCACGACCGGCTACTCGTGCGGCGTGACGTGGGGCCCGGGCGAGGAGCCGGGCACCATCGTCAACCAGGTGTGCGGTCAGCCCGGCGATTCGGGCGCGCCGGTCACCGTCAACAACCGGCTGGTCGGCATGATCCACGGCGCCTTCTCCGAAGCCCTGCCGACGTGCGTCATCAAGTACATCCCGCTGCACACCCCCGCGGTGACGATGTCGTTCAACACGCAGTTGGCCGACATCACGGCCAAGAACCGGCCGGGGACGGGTTTCGTCCCCGTCGGCGCCGCCGCCTGATCCCCGCGGGGTGCTTGTTCAGCTTTCGGTCTTGCTGGCGCGGATCGCTTCGAACACGTCCGGATCGACCAGTGTCGACGTGTCCCCGAGTTCACGGCCTTCGGCCACGTCCCGCAGAAGCCGGCGCATGATCTTGCCGCTGCGCGTCTTGGGCAGTTCGGGTACGACGTGAATCTCCCTGGGTCGCGCGATCTTTCCGATCTCCTTGGCGACCTGTGCGGAAAGCTCCTGCACCATGTCGTCGCTGTCGTTCGCGTTCGACTCGAGGATGACGAATGCGCAGATTCCCTGGCCGGTGGTCTCGTCGCTGGCGCCGACGACCGCAGCCTCGGCGACATGGGAGTGCCCGACCAACGCCGACTCGACCTCCGCGGTCGAAATGCGGTGTCCCGATACGTTCATCACGTCATCGATGCGGCCGAGCACCCAGATGTCGCCGTCGGCGTCGACCCTGGCGCCGTCGCCGGCGAAGTACCAACCCTGCTTCTCGAACCGCTTCCAGTAGGTTTCCTTGTACCGTTCCGGGTCCTTCCAGATACCGCGCAGCATGGCCGGCCACGGTTGATCGAGCACGAGGTAACCGGTGACATGCTCGGCGCCTTCGGCTTCGGGCTCCAGTTCCTTGCCCTCGTCGTCGACGATCTTGGCGGTGATACCCGGCAGTGGCGCCATCGCCGCACCCGGCTTGGCTGCCGTCACACCGGGCAGCGGGGAGATCATGATCGCCCCGGTCTCGGTCTGCCACCAGGTATCGACCACCGGAGTCCGGTCGCCCCCGACCACCTTGCGGTACCACCGCCAGGCCTCCGGGTTGATCGGCTCGCCCACCGACCCCAGCAGGCGCAAGCTGGACAGGTCGTGGGCATCGGGTATCTCACGGCCCCACTTCATGAAGGTGCGGATCAGGGTCGGGGCCGTGTAATAAATTGTCACACCGTACTTTTCGATGATCTCGAAGTGGCGGTGCTCGCTGGGCGAATTCGGAGTGCCCTCGTAGACCACTTGTGTGCACCCGTTGGAAAGTGGGCCGAAGACGATGTAGCTGTGGCCGGTGACCCAGCCGATGTCAGCGGTGCACCAGTACACGTCGGTTTCGGGCTTGGCGTCGAACACGTAGTAGTGGGTGTAGGACGACTGGGTGAGAAAACCGCCGGAGGTGTGCACGATGCCCTTGGGCTTGCCGGTAGTGCCCGACGTGTACAGCAGGAACAGCGGATGTTCGGAGTCGAATGCCTCGGGAGTGTGTTCGGTAGAGGCGGCGTCGACGATGTCGTGCCACCAGATGTCGCGGCCCTCGGTCCACGGCACGTCGATGCCGGTGCGTTCCACCACCAGCACGTGTTCGACGGATGCCTGGCCCTGCACCGCTTCGTCGGCGCCGGGTTTCAACGGCACCGCCTGACCGCGGCGGTACTGCCCGTCGGTGGTGATGACCAACTTGGCCTCGGCGTCCTCGATGCGGGCCGCCAGCGCCGAAGATGAGAATCCGGCGAACACCACACTGTGCAGCACCCCCAGACGCGCGCACGCCAGCATCGCAACGATCGCCTCGGGGATCATCGGCATGTAGATGGCGGCCCGGTCCCCCGCACGGAGTCCGAGTTCGGTCAGCGCGTTGGCGGCCTTGCAGACCTCGTCTTTGAGTTGGGCGTAGGTCAGCGCGTGCGAGTCACCGACCGGTTCGCCCTCCCAGTACAGGGCCACCCTGTCGCCGTGGCCGGCTTCGACGTGCCGGTCCACGCAGTTGTAGGCGACGTTCAGCTTTCCGCCGACGAACCACTTCGCGAACGGCGCATCCGACCAGTCGAGCACCTCGTCGAACGGTGTCTCCCAATCGAGCCGGTTGGCCTGCTCCGCCCAGAACGCCAGCCGGTCCTTCTCGGCCTGACGGTAAAGCTCCTCGGTCGCGTTCGCCTGCTGGGCGAACTCCGGAGACGGGGGGTAGACGGACGGACCGTGGGCGTGCTGCGCCGATGACTCTGCCATACCTGTGAGGGTAGTCACCCTGTCGGCGAAACACATTGGGATGTCACGGTCGGCTTGCCGCCGCAGACGGCGTGGTCGGCTCGTCCGCGGGTCGGCTAGCGTGTGCTGCCGTGACCGGTGGCTTCGCGAAGGACCCGTTGGCGCCGCTGGCTGACCTGCCCGGCGTCGCGGAGGCCGCCGAGGAGGCCCGTGAAGCGCTGGGCCGCGCACACCGCCACCGAACCAACCTGCGGGGCTGGCCGAAAAGCGCCGCCGAGGCCGCGCTGCGAGCCGCCCGAGCGTCGGCGGTGCTCGACGGCGGTGCGCTCGCGCTGTCCGACGACGGCACCCCGGACCCGGTTTTGGCCGGGGCGCTGCGGGTGTCCGAAGCCGTGGAAGGCGGGGCGACAACCTTGGTCGGCGTCTGGCAGCGCGCCCCGCTGCAGGCCATCGCCCGGCTGCACGCGCTGGCGGCGGCGGACATCGCCGACGACGAGCGGTTGGGCCGCCCGCGCCAGGAGGCGCACGTGGGCACGCGGCTGACCCTGCTGGCCGACATCCTCACGGGAGGGACCCGGGTGCCCGCGCCCGTGCTCGCCGCCGTCGTGCACGGCGAACTGCTCACGCTCGCCCCGTTCGGCGCCGCCGACGGTGTGGTGTCGCGGGCGGCGTCGCGGTTGGTGACGATCACCACCGGGCTCGATCCACACGGGCTCGGGGTGCCGGAGGTTCACTGGATGCGCCGGTCCGGCGACTACGACGCCGCGGCCCGAGGCTTCTCGTCCGGCACCCCCGACGGCCTGACCGCGTGGATCCTGTTGAGCTGCCGCGCATTGCGCGAGGGCGCCCGCGAAGCGCTGTCGATCGCCCAGGCGGCCTCGTCGTCCTGAGGCGTTGCTGAAAGGGGCGGCCATCACAGGTCGTCGCCTCGTCGCCAACGCGAAGCGGGCGACGCTCCGAACGTGGTTCGGCTCGTCGCCCGCTAACACGGAGACCGGTTACCAAGCGTGCTCTGATGGGTCGCGTGGGTGGCCTCGGCGTCTTGTCGATGCGCTTCGACTGCAACCCCACCCAAAGGGTCGCTCTAGCCGTCCGCTATTCGCAAATACGCAGGCCCGCAACACTTTTGCCTATTCCGCGGCATGTGCTCCGCGTGGGTGCCGGGTTCCGTGCTGGGGAGCCTGAAGCGGGAGATTCGAGCCTTCTCTTCCGACTCGATCTTGGCCTCTCCAAGCTTCCGTGACTCCTTTGTACCCCGTGACCGCGATCACATCAAGGGCCAAATCAGCCCTAGTCCGGATCGTTACGCGGAACCCGGGTTGGCGGGTGAGGAGTTGGCTAGAAGGCGAAGCGCCGCAACAGCGAATAGGTCAGCGCGCCGGCGGCCAAAGCGCTGATGCCGACCGCCGCGGTGGTGGCCATGGCCGCACCCGACGGGGCCGGAATCCGATCCCGCAGCGACACCGGTTTGGAGAAGTCGAGCACGGGCCAACCTCGGGCCGCGGCTTCCTTGCGCAACGTGCGGTCGGGATTGACCACGTTCGGATGGCCGACGGCCTCGAGCATCGGGAGATCGGTGATCGAGTCGGAGTAGGCATACGAATGCTCGAGCGCGTAACCCTCGCGTTCGGCCAGTTCCCGGATCGCGGCCACCTTGCCCTCGCCGTAGCAGTAGAAGGCGATCTCTCCGGTGTATTTGCCGTCTTCGACGACCATACGGGTGGCCATCGCGTGTGTGGCGCCCAGCGCACGAGCGATCGGCGCGACGATTTCCTCCCCGGAGGCCGACACCATGACCACGTCGCGGCCGCACAGTTTGTGGTCGGCGATCAGCTCGGCCGCCTCCGCGAAAACCAACGGCGTGACGACGTCATGCAGGGTTTCGCCCACGATCGACTTCACCTGCTCCACGTCCCAGCCGGCACACATGTTGGTGACGTACGCGCGCATGCGGTCCATCTGGTCGTGGTCCGCGCCGGACATGAGAAAGAGGAATTGGGCGTATGTGGACTTCAGCACGGCCCGCCGATTCATTAGTCCTTGCGCAAAAAAAGGTTTGCTGAAAGCCAGAGTGCTGCTTTTTGCGATGACCGTTTTATCGAGATCGAAGAAGGCGGCGGTTCGGACCGGACCGTCCGTCGGAGCGCCCGTCGCGGACGCGTCCGGCGCCTCGGCCGCCGAACCAGATGCGCTCACGACGCCAGCATAGGGGCCCGCGCGTGACAATCGCCGGGAGAGTGTACAAAGTGGCAGGTTATGACAGGTGTCGGAGACAGGACACTTCCGCAGATCGGGCTACTTTTCTCAGCGCGCAGCACTTGCGCCGAAGCCGACTGGCGTGTGTATAGTGAGCCTTACCCGGCTTATGTCGGGTGTGCATCAGCCCGACCCCCCGGGGCTGATACACGACGACCTCCGCCTCCTCCCCCCCTGGCGGGGGTCGTCCCTTTTTCAGGACTTTTCGCAATCCGGATATGTGCTGCCATTCACAGTGGTTGCGGAACGCCGTTTTCGTTTGCCGACTCTTACCTGGGTCATTCACAAGATCGCGTTGATCCACAGATGAGGCGTCAGCGGTAGCGTCGTCGCAAGCCCAGGCCACAGGGTTGGAGGGTGGCTTCATCGAGTGGATACCTCGCGTTGATCGCCGACCCGGCACTTCGCGAGGACGTGGACCGGGTGTGTGCGGCGGCGGGTGTACCGGTCGTCCACGCGTCGGAGCCCTCCAGCCGCAAGGTCTGGACCGAGGCGGCCGCCGTCGTGCTCGACATCACAGGCGCCCGCCGGTGCGTGGCCCGCGCGTTGCCGCGACGTACGCGCGTCGTCCTGGTGGGCCGCGTCGAACCCCGCGGAGCCGACTGGCAGGCGGCGATCGAGGTCGGTGCCCAGCGGGTCCTCACCCTGCCCGAGCAGGACGACGAGTTGATGGCGGAGTTGGCCGAGGCCGCTGAAGGGCTGCACGAGGCGGGCCGTCGCGGTGCGGTGGCGGCCGTCATCGCCGGCCGCGGTGGAGCAGGCGCATCGGTCTTCGCGACCGCGCTGGCGCTGGCCGCACCCGAGGCGTTGTTGATCGACGTCGACCCGTGGAGCGGCGGCATCGATCTCGTCGTGGGCGGTGAAGCCGAATCCGGGCTGCGCTGGCCGGATCTGCGGCTGCAGGGCGGGCGGTTGAGCTACGCGGCGCTGCGGGATGCGTTGCCGCGCGTACGGGGCGTGACCGTGCTGTCTGGCAGCCGGGTCGGCTGCGACGTCGACCCCGTACCGCTCGGTGCCGTGATCGACGCGGGCAGTCGCGGGGGTGCGACCGTCGTTTGCGACGTCCCGAGGCGGTCGACCGCGGCGGCCGAGACAGCTGTGGCCTCCGCTGATCTCGCCGTCGTCGTGACACCCGCCGACGTACGTTCGTGCGCGGCGGCCGACGCGGTCGCCCGGTGGGTGTCGACGCTCAATCCCAACTCGGGTGTGGTCGTGCGCGGTCCGGCACCGGGCGGGCTGCGGTCGGCGGAGGTCGCCGAAATCGTCGGGTTGCCGCTGCTGGCGGGGATGCGTCCGCAACCCGGTATGGCGGTCACCCTCGAGCGGGGCGGACTCCGGATCGGTCGTCGGTCGCCGCTCGGCCGCGCGGCGCGCAAGGTGTTGACGATTCTGCAACAACATCCTGCGATCGCCGCATGAGCGACTCGTTGATCGACCGAGTCCGCGAGCGGCTCGCGGCCGAATCGACACCGCTGCGGCCGACGGTGGTGGCCGCGGCAATCCGCGCGGAGTCCGGTGGTGTGCTCGGCGACAGCGAAGTGCTCAGCGGGCTACGCCTGTTGGAGACCGAGCTGACCGGGGCGGGCGTGCTCGAACCGTTGCTGTCGGCCGACGACACCACCGATGTTCTGGTCACGGCGCCGGACGCGGTGTGGGTGGATGACGGCAACGGGTTGCGCCGCACCGGAATTCGCTTTCCCGACGACAGTTCCGTGCGCAGGCTCGCGCAGCGGTTGGCGCTCGCCGCCGGACGTCGCCTCGACGAGGCGCAGCCATGGGTCGACGGCCAGTTGACCGGGCTCGGCACCGGCGCGTTCACGGTGCGTCTACACGCGGTCCTGCCGCCGATCGCTTCCGCGGGAACGTGTCTGTCGCTGCGGGTGCTGCGCCCCGCGACGCAGGACCTGGCGTCGCTGACCGCCGCCGGCGCGATCGAACCGGCCGCGGCCGCCCTCCTCGACGGCGTCGTGCGCGCACGGCTGGCCTTCCTGGTCTCGGGAGGCACCGGGGCGGGCAAGACCACCCTGTTGGCCGCCCTGCTCGGCGCGGTTCCCCCGATCGAACGCATCGTCTGCGTCGAGGACGCCTCGGAACTCGCGCCACCTCATCCGCATCTGGTGAAGCTGGTGGCGCGCTGCGCCAACGTCGAAGGCGCGGGCGAGGTGACGGTGCGGGACCTGGTGAGGCAGGCGTTACGGATGAGGCCCGACCGCATCGTCGTCGGTGAGGTACGCGGCGCTGAGGTCGTCGATCTGCTCGGCGCGCTCAATACCGGTCACGATGGTGGCGCCGGAACCGTGCACGCCAACAGCCCGACAGAGGTGCCCGCGCGCCTCGAGGCGCTGGCGGCGCTCGGTGGGCTCGACCGGGCGGCGTTGCACAGCCAACTCGGCGCCGCGGTCCAAGTGGTGATCCACGTCGGCCGCGACCGGACGGGCCTGCGCCGACTCGACGAGATCGCGGTGTTGACCGCCGGAGCCGACGGCCCGGTCCGTGCCTCCACGGCGTGGCGTCTCGGGCACGGTTTCGGCCCTGGCGCACAGCGGCTCGACGATCTGATCCGTGAGCGGGGTGGCTCGTGAGCGTCGCTGCGCTGGCCCTCGCGCTGGCGATTCTCACCGCACCAGGTCCGCGGCGGCGCACACCGCTGGCACGCTCACGCCGCCGGGCGATACGGCTCCCGTCGCCTCTATGGCTGGTGGCCGTCCTCGTCACCCTGATGATCGTTGCGCCGCTCGGTGTCGTAGCGGCGGCGGTGATCGCGGCCGCCACCATCGAAGCCCGCCGCCGGCGCCGGGGCAGAGAGCGGCAGCGGAGGAATGAGGCCGCCGCCCTGGAGGGTGCGCTCGACGTCCTGGTCGGGGAGCTGCGGATCGGCGCCCATCCGGTGACCGCGTTCGACACGGCAGCCAACGAGGCCGACGGTGCCGTCGCGGCAGCACTGCGCACGGTGGCGGCCAGGGCGCGGATGGGAGGCGATGTCGCGGCCGGGATGCTCAGTGTGGCACGACGGTCGGCGCTGCCGACGTATTGGCAGCGGCTCGCGGTCTGCTGGAATCTGGCTCAGTCGCATGGCCTCGCCATCGCGACGCTCATGCATACCGCGCACCGCGATATCGTTGCGCGGGAACGGTTCTCGACTCAAGTGAGCGCGGGTATGGCCGGTGCGCGGACCACCGCCACCGTGCTCGCCGTCCTGCCGTTGCTGGGCATCGGACTCGGCGAGTTGATCGGCGCCCATCCGCTGCGCTTCCTGTTGTCGACGGGACAATGGCTCCTGGCCATCGGTGCGGCACTGACATGTCTGGGGTTGGTGTGGTCGGACCGGATCACCGGCGGGGTGGTCCGATGACGCTTGCCGCGCTGCTTCTCGCGATCGCTGCGCTTCTCGCAGGCACCGATGGCCGAGCCCGTGTGCGGACCGCCCACAGCCCAAATCCGAAGTCACACCACAAAATCCAGGCGAACGATCCGCTGGCGTTCGCCTCGGCGCTCGACGTGCTGGCGGCCTGCCTTCATTCGGGTATGGCGGTGGCCGGCGCTGCGTCAGCCGCGGCGCCCTCGGCACCGCCGACGGTGGCCCGAGTATTGGTCCGTGCCGCGGATCTGCTTGCCCTGGGCGCTGATCCTGCGACCGCGTGGGCCCCTGCACCCGAGGGCGATCGCAGCGTCGACGCATTGTTGCGGCTGGCACGGCGGTCGGCATCCTCGGGAAGCGCCCTCGCCCAAGGGGTCAGCGCGCTGGCCAGCCGGTCGCGCGACCAAGCGGCGGACACTGCGCGCGCCGCGGCCGAACGCGCCTCGGTCTTGATCGCAGGCCCGTTGGGTGTGTGCTACCTGCCGGCGTTCTTCTGCCTGGGCATCATTCCGGTCGTCGCGGGGCTGGCCGCAGACGTGCTGCAGTCGGGAATTTTGTGAAGGACAACGAGTGGGGAGAAAAGTTGAAGGGCAACAGGATTCGAACGCTGCAGACGCGGCTGACGTTGCTGGTCGTCGCCGACGAGGGAATGTCGACCGTCGAGTATGCGATCGGCACCATCGCGGCCGCCGCGTTCGGTGCGATCCTCTACACGGTCGTCACCGGCGACTCGATCGTCAGCGCGTTGACCAACATCATCAGCCGCGCTCTCAACACGAACGTCTGACCGGTGAACGTGGCGGCGCCACGGTCGAAGCGGCGTTCGCGGTGGCAGCGCTGGTCGCCGTCCTCGTCTTGTGTCTGGGCGGACTCACGACGGTGTCGATGCATATCCGGTGTGTCGACGCCGCGCGCGAGGCCGCACGCCTCGCCGCCCGCGGCCACGACAGCGCTACGACGGCCCGCGATTTGGCGCCAGAGGGAGCCTCCATCGCTACCCGCAGCGACGGACAGTTCGTCACCGCCACCGTCCGCGCGCGGTCACCGATACTGCCCGGGTTCGCCGTCGAGGCGCGAGCCACGGCCGCGGTGGAACCGGGTTCGGGCTGAGCAGGGTTCGGCCACCCTCATCGCCGCTGCGATGATCGCGATCGTGGTGGCGATCGCCATCGGTGCCGCTTACCTCGGTGTGGCGGTATCGGCGCGACACCGCGCACAGGCGGCCGCAGACCTGGGCGCGTTGGCCGCCGCCCACCGGATTGCGGCCGGTGGCGATCAAGCGTGCTCGTGGGCGGCCGCGGTCACCGATGCCATGGATGCCGAGATGGCGCGGTGCGACGTCGAAGAAGTCGATATCGTTGTTGCCGTCGACGTTCCGGTCACGTTGGGCCGCTTCGGTGTGGGCGCTGCGCGTGCGGTGGCCCGCGCGGGCCCGGCCGATGTCAGCACCTAGGAAGTGCGTCGGCCTGCTTCGGCGAACTCGGTGCCATTGGGGCGGCGCAGCGTCGCGAGCGCGGCATACACGTCGTCGTCGAGTTCGACCCGGTTCACCGTCACGTGCACCGGTGCCCACTCCTGGCCACCGACGCCGGTCATCCGCAGTACACCGGACGCGATACCGGTCCTGAAATCCACGGCCATGCGCTCCATCTCGGCGCGGTCGTCGGGATGCACCGCGTGTTCGCCCGCCAGGCTGACCCGCCAGTCGAAGAACGGCGCCGGGTCGTCGAGCCACTTCAACAAGGTCCAGTTCGTCGGGTCGACCAAGGCGCGGTGCACACCAGGCTGGGCCAGTCCGTTGAGGATCCGCTGGGCGAGGTGATCCTGTTCCGGGCGCTCCTGCTCGCGTTCGCTGCGCCAGTTCATCGCTCGGCACAGCAGCCGATCCGGTCCGTCGCCGTCGGATTCCAGCACCGCCCGCGTCACGAACCCGACGCTGATCGCTTCGCCGCGGTGGTCGGTGACGTCCCAGGTGCTGCAGAACGCGGTGCCGGGCTCGCGCTTGATCGCCATGGTCAATACCTTGGCCTCGCTGGGGTTGAGTTCACGCATCGGCAGGTCGTCGGCGAAAGTTCGGTTATGCGTCGGTTCCTGAGGCGATTCCCACCCGCTGTTGGCCAGCGATTCGGGGGTGCCGGTGGCGATGCCGGTGTCGAGGTTCCATACCAGCGGCCCGGGCACCGGGCGCTCCGGGGGTTCCATGTCGGGCGGCCCGATCCACACGTGTACGCCATGTATCCGGCCGTCGGTCATCTGCACGACCTCCGTGCGGATGACACGGTCGTTCTTCGGGGTGATGCTGCTCAAGCCTTGATGCGCGCGCACCGTTTCGCCGATCGCCGTCTGGACCGCCATCAGATGCGGATTGCGCCGCAGGAAGGCACCGATCGGGATCAGATTCTGGGTTCGACGGCCCTGCGCGACCACCGCGGGCTCGCTGCCCAGCGTCTCCACGAGCAGCCAGTCGTGGGTCATAGGGCCACCTTACCGGCGCACGTGCCCACGATTCGGTGTGCTGCACCAGCGGTTGCCACACCCTCAGCCGGACCGTTGGGATATCTCGCGCAACACCAACCGCAGCACCCGCACCGCGCCCTCCTTGTCCAGCGGATCGTTCCCGTTGCCGCACTTGGGCGACTGCACGCACGACGGGCAGCCCGCCGGACACTCACACGCCTCGATCGCATCGGCCGTCGCGGCCCACCAGGTGGTGAGCCGGTGATAACCGCGGTCGGCGAAACCCGCACCGCCGGGGTAGCCGTCGTACACGAAGATCGTCGGCAGCCCCTGCACGGGCCCGACCGCCGTCGACACACCGCCGATGTCGCCACGATCGCAACTGGCGACCAACGGCAGCAGCCCGATCGCGGCGTGCTCTGCGGCATGCAGCGCACCGGGCGCACGCAGCAATTCGATGCCGTTGTGTTGTAAGGCCTCTGGTGTGATCGTGCACATCACGGTCATGGTGTCCAGTGTGCGGGTGGGCATCTCGAGTTCGACGAAGTCGATCACCTCACCCGTCAGGTGTCGGCGCAGGTAACCGGTCACCGTGTTGCTCACCGAAACAGGGACAAGCCCAACAGTGACCGCGCCGAACGTCTTTCGCTCACCGTGCCCGGTGACCGCGATGTCGGTGACCTCCCGCGCGGTGGTGGTGTAACCGGGATCATCGGCGTGCACGAAGGCCACGCCGTCCTCGAAGTCGAGGGAGTCGACGACATAGGTCTCGCCCTGGTGCAGATACACCGCTCCGGGATGGACAGAAGCGGGCGCCTGGCCCGCCCCGGTACTGCCGAGCATGCGTCCCGTGCCGGCCTCCAGGATCGCGATCTGACCGCCGGACGACCCGCGGATGTCGACAGCCGGATGCGGATCCATTCCGGGTGTGGGGAAGTAACCGTTGGCCCGTCGCCGCAGCAGTCCGTCGTCGACGAGCGTCGCAGCCACGTTCTCGGCGTTCCACATCCGCACCTCGGCATCGGTGAGCGGAAGTTCGGCAGCAGCGCAGAGCAGTTGTGGCCCAAGCACATACGGGTTGGTCGGATCGATGACGACGCGCTCGATCGGCTTGTCCAGCAGTGCCGACGGGTGGTGCACCAGGTAGGTGTCGAGCGGATCGTCGCGGGCGATCAGCACGATCAGCGCGCCCTGACCGCGCCGCCCCGAGCGGCCCGCCTGTTGCCAGAACGATGTCACGGTTCCCGGAAACCCGGCGAGGACAACGGCGTCCAGACCGGCGATGTCGACACCCAACTCCAACGCGTTCGTCGTCGCCAGTCCCCGCAGTTCGCCGTCGGTCAGCGCGCGCTCGAGCGCGCGGCGGTCTTCGGACAGATAACCGGCGCGATACGAAGCCACCCGGTCGGCGAGATCGGGCGCTCTTTCCTGTAATCGCGCCCGTGCCCCCAACGCGGTCAGTTCGGCACCGCGCCGCGACCGCACGAACGTCAGCATCCTGGCGCCCTCGGCGACCAGGTCGGCCATCACGCTGGCGGCTTCGGCTCCCGCCGAACGCCTTACCGGGGCCCCGTTTTCCCCCACCACGTCGTCGAGCAGCGGAGGCTCCCACAGCGCGACGGTGCGGGCACCCTGCGGTGACCCGTCCTCGGTGACCTCGGCGACCGTTTGACCGATCAGTTCGGAGGCAGTCTGGGCCGGCGAGGCCGTCGTGGCGCTGGCGAAGACCACGGTGGGCACCCCGCCGCTGGGCGAGTAGCGGGCGCACAGCCGCAACAGCCGCCGCAGCACCATCGCCACGTTCGAACCAAAAATGCCGCGATAGTAATGGCATTCGTCGACGACGATGTAGCTCAGGTTGCGCAGGAACACCGCCCACCGGGCGTGGTTGCGCAGCAGTGACAGATGAATCATGTCGGGGTTGGAGAAGATCCAGCGCGACCGTTCCCGCGCGAACCGTCGCACGTCGCTGTGGCTGTCGCCGTCATAGGCGCACGGTGCGACGTCGGACAACCCTACCGCCTCGGTAAGTGCCACCGCCGACCGGAGTTGGTCGTGGCCGAGCGCTTTCGTCGGCGACAGATACAGCGCCCGCGACCGCGGATTCGCCTTCAGGTCTGTCAATATCGGCAACTGGTAGGCAAGCGACTTGCCCGACGCCGTGCCGGTGCACAGTACGACATGGCGCCCACCGTGAGCGAGCTCGGCGGCGGCCAGTTGATGTGACCACGGGGCCTCGATGCCCCGATCAACGAACGCCCGCACCACATCTGGGTCGGCCCAACATGGCCACCCCATCGGGCGACCCCGGCGCGGTGGGATATCTGCGACGTGGCGCAGCGGATTCGGGCCGCCTGCAACCGTGCCTTCGACCGCGCACGCGAGCAGCTCGCGGCCGAAATCAGCCATCGATCATCCTTCCCGATAGACCTCTTTAGGCGAATTGTTCCCCATTTGAAACGCCGAGACTGTCGCCGCAGCCACGAACGTGATTGACTTATCGCGGTCGCAGCTTCTGTGTTCGTGTATTAGCACTCGCAGGATCGACGTTGCGATCGCGGTTCCTGCGAGGGTTGTAGGTCGGGTTGAGTTCCGAGCTTCCACGAAGGAGAGCGGTCGGAACGGGCCCGGTGTACCGAAACACGGTGGACCGCACCCGGTGAATAAGAGAAGGAAACAACAGGAAATGCCACAGGGAACTGTGAAGTGGTTCAACGCGGAGAAGGGCTTCGGCTTCATCGCCCCGGAGGACGGCTCCGCTGACGTTTTTGTCCACTACACGGAGATTCAGGGCAGCGGCTTCCGCACCCTGGAGGAGAACCAGAAGGTCGAGTTCGAGGTTGGCCAGAGCCCCAAGGGGCCCCAGGCCACCGGTGTTCGGGCCGTCTAGCGCGACCAGCACGATCGAAAGGCAACACCCCGCGAGCGTCGAGAACCGACCGCCGCGGGGTGTTCGCTATTCCGGCGCGCTTCGGCACGGCCGCCACGGCTGAGGCCGGTACCTGGCTTACTGTCGATTTGTGAGCCAGCTGTCGTTCTTCTCGGCGGAGTCGGTGCCCCCCGCGGTAGCCGACCTCACCGGGCTGCTCGCCGGACCCGGCCAGGTTGTCCTGGTGGGTTCCGGCACCGAGCAGGGTGCGCGGCTGTCGGTCGTCGTCGACCGTCACTGGCGGGCCGAGGCGCTGGCCGAGATGATCGTCGAGGCCGGGCTGGAACCCGAGATCGCCCGCACCGACGAGAACACCCCGCTGGTGCGCACCGCGGTCGACAGCAGACTGGTGGAGATCGCGGCGGGCTGGACCCGGGGTGCGGTCAAGACCGTCCCGCCGAACTGGTTGCCCGGGCCGCGCGAGCTTCGGGCCTGGACCCTGGCCGCGGGCACACCCGAAGCCGACCGTTATCTGCTCGGGCTGGACCCGCACGCACCGGACACGCATTCGCCGCTCGCGTCGGCGATGATGCGGGTGGGAATCGCGCCGACGCTGATCGGCACCCGCGGGTCGCGCCCGGCCCTGCGGATCAGCGGTCGACGCCGGCTATCGCGCCTGGTAGAGAACGTGGGGGAACCTCCTGGCAGTGTGGAGGCGTTCGGAGAATGGCCGCGGGTCTGACCGCTGTTCGGAGGGGGGTCAGTTTGCGTCGGTTGGCGCGGGGTGCGAAATTGTCAGTTGCCGACAGGGTCGATTCTCCGCCGGACGCGGAATTCTGCGCTGTGGGTGACCAAAGAAGTGGAGCGTAAGTAAAAGGTGGCTGATGGGGACCGCGGCAGCGGCCGTAACGGAAGCGTCCGGCGGCTCGTCATAGTCGAGTCGCCTACCAAGGCGCGCAAGATAGCGGGCTACCTGGGCTCCAATTACATCGTCGAGTCGTCCCGTGGGCACATCCGAGACCTGCCCCGCAACGCCGCCGACGTGCCTGCGAAGTACAAATCCGAGCCGTGGGCCCGTCTCGGGGTGGACGTCGACCACAACTTCGAGCCGCTCTACATCATCAGCCCCGAGAAAAAGAGCACTGTCGCCGAGCTGAAAGACCTGCTCAAGAACGTCGACGAGCTGTATCTGGCCACGGATGGCGACCGCGAGGGCGAGGCGATCGCCTGGCATCTGCTCGAGACGCTCAAGCCCCGCATCCCCGTCAAGCGGATGGTGTTTCACGAGATCACCGAACCGGCCATCCGCGCAGCCGCCGAGGACCCCCGCGACCTGGATAACGACCTGGTCGACGCGCAGGAGACACGCCGCATCCTGGACCGGCTGTACGGCTACGAGGTCAGCCCGGTCCTGTGGAAGAAGGTCGCGCCGAAATTGTCGGCCGGCCGGGTGCAGTCGGTGGCAACACGCATCATCGTGCAGCGCGAACGCGAACGGATGGCGTTCCGCAGCGCGGGGTACTGGGACGTCACCGCCGAACTCGACGCCAGTGTCTCCGACCCGCAGGCCTCGCCGCCGACGTTCACCGCCAAGCTGAACACGGTCGACGGGCGCCGCGTGGCCACCGGCCGCGACTTCGACTCGCTGGGCCAGGTGAAAAAGCCCGACGAGGTGCTGGTGCTGGACCAGGCCGCGGCGACGGCGTTGGCGGGCGGTTTGCGCGGGGCGCAGCTGGCGGTCAGCTCGGTCGAGCAGAAGCCCTATACCCGCAGGCCGTACGCACCGTTCATGACCTCGACGCTGCAGCAGGAGGCGGGCCGCAAGCTGCGGTTCTCCTCGGAGCGCACGATGAGCATCGCGCAGCGGCTCTATGAGAACGGCTACATCACCTATATGCGCACCGACTCGACGACGTTGTCGGCGAGTGCGGTGGATGCAGCCCGCAATCAGGCCCGTCAGCTCTACGGCGAGGAGTATCTGCATCCGTCGCCGCGGCAGTACACCCGCAAGGTGAAGAACGCCCAGGAGGCGCACGAGGCCATCCGGCCCGCCGGTGATGTGTTCTCCACGCCGGGCCAGCTGCACGGTGCGCTCGACACCGACGAGTTCCGGCTCTACGAGCTGATCTGGCAGCGCACCGTGGCCTCCCAGATGGCCGACGCGCGGGGCACGACGCTGAGCCTGCGGATCTCCGGAACCGCGAGCTCGGGAGAGCAGGTCGTCTTCAACGCCAGCGGCCGCACCATCACCTTCGCGGGCTTCTTGAAGGCCTACGTGGAGAGCATCGACGAGCAGGCAGGCGGCGAGGCCGACGACGCCGAGAGCCGGCTGCCGAATCTCGAGGAGGGCCAGCGCGTCGACGCCAAGGAGCTCACCGCCGACGGGCACAACACCGCGCCGCCCGCGCGCTATACCGAGGCTTCGCTGATCAAGGCTCTCGAGGACCTCGGCATCGGCAGGCCGTCGACGTACTCGTCGATCATCAAGACGATCCAGGACCGCGGGTACGTCGTGAAGCGGGGCAGCGCGCTGGTGCCGTCGTGGGTGGCGTTCGCCGTCATCGGGCTGCTCGAACAGCACTTCGGCCGCCTCGTCGACTACGGGTTCACCGCGGCGATGGAAGACGAGCTCGACGAGATCGCCGCCGGCAACGAGCGACGGACCAATTGGCTCAACAACTTCTACTTCGGCGGCGATCACGGGGTCGAGGACTCGATCGCCCGCTCGGGCGGGCTCAAGAAGCTCGTTGGGGTGAACCTCGAGGAGATCGACGCCCGACAGATCAACTCCATCAAGCTGTTCGACGACGATCAGGGCCGACCGATCTACGTGCGGGTGGGCAAGAACGGTGCGTACCTGGAGCGGATGGTCCCCGACGAGGACGGTGAGTCCGGCGAGCTCAAACCGCAGCGGGCCAACCTCAAGGACGACCTCACCCCCGACGAGCTGACCCTCGAGCTTGCCGAAAAGCTTTTCGCCACACCGCAAGAAGGCCGATCGCTGGGCGTCGACCCCGAGACCGGGCACGAGATCGTCGCCAAGGACGGTCGTTACGGTCCGTACGTCACCGAGGTTCTGCCCGAACCGCCCGACGACGGCGAGGCCGGGTCGACGGCGAAGAAGGGCAAGAAGCCGACGGGTCCGAAGCCTCGCACCGGTTCGCTGTTGCGGTCGATGGATCTGGAGACGGTGACGCTGGAGGATGCGCTGCGGCTGTTGTCGCTGCCGCGCGTCGTCGGCGTCGACCCGAACACCGGCGAGGAGATCACCGCGCAGAACGGCCGCTACGGCCCATACCTCAAGCGCGGCACGGACTCTCGCTCGCTGGCCACCGAAGAGCAGATGTTCGACATCACGCTCGATGAGGCCTTGAAGATCTATGCCGAACCCAAGCGCCGTGGCGGTCAGCGGGCCGCGGCCCCGCCGTTGCGTGAACTCGGTGAGGATCCGGCGACCGGCAAGCCGATGGTGATCAAGGACGGCCGGTTCGGCCCGTATGTCACCGACGGGGAGACCAACGCCAGCCTGCGCAAGGGCGACGACGTCTTGTCGATCACCGACGAACGCGCCGCCGAACTGCTCGCCGACCGTCGCGCGCGCGGTCCGGTGAAGCGGACGAAGAAGGCGGGGGCGAAGAAGACGGCGAAGAAGGCAGGAGCCAAGAAAGCCGCCAAGAAGAGCTAGCCCGCGAATGTGAGCTTGTGCTCGAGATCAGCGTGATTCTTCGGAAACAACTTCACGTTCGGCGCCTTGCTCAGCGTCGCCGTCGGCCTGATCTGTTTCGGTCTGCTCGGGGCGGGCGCCGTCGGAGCCGAGCAGGTTCAGCGGCCGTGCCAACTGTGTCGGGGCCACACGGCCACGGAGTTCGACGATCTCGCCGACATCCCAACACAGCGCTTCGGCGTCCAGGGCGCCGCTGACCGCGATCGCCGAGGCCAGGACGTGGCCCTCCTCCAGCTTGGCCAACTCGGTCAGCCGCGCCGCTTCGTTGACCGGATCACCGATCACGGTGTACTCGAAGCGGGCCTGGGCACCGATGTGCCCGGCGATCGCGCGGCCTGCCGACACCCCGATGCCGAACTCCGTCTGGGCCAGCACCTCGATCAGCTCGTCGTGCAGTTCCCGTGAGGCCGCCAGCGCGCCGCCGCACGCGTCGGGATGCTCGATCGGCGCGCCGAAGATGGCCAGCGCCGCATCGCCCTGGAACTTGTTGACAAAGCCGCCGTGGCGGTTGACGGTGTCGACCACGACGCGGAAGAAATCGTTGAGCAGGTTGACGACCTCGGCGGCGGGGATGGTCGACGCCAGCTGTGTGGATCCGACCAGGTCGACGAACAGCACCGCGACGTCGCGTTCCTGACCACCGAGTTCGGTGCCGCGTTCCAGTGCGCGCCGGGCCACGTCCTCGCCCACGTAGCGGCCGAACAGGTCGCGCAAGCGTTGCCGTTCGGCGAGGTCGCGCACCATGTCGTTGAAGCCTGCCTGCAGCAGCCCCAGCTCGCTGGCGTCGTAGATCTGCATGTGGGCGTTGTAGTTACCGCGCTGCACCTCGCCGAGCGCCCAGCGCAACTGGCGCAGCGGATCGGCGATCGACATCGCCACCAGCACGGTGCCCGCCAGCCCGACCACCAGCGCCGAGATCGACAGGATCAGGATCGGGGTGGTCAGCCGGTCGGCGGGAGCGGTGAGGACCCCGAATCTGCTGGCCACCACGGCCAGCACGATCGCGATGATCGGGACCGCGGTGGACAGCACCCACGTCATCACCTGGCGCAGAATCACCCCGGGCGCGCGGAAGTTCTCCGGTACGCCGCCGCGCAACGCGGCCACCGCGACGGGCCGCAGCACCCGTTCGGACTGCAGGTAGCCGATGATTGCGGTCGCGGTGGCGCCCAGCCCCGTGGCGACGGCCACCACTGGCGCCGACTTGCTGGCCACCGGCCAGCTGGCGACGATGAACACCACCGAGCCCAGGAACCAGTTCGCGACGTTGATCACCGACCGGTAGAACGGCATCTTCAGCGCACGGGTGCGGGCCAGTTCGGTGTCGGCCGGGTCCCGGTCGCCCAGCAGCATGTCGCGGCGTTGCCAACGCATGACCGGGATCAGCAGCCGCAGGCTCCAGTACGCCGCGATCGTGAAGGACACGAACAGAAAGCCGAGGAAGACCGCCAGGTTGAAGGCGGGCAGGTCCTGCAGCTGGATGCGGTCCTCGGGCGGCAGGCCGAATCGCAGGAAGCTGAAGACCAGCAGGGCGCCGATGATGTCGGCCTGCACCATGCCCAGCGTGAACACCGGCCACGGGGTGCGCGCGGCCCACCGGACGAATGCGCTGATCCGCCCGATCGGTCGATCTTCCATGGCCACGCGTCAACCGTATCGGGCCTCGGCGACGGGTACGGGTGCTGTGAGACGGACGTGTCGGTTCGCAGCACTACTGTTATCTCCGATGGGCGGTGTCTTCTCGCGTCTCGTGGGTCAACAGGCTGTTGAGGCCGAGTTGGTGGCCGCGGCACGCGCCGCACGCGGTGAGGCGGCTCACAGCGGGGCGGCGGTCGGATCCATGACACATGCGTGGCTGATCACGGGCCCTCCCGGTTCGGGCCGGTCGGTGGCGGCGCTGTGCTTCGCCGCGGCGCTGCAGTGCACCTCCGACGGTGTGCCCGGGTGCGGCGAGTGCCGGGCCTGCACGACGACGATGGCCGGCACCCACGCCGACGTGCGGCGGATCATTCCCGAGGGGCTGTCGATCGGTGTCGACGACATGCGCACGATCGTGCAGATCGCCTCGCGGCGACCGGGCACCGGGCGCTGGCAGATCGTGCTGATCGAGGATGCCGACCGGCTGACCGAGGGAGCGGCGAACGCCCTGCTCAAGGTGGTCGAGGAGCCGCCGCCGTCGACGGTGTTCCTGCTGTGCGCGCCGTCGGTGGATCCCGAGGACATCGCGATCACGCTGCGCTCGCGCTGCAGGCACGTCGCGCTGGTTACCCCCACCGTGGACGCGATTGCGGGTGTGCTGATGGACAGCGACGGGCTTCCGGAGGCCGAGGCGCGGTGGGCGGCTTCGGTCAGCGGCGGCCATGTCGGGCGGGCCCGCCGGCTGGCCACCGACGAGTCGGCGCGGGAACGTCGGAAGCGGGCGCTGGGTCTGGCGCGCGACGCGGCGACGCCGTCACGCGCCTATGCCGCGGCCGAGGAGTTGGTCAAGACGGCTGAAGACGAGGCCCTGGCGCTGACGGTGGACCGCAACGAGGCCGAGACCGAGGAACTGCGCACCGCGCTCGGTGCGGGTGGCACCGGAAAGGGGACGGCCGGTTCGCTGCGCGGAGCGGCGGGTGCCCTGAGTGCCCTTGAGCGACGGCAGAAGTCGCGCAAGACGCGTGCCTCGCGTGATTCTCTGGACCGCGCGCTGATCGATTTGGCGACGTACTTCCGCGACGCGCTGCTGGTGGCCTCGGACGCCGGCGACGTTGCGCACAACCACCCCGATATGGCCGAGGAGATCGCCAGGCTGGCCGCGCATGCGCCGCCGGACAAACTGCTGCGCTGCATCGAAGCAGTCCTGGAGTGCCGCGAGGCGCTGACGGTCAACGTGAAGCCGAAGTTCGCGGTCGACGCGATGGTGGCGACGGTCGGGCGCGCACTGCGCGACTGAGTTGGGTCGGCGGCGGGCCCTGCCGTAGACTCGTCCCGCCTGTGGCTGACACACATGTGAGCCGGGCACGCCACCTTAGCTCAGTCGGCAGAGCGGCTCACTCGTAATGAGCAGGTCAGGAGTTCGATTCTCCTAGGTGGCTCCAGTTCGGTCCTCGGGTCAGGAAATCAGCGACCAACGGCACGACCTCGTCGAGGTGCGTTTCCAGCAGCCAGTGCCCGCCGCCGAGCAGGTGCAGGGGCGCTTCGGGCAGGTCGCGGTGGTAAGCCCGCGCCGACTCCTCGGGCATGTAGTCGTCATGCGGACCCCAGACAATCAATGTCGGCGGCCGATGCGTGCGCAGGTATGCCTGCTCCTCAGCGAACCAGTCGAGTGTCGAGGGTTGGTCCTCGAGCAGGTGGATGAGGTTGGCCAGCCGGTCCGGGGTGTTCATCAGCGACCAGTGCAGTGTCCACAGGTCGGGGCTGATGCGGTCGGCCACCTCGGCCGGAAGTTCGCCGCGGAACTCGCTTTCGAAGCCTGCGAGGGTCACGTGCTCGGCGATGCGCCGCCGCGATGGGGGTCCGGGATTGTCCCAAAGCTCGCGCAGGAACCCGTATTTCGGCCCGAACGCGTCGGCGTAGATGTCGCCGTTCTGGATGACGAGGCCCGCGACGCGCTCGGGTTCGGCCAGGGCGAGACGGAAACCGAATTGGGAGCCGTAGTCGTGCAGCCAGATGACGTAGCGCCGAAGGTCGAGCGCGTCGACGAAGGACCGCAGGAAGGCCGCGTAGGCGTCGAAGGTGTAGCCGAAGTCGTCGGGATAAGGTGTCGAGCTGTAACCGAAACCGGGCAGATCAGGGGCCACCAGACGCCACCGCTCACCGAGAGCGGCCATCAGATTGCGGTAGACGTACGACGATGCCGGATAGCCGTGGGGCAGCAGGACGACCGGGGCGTCGGACGGTCCGGCTTGGCGGTAGAAGGTGTCGACGCCGTCGACGGTGATGCGGTGGTGGGTGACCGGTGCGATGCTCACGTCGGCTGCAACACCTCCTTGGCGATCTTCATTGCCGAGTTGGCGGCGGGGAAACCGGTGTAGCCAGTGCAGTGGTAGATGACCTCGGCGATCTCGTCGTCGGTGAGGCCGTTGGTGCGCGCGATCTGAACGTGGATCCGCAGTTCGTCTTCGGCGCGCAGGGCGATCAGGAGGCCCAGTGTCAGCAGGCTGCGGTCGCGACGGCCCAGGCCCTCCCGGGTCCACAGTCGCCCGAACACGTTGTCCATGGCCGGGGGAAGCATCTCGCCGCCGAAAGAGTCGGTGGGTAGTTCGACGTCCCCGTCGGGGAGGGCGCCGGGAAGAAGTTCGCGGAAGACCTGGAGGCCTTGGTCACGGATGTCGGTCATCCCGACAGCCTGGCACGCTGACCGCTATTTCGGTGCCACGAATCCGACGGGGCCCGACGCGATGCACACCGACAACGCGGCGGTATTCGCGCGGACGTCGATCGCGTCGCCCGCACCGGGTAGCCGGACGAACACCTGGTTCAGGCCGGGTCGCACCGGCACCTTGACCTCGCGCCCCTCCGACAGCGACATCGTCATCGAGCCGTCGCTGTTGGCCAGGTAGTTGATCTCGGCCGTCCAGTCGGCAGGTAGCAGCGGGCCGTCCAGCGGCATGTGGACCGGAATTTCGGGCTGCACCAGGTAGCCGCAGTCCGGGTGCGGTCCAGGCGCGATGGCGCGCACCCAGGTGACCTTCGCGTCGACCACGCGACCGGTGTGGTCGAGCATGCGCAATTCGTCTGTGGCTGCGGAGAATTCGGGACGTTCACGCACAAGCGCGAACATGTGGCTGGCCCGGTTCTCGGGTCCGACGACCCGCTGCAGGACCATCGGGTCGACCTCCTGGTCGAGCATCGGCGCGTCCGACATCCGGCTCGCGTCGGCCAGGCCCGACAACGCGTTGCGCAGATAGCCTTGCGCCGGATTGTCGCGCCACGTCGTCAAGAACGTCGCCGTCGAGTACACGCTGCTGGCCACGAACAGGGCTGTAAGCGAACAGATCACCACTGTTCGGGTGCGTGATGCGTCCAGCCACCGCGACCCCGCCCGGTTCGGGGCGCACAGCCCGACCGCCGCCAACAGCGCCAGCACGATGACGAGGTCGGGCAGATAGCGCAGCGTCTGCGCCAATTCCAGGGCGGTGAACTGCGATGACCGCATGAGGTAGATCGGGATCTGGCAGGCCATCGCGTATCCCGCGGCCACCAACCACACCGCGACGATCCGCCGCTTGCGCAGCAGCGTCACCGCGACCACGGCGGCCAAACCCACCCAGCCCAACACCATCACCGTCGCGGGTGGGGTCGCCCACGGCGAGGCAGGCGCCCACCGTTGCCAGTCCCACGGGCCGCCGACCAGCCCCGGCACGATCCCGTGCGTCACCGACCGCGCGAGCAGGTCCCACGTCATCGCCAGGTCGAAACTCCACCGCTTCTGGTCGACCACGACCAGGTACACGCCGACCCATCCCGCCGTGACCGCCAGCGACGGCACCCACAGGCGGATTCCGCTACGCCACACCGTTTTCACCGGTCCGGTGTCGGTTACGTAACACAGCAGAGCGGTCACCGCGAACGCGACGAACGGGATCACCGCAGCCTTCTCGAAGAACAGCAGACCGCCGATGTAGACCAGAAGAGCCGTCACCGCGTACCGCTTCTCACCCGTGCGCACCAATAGGATCGCGTCACCGCAGACCCACGCCAGCGCCGCCAGCATCGGCAGCGAGTTCAGTGCCGCCGCCCACCAGGCGAACCCGGGCACCGCAAGCGGCGTGAACAACGCGAATGTCAACGGCAGCAACAGGACTGGTCGCCACCCAAGAATGATGTGCAACGTCCGCAGCAGCGCCAGCGACACCAGCAACTGCAAGACGAGCAGGCTGATCGCCGGGCCGATCCAGTTCAGGGGTGCCAACAAGGTGATGCCACCGGCGACGAGGAACGCGGCGGGCATGACGTGACCGTCGTGGTCGTCGAACAGGTATGCCGGCGAGAGCAGCGGTTGGGTACCCGCGCGGCCGATCAAGATCAGGTCGTCCCAGTAGAAGTAGCCGCCGAACGCCAGCACCGCCCGGATCGCCAACTGCACGACGATCAGGACGATGGCGGTGCGCGCGACCCAGTTGCCCAGCGCGAAGTTACCGCGGATAGGCATCCCCTGCTTGCCGGCGAGCGATCCACGCCGAGCGCACCATCTCCTCCAGCGAATGCCGCATCCGCCAGTCGAGGTCGCGCGCGGCCAAGTCGCCCGACGCGACGATGCGGGCGGGGTCACCGGGCCGGCGCGGACCGACCACCGGCTCGAAATCGAATCCGGTCACATCGCGGATGGTGGTCATGATCTCTCGCACCGAGGTGCCGCTGCCACTGCCGAGGTTGTAGACGGGCTCGATTGCGTCGTCGGCTTCCAGCCGCCTCGCCGCGGCGACATGGGCCAGCGCGAGGTCCGACACGTGGACGTAGTCCCGCACGCAGGTGCCGTCGGCAGTGGGGTAGTCGGCGCCGTTGATCCGCGGTGTCTCGTCGCGGCACAACATGTCGAACACCAGCGGGAAAAGGTTGTGCGGGCTGACGTCGAACAGATCCGCCGAACCCGATCCTACGACATTGAAGTAGCGCAGGCTGGTGTGCCGTAACCCGGACGCGCGTGCGGCGTCGCGAATCATCCACTCTCCCACCAGTTTACTGACGCCGTACGGGGATTCCGGCGAAGCGGGCGTCTGCTCTGTGACGGTGTCGACGTCCGGGGTGCCGTACGTGGCGGCGCTGGAGGAGAACACCATCTTGTCGGTGCCTGCGGCCTCCATCGCCTTGAGAAGCGTGACCATCGCCGAGACGTTCTGCTCGTAGGTGTGAAGTGGGCGTTGCACCGAGACACCGGCGTACTTGAACCCTGCGATGTGGATGACGCCGCTGACGTGATACTCGTCGAGCGTGCGTGCGACGAGTTCACCGTCGAGCAGGGTGCCGCGCACGAACGGAACCGTCGGCGGAACGAATCGCTTCAGGCCGGTCGACAGATCGTCGATCACCACCACCGGCATGTCGGCGTCCGACAGGGCACGCACCACATGGGAACCGATGTACCCGGCGCCGCCGGTCACCAGCCAAGTCATTCGCTTTTCCTCACCCTAGAACGGGGCCAGCATACGGAGGGGCGACCTGCGCTTCGAACCGGTGTCATGCCGCACGCCTGCGAGACAGCGCGAACAGGTGCACGGCGATACCGACCACCGGACCGCACACCAGCGCGACCACTGTGCGCGTCTGCAGATCGAGCGGTAACAGCAGCAACAGCGTCGACGCGACGGTCGCCGAAACCCAGCCCAGTGAGTACGCGCGGTGCAGTGCGGCCGCCACCGCCGCGGCGCCGGTGAGCGTGAGCAGCGAAACGGCGATCGCACCGCCCGTCAACCAGGCCAGCAGCGCACCGTCGGCGCGGTATTCGGCACCGAATGCGCTGCGCAACAGCCACGGTCCAGCCGCCCAAGCCACCAGCACACCGAGCAGGCCCACACCGGTGACGATCACCGTGGGCGCGACAAGAGCGCGCATCCGGTGCCTGCGCTGGTCGACGAAGTGGGCAACCAGGTTGCCCTGCATCGCCGTGAGCGGGACGAGGAGTGGGGCCCGCGTCAGCGTGACGGCCAGGATCACGATGCCGCCGACCGCGCCGAGGTCGTCGGAGGTCGCCTGCAACAGCACCGGAAATCCCATGACCAGGATCGCGCTCGCGCCCGCCGCGGTGATCGAATGCGACGCGCCCCGTAGGAAATCCGCGGTGCTGACGGGGGTCGACAGACCCGCGGCGCGCCGGGTGGCGGGCGAGACGATCAGCATGATCAGCCACGCCACCGAACCGGCCACGGTGGCCCACAGATAGCCGGCCAGGCCCCAGCCGACCAGGAATGTCGCGACGGCCACGAGCAGCCGCAGGCTCGCGTCGGTCACCATCTGCGATCCGTACGCCGTCCACCTGTCCAGTCCGGCCGAGATGCCGAGAAGCGTGGAGTGCAGGCAGTACGCGGCGAGTCCGACGGACAGCAGTGTCACTGAAAGCCATCGGGACTCGACGAACACATACTCGGACCACAGCGGTGAACTGAGCGCGATCGCAGCGGCCGACACGACGCCCACGAGAGCGCCCACCCACATCGGACGGCTGCGCGGGCCCTCGGTCACCTCGATGTGCGCTGCGGACCGGACCTCCCTGGTGGCCTCCTGCAGTAGCCCGCCCGTCGCCCCCGAGACCAGGCCGAACGCCCCCCAGAACACCGCGAACAACGAGAACCCGGCGGGCTCGAGGTCGCGGGCGGCCAGGTAGAGCACCGCATAACCGCACAGGGCGATCGCGGCGGTGGCCACACCGACCCGGCCGACGCTGCCGCGCGCGGCGGGACCGGCCGGTGCCGCGCTGCTGGCGGTGACCGGATCGAAGGGCGCGCCCGCGTCGGTCACGGCGTGTCCAGGTCGGGTAACTGCGGGGAGTACAGCCAGGCATCCCACAGCGGTCGCAGCGACTCGTCGGCGTAATGCGATGCCAGCCCGGTGAAGTCGTCGGTCACCACGGTGCTGTGCCGGTAGCGCGCAGTCCAGTCGCGCAGCAGCGCGAAGAAGTTGCCGTCGCCCAGATGACCTCGTAGCACATGCAACGTCATCGCCCCACGCTTGTACACCCGGTCGTCGAACATGTCGCGCGGGCCCGGGTCGGCCAGAAGCAGGTCGCGCGGCGAGTTGGCAAGCCGCTGATGGTAGTGCCGCGCCCACTCGTCGGCGCTGCGGCCGCCCGAGTTCTCCGACCACAGCCACTCGGCGTAACAGGCGAACCCCTCGTGCAGCCAGATGTGGCGCCACCGCTTGGCGGTCACCGAGTTGCCGAACCACTGGTGGGCGAGTTCGTGCGCGATCAACCGCTCGGCCCGACCCCTGCCGTCGCAATGGTTGGCGCCGAAGATCGAAATCCCCTGTGCCTCAAGCGGGATCTCGAGGTCGTCGTCGGTGACCACGATGGTGTAGCCCTCGCTGAGCGGATAGTCGCCGAACAACGTGACGAACAGTTTCATCATCTGCGGTTGCGCGGCGAAGTCGTGTTCGAAGTTTTCCCGCAGCCGGTCCGGAAGTGCCGCGTGGATCGGAACCCCGTTGTCGGCCAGCCGCTGGCGTTCGTACATCCCGATCTGCAGCGTGACCAGATAGGTCGAGGTGGGCTCGGGCAAGTCGTATGTCCACGTGGTCATCCCGGCCCGTGCGCGGCGAGACACCAACTCGCCGTTCGCGATCACCCGGTACGGGCTCTCGGCGGCGATCTGCAGACGGAAGCTGGCCTTCGCGCTCGGGTGGTCGTCGCAGGGAAACCACGACTGCGCACCGTTCGGCTGACCCGCGACCAGGGCGCCGTCGTTGAGTTCTTCGAAACCGACATCGCCCCACAGTGAACGGATCGGCCTGGGGGCGCCGCCGTAGCGCACGACGATCGTCATCGCCGCGCCCGGAGCCAGCACATCGAGCAACGCGATGTGCAGCTTGCCCGAAGAGGTGCGGAACTGTTGTGGCCGTGCGCCGTTGACGGTCACCTTCGTCACCGACAGCGTGTCGGCGAGGTCGAGGGTGAAGGTGCGGAGCGAAGCGAGAGTCACCGCGGTGATTGTCGCGGTGCCCGTGAGCCGATTGATGGCGACCTTGTACTCGATGTCGAGTTCGTAGCGTGACACCCGGTAACCGAAGTTGCCGCTGGTGGGCAGGTACGGGTCGATGACCGGTGTCGACTTCTTCTTACCTCTCGTCACGCGGCGGTTTCTTCAGTCGATGGGGCCGACGTGCCGGCGCGTTTCTTGCGCGGCGCCTGCCACGGCGAGATCGGGTTGCCCTGCCACCGGGTCGACGCGGGTACCTCGTCGCCACGCACGACCAGTGAGGCCGGGCCGACGGTCGCACCGGCGCCGATACGTGCGGCGGGCAGCGCGACGCTGTGCGCACCCAGGGTCGAACCCTGCTCCAGCACAACGGTGTCCATTCGCATGATCCTGTCGTGGAACAGGTGCGTCTGCACCACGCAGCCGCGGTTGACGGTGGCGCCTTGCTCGAGGGTCACCAGGTCGGCCTCGGGTAACCAGTACGTCTCGCACCAGACGCCGCGCCCGATCCCGGCGCCCAGCGCCCGCAACCACAGGTTCATCACCGGTGTCCCGCTGGCCGCGCGGGCGAACCACGGGGCCGCGACGGTCTCGACGAAGGTGTCGTAGACCTCGTTGCGCCAGACGAACGGAGACCAGAGCGGGTGTTCGCCGGCCTCGATGCGGCCGACCACAAGCCATTTCGCGATCACCGCGGCTGCTCCGGCAACGCCTCCGGCGACCAACAGCACCGCGCCGGCACTCGACGCGGCCCACCCCCAGCCGGCCTCCACGGCCAACCATTGCAGGGTGAGCAGCACCGCCACCCCGATCGCGAACGTCATGATCAGCGGGATGATCCGGCACATCTCGACCAACCCCCGCAGCAGCTTCAGCCGCGCCGAGGGATGGAAGGTGCGCAGCGCGTCGGCCGCGGTCGGCTTGCGGCGCAATCGGACCGGCGGACTGCCCAGCCAGGAGGACCCGGCCTTGGCTTTGTGCGGGGCCGCCGACAACACCGCCACCAAGCCGTCGTCGGGTACCTTGCGACCCGGTTGGGTGATGCCGGAGTTACCGAGGAACGCCCTCTTGCCGATCGTCGCCTTCGCGACATGGATCCAGCCGCCACCCAACTCGTAGGACGCCACCATGGTGTCGTCGGCGAGGAAGGCGCCGTCCTCGACGACGGTGAACTTGGGTGTCAACAGTGCGGTCGAAATTTCGGTTCCGCGACCGACGTTGGCGCCGAGCACCCGCAGCCACGACGGGGTAAGCAGGCTTGCGTAGATCGGGAACAGGTAGGTGCGCGCGGCATCCATCAGCCGTTCGGTGGTCCAGATCTGCCACCCCGTGCGGCTGCGCACCGGGTGATACCCCTCGCGCAGCCCCAGCGAGAGCAGCCTCACCCCGACCACCGTCAGCGCCGCGTATATGAGTGCGGCGGCCAGTGTCGCGACCGGAGTCCACAGCGCCGCGGGGGCGATCGCGTCCACCACCGAATTCGTCTCGCGCACACCGTATCCGATCACGGCCAGCCCGGCCGCGATCGCGAGCAACGGCAGTCCTCCGAGAACGATCGAGGAGACGCCGTAGACCGCCACCCATACCGGCGCCCGCGGCGGGCGGTGTTCGGGCCAGGGGTGACGGGCCTTGCCGGACTTCACCGCGGGTGAACCCTTCCAGTACTGGCCGTTCTTCACCTTGCCGACGACGCCGGAACCGGGGGCCACATCGGCGTTCTTGCCGACGACGGCACCGGGCAGCAGTGTCGTACGTGCGCCGATCGTCGCGTCGTTGCCGACGGTGATCGGCCCGACGTGGAAGAGGTCGCCGTCGATCCAGTGGCCGGACAGGTCGACTTCGGGCTCGACCGAACTTCGGTGCCCGAGCTTGAGCATGCCGGTCACCGGGGGTGTGGAGTGCAGATCCACGCCCTTGCCGACCTTGTTGCCCAGTGCGCGGGCGTAGTACACCAACCATGGTGCGCCCGCGAGGTTTTCGGCGCCGCTGGCCTCGGCGAGCCGTTCGGCGAGCCACACCCGCAGGTGCTCGGACCCGCCTCGCCGGTAGGTGCCCGGCGCCAACCCGTCGAGGAGAAGGCGGGCGCACAGCGCCGCGATGCCCATCCGGCCCAGCGGGGTGACGAACAGGACGAAACCCAAGCCGACCCACCACCAGTTCAGCGGTGCGGTCCAGGGGACGAACCCGGCAAGGACGTTGTTGGCCAACGCCAGCCACACCACCCACTGCAGTCCGGTCAGCGTGGCCAGCGGCAGTGACAACGCCACCTGCACGGCCTGCGTCATGCGCGACGTCGGCTTCACCGTGCGCGGATGCACCTGCGGCGGCGGATCGAGCTCGTCGAGGAAACCCGCGAGCGACCCGAGCCGCGGGTGGTCGTACAGGTCGGCAACCGTGACCTGCGGGTGGCGCCGACGCAGGGCGGCGACCAGTTGCGCTGCCGACAGCGAGCCGCCACCGAGCGCGAAGAAGTCGGCTTCGGGACCGTCGACCGGCGCGGCGAGCACGTCGCGCCACAGGCCGGCGAGCCAGCCCATCGTCCCCGTCAGCCCGGCGCCGTCGTCGTCGCCGACGTCGACCGGCCACGGCAGCGCGTCGCGGTCGACCTTGCCCGAGGTGCGGGTCGGGAGTTCGTCGACCAGGACCAGCCGGGGGACCAGCGCCGCGGGCAACGTCTCGTTCAGCGACACCCGCGCCTTGGGCAGGTCGAACATAGGATCTGCGCTGGCGATGTAGCCGACCAACAGCGGTGTGCCACCGGCCGTGCGACGGACCGCTGCCGCGCCGCCGCTCACCCCGGGCAGGTTGACGAGCGCGGTGTCGACCTCGCCGAGTTCGATGCGCCGCCCGCCGACCTTGACCTGGTCGTCGGCGCGGCCCACGAAGTAGAGCCCGTCGGATTCCAGCCGCACCAGGTCCCCGCTGCGGTACGCGCGCTTCCACCCGAGGGTCGGCATCGCCGCGTACTTCTCCGCGTCCTTCTCCGGGTCGAGGTAGCGCGCCAGCCCCACGCCGCCGATGACCAGCTCGCCGACGGCGCCGTAGGGCACCGCCTCGCCTTCGGAGTCGACCACCGCCAGGTCCCACCCGAGCAGCGGCAAGCCGATGGCCACCGGGCCACCTCCCGACAGCCGGGCGGCGCACGCCACCACGGTCGCCTCCGTCGGCCCGTAGGTGTTCCAGACCTCCCGGCCCTCGACAGCGAGCCGGTCGGCCAACTCGGGTGGGCAGGCTTCGCCGCCGAAGATCAGCAGCCGCACCGCCTCGAGCGCCTCGGCGGGCCACAACGCGGCAAGCGTCGGCACCGTCGACACCACCGTGATGTCGCGGGCCACCAGCCACGGCCCGAGGTCCATACCGCTGCGCACCATCGACCGCGGCGCGGGCACCAGGCAGGCGCCGTGGCGCCACGCCAGCCACATCTCTTCGCACGACGCGTCGAAGGCCACCGACAAACCGGCCAGCACCCGGTCGCCCGGTCCGATCGGACTGTCCTGAACGAACAATTGCGCCTCAGCGTCGACGAACGCGGCTGCGCTGCGGTGGGTGACTGCCACGCCCTTCGGTGTGCCGGTGGAGCCGGACGTGAAAATGATCCACGCATCGTCGCGGCCCAGAGGCGACGCGGCCCGCCAACCCCGCGAAGACCCCGGCCCGCGCGACAGGCCGGCTTCGGTGATGACCGCCACCACGTCGGCCTCGGTGAACACCAGCTCAGCCCGTTCTTCGGGGTCGTCCGCGTCCACGGGTACATAAGCGGCGCCGGTGGCCAACACGGAGAGGATCGCGACGTAGAGCGCGTAGCTTCCCGACGGCATCCGGATCCCGATCCGGTCGCCGCGGCCGATGCCCCGCGCGGCGAGCCAAGCGACGCTGTCCTCGATGTCGGTGATCAGTTCGGCGTACGTGAGCTGGACGTCGCCGTCGTCGATCGCGGGCGCCTCCGGGAAGCGCTTCGCGGTCTCATAGAGGATGTCGATGAGCGTTCGCGGCTCCGGCGCGAGCGGGGACAACAGATATTGAGGTGGGATCTCCTGCCGCAACTCCCCAGTCACGGCTACAAAGCTACTCAGCCCACCCCCGGTGCCGCCCGAGCCGCACGCGGCGTCGCGATCACGATTGCGACACTGGCCGCCGAGCACCGAAAAGGGGCGCGGCGGAGGTTTGACTTTCCCCGCTACCGGTCATTCGCCAGTACCTGGCAGAATCGCCTGCGGAGGGGAGTATTCCTTCGCCGCGGTGTCGTCATCACGTCGGCCGTCATCGGACGACCGGTGCTGCGGGCCGACACGTTTGACCGTGGCGGTGGAAGAGACCTCCGGCGTTTTGACGACCGGAGGTTAAGTGAACGTTTCCACTCTCGAATGGATCATCACGCTGAGCGTGACGATGGCCATCCTGCTGTTCGACGTCATCGTGATCGGCCGCCGGCCGCACGAACCGTCGAAGCGGGAGACCGGGACCGCGCTGACAATCTACGTCAGCCTGGCGATCGCCTTCGGGATCTGGACCTGGTTCTTCCATGGCAGCCAGTACGGCGTCGAGTTCTTCGCGGGCTGGCTCACCGAGTACAGCTTGTCGGTGGACAACCTGTTCGTCTTCCTGATCATCATGGCCAGCTTCAATGTGCCCCGGAAGTATCAGCAGCAGGCGCTTCTCGTCGGCATCATCCTGGCGCTGATCTTCCGCGGCATCTTCATCGCGCTCGGCGCCGTGGCCATCAACCAGTTCTCGTGGGTCTTCTACATCTTCGCTGCGTTCCTCATCTACACGGCCATCAATCTCGCCCGCGACACCGACCACGAAGACGACGGCGACAACATCGTGGTCAGGTTCGCCCGCAACCACCTGAGCATGACCGACAAGTGGGACGGCCTGAAGCTATGGGTGAAGGAGAACGGCAAGCGGTTGATGACGCCGATGTTCCTCGTCATCGTGGCGTTGGGCACCACGGACCTGATCTTCGCGCTCGACTCGATCCCGGCCATCTACGGGCTCACCCAGGAGCCGTACCTGGTATTCACCGCCAACGTGTTCGCGTTGATGGGTTTGCGTCAGCTCTACTTCCTGCTGGGCGACCTGCTCAAACGGCTGGTGTACCTGTCGCAGGGCCTGGCCTTCATCCTGGGCTTCATCGGCGTCAAGCTGCTCCTGCACGCCTTGCACGAGAACGAGGTGCCGTTCATCAACGGCGGTGAGCACGTCCCGGTGCCCGAGATCCCGACCCTGCTGTCGCTGGGCGTGATCATCGTGACGTTGCTCATCACTACCGCGGCGAGCCTCTACAAGACCCGGGTGCACGATGTGAAGAACGCGGCCAACGACAGTTCGAAATTGGATTCGCGCTGAGCACAACGCTCGGCCCGCCGCGAGCAGTCTCCTAGCCTTGCCGGGTGCGCCTCTTTGTGACCGAGACCCCGGACATCTGGGATGAACTGACCGACGGTGGCCAACCGCCCGTCCGCGTCGCGGCCAAGGACCTGCAACACGCGCGGCGGGTCCGCGCCCGGGTGCGGGCCGACGGCGACATCGCGGTCATCCTTGACGTCACGGTCGCCGTCGCAGCCGACTTCCGGTCCGTGCGCGACGTTTTGGAACCGGCTGGCGGCGTGCGCTACGCAGGCACCGTCGACGGTCTCGCCGGCCTGATCGCCGACATCGAATCGGCTGGCGTCGCCGACGGCGTCACGCTCGTGCCCGTGTCGCCGCGTGAGGACGTGCACGCGCTGGGCCGCGCAGTGCTGCGAAGCCTCGAACTACGCGGTCAGGCGCAGGCGTCGTAGCCGGCGCTCGGCGGCTCAGGGGTCCGGCGTCACCAGTTGTCATAGCCGCCTTCGGGACCCAGCATGCGTTCGAGCCGGGTGCGATTGATGCGGGCCAACTCGTTGCGGACGACCTTGCGCTCGGTCTCGATGTCGTTGTGCATCCGGTCGAGAATCGCCGCGAGCACCCGCCCCGCGTCGAAGCCGTTGACGAACATCACGAACCCGAAGCCGAAGTGCTCGAGGTATTGCTTCGACGCCTGACTCAGGCGTTCCATCAACACGGGTTGGTCGCACCAGATCGCGCACTGCTCAGCGGCCGACTTCTCGCTGCCCGGTCGCCGCCCGACGTCCGGGTAGGCCTGCAGGATGGTGTCGATGGAGTCCTCGCCGAGGCTGAACAGCAGCGCATCGGCTTCCCGGAACAGCGAGTCGTGGTCGGCGTACGGCCGCCCGCGCGCCAGATCGGCGGCCAGCGGCACGCTGTAGCAGCATTCGTACACGGCGTGTACGGCCCTGCGCATCGGCATGGCGTTGAACGCTTCGAGGCCGATCCCCTGATGCATCAACACGACAGCAATGATCGACCGCGGGGAGAACGTCCCGGTTACGTCGTGTTACGGCGAGGAAAAATCAGCGCGCCCGTAAATCGGGCTCAGTGGTCCTTCTGGAACCGCTCGACCGACGCCTGGACCTCGGCCTCGGCCTCGGCGCGACCGACCCAGTCGGCGGCCTTCACATACTTGCCCGGTTCGAGATCCTTGTAGTGCACGAAGAAGTGCTTGATCGCCTCGAGCTCATAGGAAGGCACGTCGCCGAGGTCCTGGATGTGCTCCCAGCGCGGGTCGTCGGCAGGCACACACAGAACCTTGTCGTCGCCGCCGGCCTCGTCGGTCATCCGGAACATCGCCACCGGACGGACATCGACGATGCAGCCGGGGAACACGGATTCGGGCAGCAGTACCAGGGCGTCCAGCGGGTCGCCGTCCTCACCGAGGGTGTCCTCGAAGAACCCGTAGTCGGTCGGGTAGGCCATAGACGTGTACAGGTAGCGGTCCAGCTTCACCCGGCCGCTCTCGTGGTCCACCTCGTACTTGTTGCGGGAACCCTTGGGGATCTCAATCACTACCTCGAACTGCACGGCCGCGGCTCCTTGCCCTGTGCTCTGGTCTGGGTCATCCGGTGATAACGCGGGTCAACATTAATCGAGGGATACGCTGCTGTACGGGGGCGGTCCAGGTTGAGCAGGAGGGTTATGCGGCCCAGTCAGTGGCGGCGATCCACGCACGTGGCGGTTTCGGTGGCGGTTTTGCTGCTGGTTGCCGTGGTCGTGGCGGTGGCCGCGATGCTCACCACAGGTCGGTCGACCGAAGCCTCGGCGGGGAAGCCGACGCCGCCGGCCGCGACCGCGAACCCCGGTGTCGTGCCGGTCGCCGACTCGGCGCCCAAGCCTGTCCCGGACCGGCTGGCCGCAAAGCTCGCGCCCGTACTGGCCGACCCGAACCTCGGCGACCTCACCGGCCGGGTCACCGACGCGCTGACCGGGGCCGAGTTGTGGGCGCAACGGCCCGACATGCCGATGCAGCCGGCGTCGACCAACAAGTCGCTGACGGCCGCGGCCGCGCTGCTGACGCTGGACCGCGACGCGCGGCTCACCACCCGCGTGCTGCGCGGCAGCCAGCCCGGGGTGGTGGTGCTCAAAGGTGGCGGAGATCCGACGCTGTCGGCGGCACCGCCCGGTGAGGACACCTGGTACCGCGACGCGGCACGCATCAGCGACCTGGCCGAGCAGGTCCGCGGCAGCGGTATGGAGGTCACCCGGGTGGCGGTCGACGTCAGCACCTACAGCGGACCGACGCTGGCGCCGGGCTGGGATCCGCTCGACATCGACTACGGCGACATCGCGCCGATGGAGTCGGTGATGCTCGACGGCGGCCGCACCCAGCCGGTGAGCTACGACTCGGTGCGTTCGCACACGCCGGCGCTGGATGCTGGGCGAGCGCTGGCGGTGGCGTTGAAGGTCGACCCGGCGACGGTGACCGTGCTGCCGGGCGCGGCCAGCGGTGAGGAGATCGCCGCTGTCGAGTCGCCGCCGCTGATCTCGCGGCTACGCGACATGATGTACGCCTCAGACAACGTGATGGCCGAGGCGATCGGCCGCGAGGTCGCCGCGCAGGCGAACCGGCCGCAGAGTTTCGACGGCGCGACGCGCGCGACGCTGAGCGCGCTCGCCGACGCCGGCATCGACACGGCCGGGACGCGGCTGCTCGACTCCAGCGGGCTGTCGGTCGACGACCGGCTCACCGCGAAGACGCTCGACGAGGTGGCCCAAGCCGCGGCCGGTGACGAGCATCCGGCGTTGCGACCGCTGGTCGACCTGCTGCCGGTGGCCGGCGGCAGCGGCACCCTGTCCAACCGTTATCTCGAAGGGCCGCACAAGGATTCGGCCGGCTTTCTGCGGGCCAAGACCGGCTCGCTGACCGGCACCAATTCGCTGTCGGGCATCGTCACCGACGAGGACGGACGGGTGCTCACGTTCGCGCTGATCTCCAACAACGCAGGCCCGACCGGACGCATCGCGCTCGACAACGTGGCCGCCACTCTGCGAGCCTGCGGGTGCAGCGCGTGAGCCCCTCGACCAAGTCCTCGCTGTCGGTCGGTCGCGCCGTCGACTGGGACTTCGCCGCCGCCGTGGGGGAGAAGCTCGCCCGGCCCGGCCCGGCGTCGACCGACTACACGCGCAAGCAGGTGATCGAGCAGTTGGCCGCGGCGTCGCGCTCCGCCGAACTGCCGGTGCGCGAGGTCACCGGTATGACCGAAGGCGGTGAGATCCCCGAGGCGCGAATCGTGGACCGCCCCCAGTGGATTCGCGCGGCCACCCGGTCCATGCGCATGATGACGGGCGGATCGGACAAGCCGGCAGGTGCCATCAGCGGGCGCATCACGGGTGCGCAGACCGGAGCGGTGCTGGCGTTCATCTCCTCGGGCATCCTCGGCCAGTACGACCCGTTCGGCCCCGGCGGTGGCGAACTGCTGCTGATCTACCCGAACGTGATCGCCGTTGAGCGCCAGTTGCAGGTGCAGCCCTACGACTTCCGGCTGTGGGTCTGCCTGCACGAGGTCACCCACCGGGTGCAGTTCCGCGCCAACCCGTGGCTTGCCGAACACATGTCCGGTGCACTCGCCGTGCTCACCGAGGAAAGCTCCGAAGACATCACCGAGATGGTCTCCAGGCTCGCCTCGTTCGTGCGCAGCCGCCGCGACGAGGCGAACGGCGGTGTGGCAGATGTCAATTCGAATGGGATGATCGGGCTGTTGCGGGCGGTGCAGTCCGAACCTCAGCGTGAGGCCCTCGACAAACTGCTCGTGCTCGGCACGCTGCTGGAAGGCCACGCGGACCACGTGATGGACGCCGTCGGTCCCGCTGTGGTGCCGTCGGTCGCCACGATCCGCAAGCGGTTCGACGAGCGACGTCAGCGCAAACAGTCGCCGTTGCAGCGGGTGGTGCGGATGCTACTGGGCATCGACGCCAAGCTCAGCCAGTACACCCGCGGCAAGGCGTTCGTGGACCACGTGGTGTCCGCTGTCGGCATGGACCGGTTCAATGCCGTGTGGACGGGACCCGAAACATTGCCTCTGCCAACCGAAATCGACGAGCCTCAACGATGGATCGACAGGGTGCTGTAGCCGGGCTTCGGGCGGCGGTCGAGGCGTTCGACCGCGACTTCGGGGTCGGCGACCGCTGGTGCGTCGCACTGTCTGGAGGCCCCGACTCGCTGGCATTGACCGCGGTCGCGGCGCGGCTCAAACCGACCACCGCCCTGATCGTCGACCATCAGTTGCAGCCGGACTCCGCCGCCGTGGCGGAGAACGCGCGGAAACACGGTCTGTCAGTGGGATGCGTTGCAGCGCAGGTGATCACCGTCGACATCGGTACGGTGGGGGGTCCCGAAGCCGCCGCGCGCACCGCGCGATACCGCGCGTTGGACGCGGCGAGGGACGGGATGCCCGTGCTACTGGGCCACACGCTGGACGACCAGGCCGAGACGGTGCTGCTGGGTTTGGGCCGCGGTTCCGGGCCGCGGTCGATCGCAGGCATGCGGCCGTGGGACCCGCCGTGGGGCAGGCCCCTGCTCGGTGTGCGGCGGGCGGCGACGGAGGCGGCGTGCGACGAGCTCGGTCTGTCGCCGTGGCAGGACCCGCACAACGCGGACCGCAGGTTCACCAGGGTTCGCCTGCGTGAGGAGGTGCTACCTCTGCTCGAAGACGTTCTCGGCGGAGGCGTCGCCGAGGCGTTGGCCCGCACCGCAGGCGCGTTGCGCGCCGACACCGACACCCTCGACGAGCTGGCCGACCGCGCACTGACCAGGCTGCGCCGCGACGATGCGCTCGACGGCGCCGAGCTCGCCCTTCTCCCAGAAGCACTGCGGCGCAGGGTGATTCGTCGATGGCTCCTGGATGGCGGTGCCGCCGGACTGACCGACAAGCAGATCCGCGCCGTCGACGCCCTCGTCACGGCGTGGCGAGGCCAGGGCGGGGTCGCGGTCGGATCCCCCCTGCGCGAGCGACGGCTGATCGCGGGCCGCCGCGACGGCATGCTGACCCTGCACACGGAGCCGGTGCGAACCATGAAAAACTGTGCCCGTGCCTGAGCGATCCGCCGATTTGTATACCGGTGACATCAAGTCGGTGCTGCTGTCGTCCGACGAGATCCAGGCGAAGATCGCCGAGCTCGGCGCCCTGATCGGCGAGGAGTACCGCGACACCGTCGCCGAAAACGGCCAAGATCTCCTGCTGGTGACCGTGCTCAAGGGCGCGGTCTTCTTCGTCACGGACCTGGCGCGCGCGATCCCGCTGCCGACGCAGCTGGAGTTCATGGCGGTCAGCTCCTACGGTTCGTCGACGTCGTCGTCCGGTGTGGTGCGCATCCTCAAAGACCTCGACCGCGACATCAACGGCCGCGACGTGCTCATCGTCGAGGACATCGTCGACTCCGGGCTGACCCTGTCGTGGTTGCTACGCAACCTCGCCACCCGCCACCCCCGCTCGCTGCGGGTATGCGCGCTGCTGCGCAAGCCCGACGCGGTGCGCGCCGACGTCGAGATCGCGCACGTCGGATTCGACATCCCCAACGAGTTCGTCGTCGGCTACGGCCTGGACTACGCCGAGCGTTACCGCGACCTCGACTACATCGGCACGCTGGACCCGAAGGTGTACGAGCAGCACTGAACGGCGCAAGATGAGGGGCATGCGCGAAACAGCCCTTCGCATCTGCCCCCTGTGCGAGGCCACCTGCGGCCTGGTCCTCACCATCGACGACGGTCGCGTCACCGGCGCCCGCGGCGACCGCGACGACGTGTTCAGCCACGGCTTCATCTGCCCGAAGGGCGCCAGCTTCGGCGAACTCGACAACGATCCCGACCGGTTGGCCAGGCCGATGATCCGGCGTGACGGTGTGCTGACCGAGGCGACCTGGGAGGAGGCGTTCGCCGCGACGGCGGAGGGGCTCGGCGGTGTCATCGCCCAGCACGGCGGTGCGGCCGTCGGCGTGTACCTGGGCAATCCGAACGCCCACACCATCGCCGGCGGGTTGTACACCCCGCTGGTCGTGAAGGCGCTGGGCACCCGGCAGGTGTACTCGGCGAGCACCCTCGACCAGATGCCCAAGCACGTCGCCCTGGGCCTGATGTTCGGCAGCCCGGTCGCGTTCACCGTGCCCGACCTCGACCGCACCGACTACCTCGTGATCATCGGCGCGAACCCCCTTGTCTCCAACGGCAGCCTCGCGACCGCCGCCGACTTTCCCGGCAAGCTGCGCGCGCTGCGCAGACGCGGCGGGCGCCTCGTGGTCATCGACCCCGCACGCACCCGTACCGCCGAACTCGCCGACCGCCACCTGGCTCCGCGGCCCGGCACCGACGCGGCGCTGCTGCTGGGCATCGTGCACGTGCTGTTCGACGAGGACCTCGCCGACCTGAATGACCTCTTGGGCCACGTCGACGGTGTCGACCTGGTACGTGCGCTCGCCGCCGACTTCTCACCGGACACGGTCGAGGCGTACTGCGGGGTGCCCGCCGACGACATCCGCACGCTGGCACGCGAACTCGCGGCGGCGCCGTCGGCCGCGGTGTACGGCCGGATCGGCACGTCCACCGTGGAATTCGGCACCCTGGGCAGCTGGCTCGTCGACGTCGTGAACATTCTCACCGGCAACCTGGATCGCCCCGGCGGCGCGATGTTCCCGCAATCGCCGATCGCGCCCGCGGCGCGGCCGCCGAAGCGGGGCCGGGGCTTTTCCACCGGGCGTTGGCACAGCCGCGTATCGGGTTATCCCGAAGTGCTGTCGGAGTTTCCGGCCGCAGCGTTGGCCGAGGAGATCGACACCCCCGGCGACGGGCAGATCAAGGCCATGATCACGATCGCGGGCAACCCGGTGCTGTCGGCGCCCGACGGCGATCGACTCGACAAGGCGCTCGACAGCGTCGAGTTCATGCTGAGCATCGACCCGTACCTCAACGAGACCACCCGGCGCGCCGACGTCATCCTGCCGCCGCCTCCGCCGTCGCGCAGCGCGCACTTCGACGTCGCGCTCAACGGCCTGGCGGTGCGCAACAACGCGCGGTACTCACCGCCTGCGCTCCCGCTGACCGACCGACCGGACGAAGCCGAGGTCCTCGCGCGCATCGCCTTGATCCTCTACGGTCTGGGCCCCGGCGCCGATCCGATGCTGGTCGACGATCAGGTGATCGCCGCGACGCTGGCCAAGGAGACCGCCGACCCCGACTCGCCGGTCGCCGGGCGATCCGTCGACGAGATGACCGCAATGTTGCCGACGGCTCCGGGCTACGAGCGGCGCCTCGACATGATGCTGCGCCTCGGCGCCTACGGAGATGCGTTCGGAGCCAATTCCGACGGCCTCACGCTGGGCAAGCTCAAGGCCGCACCGCACGGCATCGACCTCGGTCCGCTGCGTCCACGTCTGGCCGAGGTGCTGCGGACGCCCTCCGGGCGGATCGAACTCGCACCGCCCGAGTTGACCGCCGACGTCGCGCGGCTGCGGGATGCGCTCGGTGTGCGCGCCGACGGGTTCGTGCTCATCGGGCGACGGCACCTGCGTTCCAACAACAGCTGGATGCACAACCTGCCCGCGCTTTCGGGCGGGTCCAACCAGTGCACGCTGCGGATCCATCCCGACGACGCCGCCGAGCTCGGCCTCACCGACACCGCCGTCGTCAAGGGGCCGGGAGGTGAGCTGCTGGCGCCGGTCGAGATCACGCCCGAGATGCGGCGGGGCGTGGTGTCGTTACCGCACGGCTGGGGCCACGATCGCGAGGGCACGGGTCAACGGGTGGCGGCCGGTGCGCCGGGCGTGAACGTCAACCAGCTCAACGACGGCAACCATCTGGATCCGCTGTCGGGGACCGCGGTGCTCAACGGGATCCCGGTGGATATTGCGCCCGCGGGTTAGGTCAGCTCGTAGACCACGGTGACGTTGAAGCCGACGGCCTGCTGGCCCGGCTCGAACGGCACCGTCGCCATTTCCGCGGCCTGCCCGCGCGGACCCGGATACGGCGTTGGGGGCGACGAGGAAGGCACCTCGGATATCGAGAGGACCTTGCCGAGGTCCAATTCGGCCAGCAGCGCGTACTGTTCGGCGCGGCTCTTGGCGTCGTTGAAGGCCCGGGCGCGCGCTTCGCGCACCAGTTGTGAGTCGTCCTCGATGGCGAGGGTGACGTTGTTGATCCTCGTCGCGTTGCCGCCCCTGCTCGCGATGATCCCGAACACCTGTGGCGCCGTGTTGAGCGCGCGGACCTTGACGTCGATCGTGTTCGTCGCCCGGTAGCCATTGATGGTCGTGGTGTCGCCGCCGGCGTACTGCGGCTGCACGCTCACCTCGGAGGTGTTGATGTCCTTGCGGTCGATGCCCGAGTCGACCAGCGCGTCGATGACACCGCGCTGCAGTTGGCTGGTCTGGTTCAGGGCGCCGGCGGCGTCGGCGGCGACAACCTCCATCCCCGCGTTGATCGTCAGTGTGTCGGGCGTGCCGAGCACCTCACCGGTGCCGACGACCGTCACCTGGCGCTGTGTGCTGTTGTCGTCGTCGGTGAGGACGGGGGCGGCCGTCGCGTCACAGCCCGAGAGCAGGGCGATCAACCCGGCCGCCGCGGCCGCGAGGATTCGGGTGGGCGTCTTCGCCCGGGCAGCGATTGGCATGGCTGGCACCCTACCGTCAGGGGGTCACCATGATCTTGCAGTGCGTGTCGGGGTCGGCGAGTTCGTCGAATGCGGCGCCGACGCCTTCTAGTCCCACCTCGCCGGTGATCAGCGGCGAGACATCGATGCGCCCGTCGGCGATGGCGCGCAACGTCTCCGCGAACTCGTTGTGGTCATAGGAGTTGACGAACTGGACGTTGATCTCCTTGGCGATGCCGAACAACGGCGTGACCGTGTCGGGCTGCATGCACACTCCGGCCACCACCAGGCGGCTGCCCAACGGAGCCCTGCGCATGACGTCGTCGATGATCCCGGGGACGCCGACGGCCTCGAAGGTCACCGCGGGTGTCGCGCCGTCGAACGGAGAACCCTGCGCGGGATCGAGGGTCACGTGCGCGCCCATCGTCGCGGCGAGTTCCCGCCGGCGCACCGAGAAGTCCGCCGCCGCAACGTGTTCGATGCCCTTGAGTCGCAGGGCGGCGATGATCGCGATGCCGATCGGACCGCAGCCGATCACCAGCGCGGCCTCGCCGGGGGCGATGTTGGATTTGTTGACGGCGTGCAACCCGACCGCCATCGGTTCGGTCAGCGCGGCGTGCCGAGGGTCGACACCGTCGGGCACGCTCAGCAGTAGCGGCACCGACAGCAGCATCCTCTCGGCGTATCCACCGAGCACGGTGTTGCTGGACATGATCGGCTCGAAGCCCTTGGGCGACAACAACACCGGTAGCGACGTGACAAGAGTTCCTGCAGCGGGCGCGTCGGTGCCCGGACCGGCCTGGAGGATCTCAGCGCTGAATTCGTGGCCCATGAACACGTCGTTGCCGAGGTCGACGGGCAGGCCTCCTTGCACCGGCATACCGGTGATCTCGCGAGTCAGCCGCACCATCTGGTCGCCGTGTTTGGCGAAGTGCAGATCCGAACCGCAGATCCCACAAGCCTTGACCGCGACCAGTACCTGACCCTCTTGGGGAACCGGTTCGGGCACGTCGTCCCGGACCACCATCTGTCCGCCTCGCAGTACGGCAGCGCGCATTCACCAATCCAATCGGTTCAAGAACTCCAGCAGCGCGGCGTTGACCGCCGCGGGCCGCTCCTGCGGCAGCCAGTGCCCCCCGTCGATCATCACCTCGCGGTAGTCGCCCGAAACCACCTCGCGGGCGCGGTCCCGCCGGGCGAAGGCCTGGGTCGGATCCTCTGTGGCGCCGACGAACAACGCGGGCACGCCGATGGTCGTCGCCGGGGTGTTCGCCGTCAGCTCCCAGTTGCGGTCGAAGCAGCGGTACCAGTTGAGCGCACCGGTGAAGCCCGTGCGGGTGAACTCCTCGATGTAGTGGTCGAGTTCGCGCTCGTTGATCCAGTCGGGCAGGCCGTCGGGCTCGGGGATACGGGACAAGAGCCCAGCCGGTCCCTGCGCGATCATCCGGTCGCCGACGAGCCCGCCCTTCGACGAGGCCGTCGACGCGAGCAGCTTGCGGATCGACGTGGCGGGGTCTCGGTTGAGCTCCGCGTCGGCCGGACCCGGCTCCTGGAAGTAGAGGATGTAGAAGAACTTCTCGCCGAAGATGCGCCGGAACGCCTGCGTCGTGGGCACCCGCGAGCGAGGCACCGGCGGTGTGCAGACACCGACTACCCCGGCGAAGCGGTCCGGATGCAGCAGCGGCGCAGCCCACGCCACCACCCCGCCGAAGTCGTGGCCGACGATGACTGCGCGGTCGGCGCCGACGTCGTCGAGCAGTCCGACGACGTCAGCGCTCAGCTCCACGACGGTGTAGGCGTCGACGGCCTCGGGCTTGGACGACTGCCCGTAGCCGCGCTGATCGGGAGCCAGCACGTGATAGCCCGCCTTGGCCAATGCGGGCAGCTGGTGGCGCCAGGAGAACCCCAGTTCGGGAAAACCGTGGGCGAGTACCACCAGCGGAGCGCCCGGTTCGCCCGCCTCGAGCACCCGCAGGCGGACGCCGTTGGTCTCGACGAACCGCTCGGTCCAGGTGATCACGATCCCCACCCAAGCACAGTCCTGGGCGCGCGAGTGTGTGGTTGAAGCACGCCGCCGCGGCCGGCAGCGTGCGGGTAACCCACGTTCGCCGGGACGTCGGGAGAACCGTCGGGAACCTTGGTTCGTTGGTCTAGCGGTAGCCTGAACTATTCCAACCGCGTACTTGTTGGAGAGGTTTCGACGGCTTGAAAAGGCATTGGAAGGCAGGAGTGGTCGCTGACGGCCGGGGACAACGGCCCGCCACGCGGCCGGACGACGACGGATAGTTGATGAATCGGAAAAATGTCATCCGCACGCTGAGCGTGATAGCGGTCGTGCTGTTGCTGGGGTGGTCCTTCTACTACTTCAGCGACGACACGCGGGGTTACAAGCCCATCGACACGTCGGTGGCGGTCGCCCAGATCACCAGCGACAACGTCAAGAGCGCGCAGATCGACGACCGGGAACAGCAGCTGCGGCTCGAACTCAAGAGCGGCAACGGCGACACCGAGAACAGCGACAAGATCCTCACCAAGTATCCGACCGGGTACGGGGTCACGCTGTTCGAGGCGCTTCAGGACAAGAACGTCAAGACCAACACGGTCGTCAACCAGGGCAGCATGCTCGGCTCGCTGCTGATCTACCTGCTGCCGCTGTTGCTGCTGGTCGGACTGTTCGTGATGTTCTCCCGCATGCAGACCGGCGGCCGGATGGGCTTCGGGTTCGGCAAGTCCAAAGCCAAGATGCTCAACAAGGACATGCCGAGCACCACCTTCGCCGACGTCGCCGGCGTCGACGAGGCCGTCGAAGAGCTCTACGAGATCAAGGACTTCCTGCAGAACCCGTCGCGGTATCAGGCGCTGGGCGCCAAGATCCCCAAGGGCGTGTTGCTGTTCGGCCCGCCCGGCACCGGTAAGACGCTGCTGGCGCGCGCCGTGGCCGGCGAGGCCGGGGTGCCGTTCTTCACGATCTCGGGCTCGGACTTCGTCGAGATGTTTGTCGGCGTCGGCGCCTCCCGCGTGCGCGACCTGTTCGAGCAGGCCAAGCAGAACAGCCCCTGCATCATCTTCGTCGACGAGATCGACGCCGTCGGCCGTCAGCGCGGCGCCGGCCTGGGCGGCGGCCACGACGAACGCGAGCAGACACTCAACCAGCTGCTGGTCGAGATGGACGGCTTCGGCGACCGTCAGGGCGTCATCCTGATCGCGGCCACGAACCGGCCCGACATCCTCGACCCGGCCCTGCTGCGGCCGGGCCGCTTCGACCGCCAGATCCCGGTCTCCAACCCCGACCTTGCCGGCCGTCGCGCCGTGCTCAAGGTGCACTCCGCGGGTAAGCCGATCGCCCCCGACGCCGACCTCGACGGGCTGGCCAAGCGCACCGTCGGCATGTCCGGTGCCGACCTGGCCAACGTCATCAACGAGGCCGCACTGCTGACCGCCCGCGAGAACGGCACGGTGATCACCGGTCCGGCGCTGGAGGAGGCCGTCGACCGCGTCGTGGGCGGGCCCCGGCGTAAGAGCCGCATCATCAGCGAGCAGGAGAAGAAGATCACCGCCTATCACGAGGGCGGGCACACGCTCGCCGCGTGGGCGATGCCGGACATCGACCCGATCTACAAGGTGACGATCCTGGCCCGCGGCCGCACCGGTGGCCACGCGATGGCGGTCCCCGAAGACGACAAGGGCCTGATGACCCGCTCGGAGATGATCGCGCGGCTGGTGTTCGCGATGGGTGGACGCGCGGCCGAGGAACTGGTGTTCCGGGAGCCGACCACCGGCGCGGTGTCCGACATCGAGCAGGCCACCAAGATCGCCCGCGCGATGGTCACCGAGTACGGCATGAGCTCCAAGCTCGGCGCGGTGCGCTACGGCACCGAGCACGGCGATCCGTTCCTGGGCCGCACCATGGGCACCCAGGCCGACTACAGCCACGAGGTCGCTCAGATCATCGACGATGAGATCCGCAAGCTCATCGAGGCCGCCCACACCGAGGCCTGGGAGATCCTGACCGAGTACCGCGACGTGCTCGACACCCTCGCCGGCGAGTTGTTGGAGAAGGAGACGCTGCACCGCCGTGAGCTCGAGGAGATCTTCGGCGACGTGAAGAAGCGCCCGCGGCTGACCATGTTCGACGACTTCGGCGGGCGGGTGCCATCCGACAAGCCGCCGATCAAGACCCCTGGCGAGCTCGCGATCGAGCGCGGCGAGGAATGGCCGAAACCGGTGCCCGAACCCGCTTTCAAGGCCGCGATCGCCGCGGCCACCAAGGCCGCCGAAGCCACCAAGGTGGCCGAGGGCGGGCCCAACGGCGCCAACGGCAGCGGTAACGGTTCCTCCGGTCCGACACAGCCGGACTACGGCGCCCCCGCGGGATGGCACGCACCGGGCTGGCCGCCGCCGCCACAGCAGCAGCAGCAACAGCCCCCCGTCCAACAGCCGCACGGCTACTGGTATCCGCCGCCGCACCAGGGTTGGCAACAGCAGCAGCCCTATCCGTCGTATCCGCAGCAGGGGCCACCGCAGCAACAGGGTGGGCCACCCCAACCGCACGAGGACAAGGGTCAGGACAACAGCCGGCGTAACGGCTGACAGACCGACCGGCTCACAGGAGGCTCCATTGGCGCAGTCCCAGCACAACTCTGTCACCTTCAGCCCCGCGAACTTCGACCAGGCGCGCGCTGAGGCGGCGGTCCGCGAACTGCTGCTCGCGGTGGGGGAGGACCCAAACCGGCACGGCCTGGAGTCCACGCCCGCGCGGGTCGCGCGGGCGTATAAGGAGCTGTTCGCCGGCCTCTACATCGATCCGGATTCGGTGCTGGACACCACCTTCGACGAGCAGCACGACGAGCTTGTGTTGGTCAAGCAGATCCCGATGTACTCGACGTGCGAACACCACCTGGTGTCGTTCCACGGCGTCGCGCACGTCGGCTACATCCCAGGCCAGGACGGCCGCGTCACCGGGTTGTCCAAGATCGCCCGGCTGGTAGATCTCTACGCCAAGCGACCGCAGGTGCAGGAACGGCTCACCGGTCAGATCGCGGACGCGATGATGCGCAAACTCGATCCGCGAGGTGTGATCGTCGTGGTCGAGGCCGAGCACCTGTGCATGGCGATGCGTGGGGTGCGCAAGCCGGGCGCGGTGACGACCACATCCGCCGTGCGCGGACAGTTCAAGGTCGACGCGGCATCGAGGGCCGAGGCGCTGGACCTGATATTGCGCAAGTGAACTCGACACGGGTGCGAGTCATGGGGGTCGTGAACGTCACCGACGACTCCTTCTCCGACGGAGGGCTATTCCTCGACCGCGACCGCGCCGTCGAGCACGGGCTCGAGCTGGTCGGCCAAGGCGCGGCGATCGTCGACGTTGGCGGTGAGTCCACTCGCCCCGGGGCGACGCGCATCGACCCCGACGTCGAGAAATCGCGGGTGTGCCCGGTCATCAGGGAGCTCGCCGCCCACGGCGTCACCGTCAGCATCGACACCATGCACGCCGATGTCGCGCGCGCCGCGCTCGAGAACGGCGCCCACATCGTCAACGACGTCTCCGGCGGGCGCGCGGACCCGGACATGGCGCCGTTGCTCGCTGACGCGAAAGTGCCGTGGGTGCTGATGCATTGGCGCTCGGTGGGCGCGGACCGGCCGCACGCGGTGCCCGCCTATCGGAACGTGGTCGACGAGGTCCGGACCGAACTGCTCGCCAGTGTGGACGCCGCGGTGGCCGCCGGCGTCGACGCGGCCAACGTCATCATCGATCCGGGGCTGGGCTTCGCCAAGACGGGCGACCACAACTGGGCGCTGTTGCGTGCGCTGCCCGAATTCGTGGCCACCGGCATCCCGGTGCTCGTCGGCGCATCGCGCAAACGCTTCCTCGGAACGCTGCTCGCGGACTCCGAGGGACAACCGCGGCCGCCGGACGGGCGGGAGACCGCGACGGCGGTGATCTCGGCGCTGGCGGGTCTGCACGGCGCCTGGGGCGTGCGGGTGCACGATGTGCGCGCCTCGGTCGACGCGGTCAAGGTGTTGGAGGCGTGGTCGCATGGCTGACCGAATCGAGTTGCGGGGCTTGCGAGTTCGCGGCTATCACGGCGTCTACGAGCACGAGCGTCGCGACGGCCAGGACTTCATCGTCGACATCACGGTATGGATCGACCTCGCGGCCGCGGCGGCCAGTGACGACCTCGCCGACACCCTGGACTACGGTGCGTTGGCGCAGCGGGCGGCCGACGTCATCGCCGGACCGCCGCGGGACCTGATCGAGACGGTGGCCGCAGAGATCGCCGAGGGCGTCATGGAAGACGAGCGAGTGCATGCCGTCGAGGTGGTCCTGCACAAGCCCGCCGCACCGATCCCGCTGGCGTTCTCCGACGTCGCGGTCGTCGCGCGTCGTTCGCGGCGCGGTCGGGGTGGCCCTTGACCACCGCGGTTCTGTCGATCGGGTCGAATCTCGGCGACCGGCTGGCGATGCTTCGGTCGGTCGCCGACGGACTCGGCGGTGCGCTGCGCGCGGCGTCGCCGGTGTACGAGACCGCGCCGTGGGGCGGTGTCGAGCAGGGGCCGTTCCTCAACGCCGTCCTCATCGCCGACGATCCCGCGCTCGACGGCCACGGTTGGCTACGGCGCGCCCACGACTTCGAACGAGCCGCCGAGCGGGTGCGCGAACAGCGGTGGGGCCCCCGCACGCTCGACGTCGACATCGTGACCTGCCGAACCGGGGGACGTGAGTTGATCTCGCAGGACGCCGAGCTGACGCTGCCGCATCCGCGTGCCCATGAACGGGCGTTCGTGTTGGTGCCGTGGCTGGCGGTGGAACCGAACGCGGCGCTGACGGTCGCAGGCGAGCCGCGCCGGGTCGACGAACTGCTCTGGGCGCTCGAAACGGCCGAACGCGAAGGCGTCCACCGCACCGAGTTGGTGTTGCGCTGATGGGGCCGACGCGCAAGCGCGACCTCGCGGCCGCTGCGGTGCTCACCGCTGTCGTCGGCTATTTGCTCGTGCTGGCGTCGTACCGATGGTTCCCGCCGATAACCCTGTGGACGGGTGTCTCGCTGCTGGCCGTCGCGATCGCCGAAGCGGGCTGGGCGTTCCACGTGCGAGCGAAGATCAACGACGGTGAGATCGGCGTGGGATCCGGCCGGCTGAACCCCCTCGCGGTGGCGAGGTCGGTGGTGATCGCCAAGGCCTCGGCGTGGGTTGGCGCGCTGGTGTTCGGTTGGTGGGTGGCCGTCCTGGTCTACCTGTTGCCGCGTCGCTCCACTCTGCGCGTCGCCGCCGAGGACACCGCGGGCGCCGCGGTGGCCGCCGGGTGTGCGCTGGCTCTGGTGGTTGCTGCGCTGTGGTTGCAGCATTGCTGCAAGTCGCCGGGTGAGCCGCCGGAGAACCCCAATGGGGCAACGGATTAACGAAGTTCGGCCGACGCGAGAACGAATCGCCGACGAGGCGACACGCGGAGTGACCTGTGACAGGTACAGTCGCCCCCATGACCGATCCGACCCGCAGCGCACGCTATCGGCGTGCCGGCCGCAGGCCGGGTTGGATGCTGTTGACCGCGTTGCTGGTGCTGGCGATCGCGGCCAGCTCCGCCCTGGTGTTCACCGATCGGGTGGAGCTGCTCAAGCTGGCGGTCATCCTGGCGTTGTGGGCGGCGGTGGTCGCGGCGTTCGTCTCGGTCATCTACCGACGGCAGAGCGATGTCGACCAGGCCAAGGTGCGCGACCTCAAGCTCGTCTACGACCTGCAGCTGGACCGTGAGATCTCGGCGCGGCGCGAATACGAGCTGTCGTTGGAGACGCAACTGCGCCGCGAACTGGAAGCCGAGGTGCGCGCCCAGGCCGCCGACGAGATGGCGACGTTGCGGGCCGAACTGTCCGCGCTGCGCGCCAACCTGGAGATCCTCTTCGATGCGGACCTGTCGCACCGGCCCGCCATCGAGCCCGAGCGCACGACGGTGCGCGCCTACAGCGACTGGGCGCGGGATTCGGAGACCACGGGACGCGTCAGCAGCAGCCGCATCGACGAATACCGGCCTGACATCGAAGAGAGGACCGAGGAAAGTCCGATCATCGATGTGCCCGCCGAACCCCAACCGCCGGAATTCGATTGGCAGCCCACCGCCGAGCGCGGTGGGGCGCACCGCAGGGCCGGCGACGCCGACTGGGGTCGCCAGCCGGCCGAGGAGCCTGTCTCTTATACACATCTCCGAGCCAACGAGACCGATCAGTATCTCGTATGGGGTC